>JANRLT010000021.1 GCA_033762255.1 Pirellulales bacterium | reverse complement strand
TGGCTGGAACTCCGTTCCCAGTGGCGTGGATGTCAGATACCCGCACCGCTAGTAACGTCCAGCCATGTTTTTTACAACCCCAATTCCCCCTGCGGGAAATTATTTTATTGACATAAATTGCGTTTCAGATTAGGGTCCGCCTAGTGAAAAAATCCTGCAATGATTGAGTACTTCTGTAATTGATAGTCTTGAGTGGAATCTCGTAATCGGCAAAATACAGCGGGTAGCCCAGGTGATTCGCAAGGGTACCCAAGGAACTTGTTCCTTGGCCGCGCAGCGGCAAGAAGCATTTCTACAAATATTTCCGCTACATCCAGTGGGCTTCTTATGCTGCGCACACGGGAACAAGTTTCAGTGCAAGCCGTCGATTGGCGGTAATTCCGCAAAAAATAAGAAAAGCTCCCCGGGCCACACCCTTTACGAACCGATTCTCTGTTTTGGGATGTTTCTAACTCCTGATTCAGTCAGTACTTGTATAGTTCGAGTCGGATTTGGTGGCGAATGCCAAAGCCGCCGGGTTACAAAACTGCCCAGGCGGATTAACGCTGAAGCATTATCACAATGAACGTCCACATCAGGGTGAGGGGATCGAAAATGAACTTTTGATTCGCACGAAGCAACCCGGGCGGCCGAAGACCACGTGCGGCAACCGGCGGGACGAGGCTGTTCCGCTGAACGATATCCGCTGCAAACAGCGGTTGGGCGGATTGCTCAAAAGTTACAGCCGTCGCACGGCGTGACGTCTCTTGAGCATGGTCTCTTTTCCCCAATTTAACCGCGCTATCGGTGCGCGCAATGGATGAAAATCCATCACCGCACGGTTCTTTTAGTGCTGGTTGCTGTCGATTTGTTGCGATCTTCGTCACAGGAACTTCAGATTTCACTAACCATTTTTGTTGCAAAAGTCACGCGACTATTTTTGGCACGGGGCGCGCGGAACTCATTTAAGCGATTGCCCTGAAAAATTCCCAGCCTGGTTCATTTGCAATACGGCTTGCCATAATTTGAACCCGTACCATTAATTCACGTTTGTGTGAATATACGGTTCTTTTTGTCAACCAATTCGGATCTCCTTCTACGACTCCGCAGTATTGTGCAATTAGTGCAATTGCTTGCTTGTAACACAATTCGCCATTTGGAATACAGACAACTTGTTGATTTAAAATGCGATTCACTTGTTCATTTATATTGAAAGTATAAGTTACGTTTGGATGATATTCCAAATACTTTGCAGCTGCATTCCTTGCGTTCTTACTGTTATCTAGCAAAATTGTTAGACAATCTCCTGCAAATTGCTTTATGGCGGAAAAATATTCCTTTTCACAACGATCAATAAATGCACTACGATCTGCTTTCGAATCAAGAGAACTATATCCTGTCAATTTGTCTTGTGCTGCTTCTATAAAAGACCTATAGTACCCAAGCCCTTTTAATGCAGTTCGTCCTGGAACAATTGTTAGTTCTAATCCAGCGGCGATCTTATCACCTCGGATATTATGATGAAAGTTTATTCTCTCAAAATGCGAGTTTGTGATAGCACGTGTTATGACAAATTGCATACAACGTGGTTCGAAAAAACTCAAAGCAAAGCCATGCTCGCTAAACTTGGCTAGAACTGATTTGTAATCAAGCATTTTAAAGCTCCAATACATAGTAAGAGATTCCATGCTTACGCAAAATCCTAGTCAACTCAGAAGCTCTCCCTGTCTCCGGTAATATAGTCAACCCATACCACTCAATATTTTTGATTTCGAGAAGATTGTTTAACAGCCAACCATCTTGTTCCGCTTGACGTAATTTACTTAAATACCGAAGATAGCTATCAGAATGGGGATTGCTAAAGTCAATACTATTCCAATCTAATGTCGTTGCTTCATAGATTGTGCCTGTAGTTTCAATATAATGGTCAGGAATTCGGTTGCCCCATTTTCCATTACTCCATGGAAATTCATCGAAAGGCCTTTTGTTTGGTACACCTCCCGCTACTATTCGCTCAAAAGCAGTTGCATTAGGAGTACGGCCAAAGGACTTGAGTCGTAATTCCGCATTAATTGCTTCCAGCGACACAAAGCCATCACAGCTAATCACATTATGCACCAGCACTTCGCCGTGTCCGACGGTGTAGCTGTGCAGGTCATCGACGGTGAAATTATACACTTGGCAGAGGGCGTCTTCCAGGGCAATCGCCCGCAAAACGCATTCCTGGGATTTAACCGCAGCGGCACCGCTTCGGGTCAGCAGCACATCCCCCGGCAGTAGATATGCGGCGTCCACCCAGCGGCCGATGATCGCCGCTCCCTCGGGCAAGGCCGGACAATGCTCCGGTGGGGGCCGACGGTCCAAATCCTCTCCTCTAACGACCCAAAAAGGGTGATGGGCAGTCGCCCGTAGCGTTTCACCATCAATCGTCAGCCGGACCAGTTTGCCGGAATAGTTGAGCGAGCGGGTATTGGTGACCGCGCAACTTTCCCAAAGCCCAGTCAACAAATTTAACCCGTGGACGACATCCCCGGCAATAATTGCTTCTACCGGTTTGAGTCCCGCAGAGGTATTGATCAACGTGCCAGCCGGGAAGCAGCCGTCATTGTTGATGATTTTCAGCCTGCTATCCGCCAAATCGTCAACGAACCGGGAAGTCGCTTGACCCCCGATTGGGCTACCATTGGGGTGTTGGGCCACCAACCGCCCGGCGTCGTCGAGCTTTGAGAGTGCCCCAGTGGGCGATTCCTTGGCCAACGTCGCCAAACCGTCCGGCGTGAACGTGTCGATTTGCCGCAAGGCCCGGCTGGCGTCCCCCAGCTTATCGGCGGCAAACGCCACCTCGTGGACATTATCGGCGTATTTGAACGTGCGGGCGAGCCAATTCGCCCCTTTGGCCAGTGTTCCAACGCCGGCGGTCAGCAGGTAATCGCCAAAGAGTTCGGCGGCCAGCGCGATGGTGCGGTAGCCCCGCGCCTTGTCCGCGGCGGTCAGCGGGTAGCCCAGATGATTCGCAAGGGTACCCAAGGAACTTGTTCCTTGGCCGCGCAGCGGCAAGAAGCATTTCTACAAATATTTCCGCTACATCCAGTGGGCTTCTTGTGCTGCGCACACCGGAACAAGTTCCAGTGCAACCCGTAGGTCGGCGGAAATTCCGCAAAATAAGAAAGCTCCCCGAAACCGACCCTCTTCGTAACAATACTCTCTTTTGCGATTTTGCTAACTCCTGAATTGGCCTGAACTTACGTAGTTCGAGGCGGTTTCGGTGGCAAAAACCGAAACCGACGGGTTACAAATTATGCCAAGTGAGTTAACAGCAATGCCCAAGTAGTCTCGCTGCACGAAATTCGCTGCCGGCAACGACTCGGCGGGATGTTGAAAAGTTACAGTCGCCGGGCGGCTTAATGGACGCTGATGGCAACCGGCGCGACGATCTGCGATGCGAAGATCAACTGTGCAACCCGTACGCGCCGAGCGGGGAAATCTGTGGTTCGGCGCTCGTGTGCGGTGGAATAATTGCATATTCTTCATGGGTCGTCAGCGAGTAATGGCGTTCCCACCTCTTCAGGCTTACGATTTTTCAGATTCGATTGCGTCATTTTTGGGGTTACACTATTTTTGGCACAGGGCGGAACGTACGCGATGGCCATTTTCCCGGAGTTCGGCATGCCGGGAAAAGCGCACTCCCCGAATGAAAACGGCCCTGTCTCCGGGGCGGCCGAAGAGGGGGCCGTGTTAACCGCGAACCCATTGGTTCGCGATGTGGGTGAAAAAGCTCCCCCGGTAGGACTCGAAGGGGAAATTATAACCCTCTTTTGTGACAAGCACTTACGTCAAATAGCCAATTTATTTGGCACACTTTCCGGCACACTAAAAGCGGAACTCTCGGATTTAGCCCAAGTTTGGCCCCGGCTCCCCCCCGATACCCGCCAGCAAGTCTTGGCGATTGTGTTAAGTGCCCTCTCAAAGGGCACCCCGAGTGGTGATTTTCAGAACTCTTTAGGCGGTGACAGTGACATAACCCCCGAAAACGCGGGAGTTATGGGGGTATTGTCACCCGCAACCGTGTCCGCGACGGATTCGCGGTAGTTTTTTTCTTGATTGCCCTCAGGGCAGAAATGGATTGGTGTTAGATGTCAGATACCCAGAACATTGCCGACCTTTGGCAAGCGAACCTCGATTTGATGCGGGAGCGGAACCCGCGACTATCGCCAATAGCGTTGACCGCCAAGTTGGTGCGGGAGCAACCGCTTTTGCATCAACAATTTTTGGCGGCGGCAAACGCCCGGCAGGGGGCACGGCACGAAAAGCCCGGCACCAAGGCCCGCCCGGCCCAAGCGGCATGGGAAGCGGCAATTGAGCAGTTGACCAGCAAGGGCATGCCGAAATCGAAAGCAACGAGCCATTTGGCTAAAACCCGGCCCGAACTGCGGAGTGCTTACATCCAAGAAGTGAATTCCTAAACCCCCAACCCCCAGGAGAATTTACCATGCCTAAGAAACCCCAGAATGACTTTGAAGTGATTGAACCCGCCCTGCCCGTAGTGGAGCAGGTGCTCGAGCTTGAACCGGCAAACGTGGCAACCCTCGAAGCCCCCCGGGCTATGAGTTTGGCCGGAATGGTTAGGAATTTAACCCGCGACTTAAGCCGGTTAGCTACCCCAGGTGAAGTTAATTTGATTGTGAATTTGGCTTTTAGCAGTACGGCCAAACACTACGGGGCAGACCTCGCCCGGTTTGTTTTGTCAAAAAACGATAGCGGCGGGAATTGCTTGCTAGTCGGTGGCGATCCCAACGCCCATTTGAGCGGGATTTTAGCCAACAACGGCGACCCGTCCCGATTCTTTTTTGCAAGTTTGAGTGATGCCCAAGAACTGGCCAGTAACTTCCCAATTCTGGCTTTGTTCCCGCCCGCCAAACTTGGCCCGGATGGCGCCGAACCCTGGCTAGAATTGGCCCAACAGGCGGCAAATTCTGGGGCGGCGGTGCTGATTGTTTGTGGCGTGAAAGGGGATGAAAGCCGTAGGCGGTGGAAACTCGACATTGGCGAGCAACCCCGTTCCATTGCCCATCGAATTTGGCTTTGCGGTACTGGCCGAACCCCAAGCGAACCGCACACGGTTTGCCCTTTTGTAGATGATGACGCGGCCCCAGGTGCCTATATTTTTAAGGAATCCGGCGGCAGCGTTTCGCTCTTGCCCGGCAGGCACAAGGATTGGCGGGCGGTGTTGCGGCACAACGGCGGTACGGATTGGACCCTTTAACTTAACCGGCCCTGGCCGTGGGATTTGCTCACGGCTGGGGCTTTTCATAGGAGCATAAAAGATGAGTGATTACCGCGAACCAAAGTATATGCCATTTCCCCGGGCGATAAAGCACGTGCCGAACCCCGAACCGTTTAGCCGACGCAAGCCGGTTGATGGGACTGCCAAACGGGTGGAGGAACTTGAATCCTCTGGCCTAAGCCGCCTGGACGCCTTGAAACGAATGGTGGCGGATTTGCGATTGCCGCCAACGCGACGAAAGTAAAACGGCGGGTGGACATTCCCCGCAAGATTCCAGTTTCGATTCGGGTGGCGTTTTTGTTCCGACTTTGTTTCGCTGTCCCGATGTGCTAAAGCTGGTGCGGCCCTCTGCCTGTTTTCTCTCAGGCAGGGGGTTTTTTATGCGCCAAGCGCGGCCAGTCACTTCGCACAGTACTGGGAAAACATGGCGGCGACCGCAAAAGCAATGAGGCCAAAGAGGATCAAGGTGACAACGTAACCTTGAATCGCGGTAACAACCAAGCCTACTTGACTGCCAGGTTACAGCGCGGACTGCCCCCCCGACCCCCCAGGTGAAACGCGGGGGGGACGCCGGAACGAATTTTGCTCAATTTTGCAGGATTCTGATCGACCGCGAATTGAGATTCTTTGCGGTAGGACCCGCGATAGGGGGGGGGGTGGGGGGACCCCTTTAATCAAGGTACTTTCTGGCCATATTTTAACATGCGGTCGAAAAAAATCGCGGAATCTCTTGCGACTTTCCACTTCCGCGATTGAGATTCTTTGCGGTGCGGTATCGGGGGGTGCTGGCGGGGGGACTGTAACCAAACGTCCAGTAGTGTCATACTGTATATGCGGTGGCTCTGTCGGGTTGCAAACCGGCGAGCGTAATCTTAGTTGCCGTGGCAGGTCGAAGCTTTTCCCTTGCCAAAGCTCCCTGCCCGGCAACGCCCGCATTACCTCTTAGGCAAGGTGATGCATGATATTCGCAACAATGCTTAAAGCGGAGAATACACGGAAGCGGCTGGCCGAACTAGCACAGGTGGAAGGGGGTAACGAACTGCAATGGGATTTGAGCCATATTGCCCCTATGCCCAGTGAGCTAGTTCTAAAGGCAATCCGTGAATCGGGCACTTGGGCAGAATTTGAAGCGGGGAGGGAAAAGACGAAAGAGCGGGCACAGGATGCAATCCGTAATCGTGATGCGAAAAGTTTGTTATGTTTGATGGCGAATCACCATAATTTGGATTTTGTTTATAGAAACATTCGCCCCCTCTGGCAGCAAGGGATGTATGAAACAGCCTTGATTGATGCCCTCGTAGCCCCACGCACAAATAACTCAAGCTTCACTCTCGGGATGAAACTTTGGATGCTTGAATTAGGGGGCAGGGAAAAGCTTTTGGCAGCGGGTGATGCTTTGCCCCCAGGTGAAACATTCACGCTATATCGGGGAGTTGCAGGGACAACCCGGGAGAGACAGGTACGCGGGGTGAGTTGGACGGATGACCTCGAAACCGCCAAGTGGTTTGCTGGGAGATTCCCTTATTTAGCGAACCCAGCGGTATATGAAACAACCGTTACCCCAGC
Source organism: Pirellulales bacterium (assembly GCA_033762255.1). Taxonomy (NCBI): domain Bacteria; kingdom Pseudomonadati; phylum Planctomycetota; class Planctomycetia; order Pirellulales; species Pirellulales bacterium. The sequence goes on along the minus strand of JANRLT010000021.1, from coordinate 329,729 downwards.
GGAGATTTATTGCTTTATCAATGACCGGGAGGAGCGGGAATATATTTGCGTTGCCCAAAAATACCGCAAGCTGAAATTCACGCCCGAGCAGTTGCACGAAAGCTTTCTTGAAACCAATGAGCGGCGGCGGCAAGAAAACATTGCATCCAAGAGCGTGGAGTAAAAGCGGCCGGGTGCGGCACTCTCTTTGGCCCGTTAATCTCTACCCTAAATCCACTCTGGATTTTTCTCATTAGCAGCTATATCGCCCCCTTATCATCTCAAAGGCGGCTGATTTGCAGCATCAACGCCTAAATCGAATAACCGAATCTCGATTTTTCTCAGATTAAGGCTGGGTGGGCTTTATCATTGCAAAGGCGGCATGATTGTGGCCGTTTGTTGAACTCTTTTTTTAGGAGCTAGAACGATGCAAATTTTGAATGAGGAACTTGTGCGGTTGAATGAAGCGGCGGAACTTTTTCCCGCGAACCGTGGGCGAAAAATCGGTTTGAGCACTCTTTACAGGTATGCCCATAAAGGGGTGCACGGTGTCCGGCTTGAAACCGCTCTTTGCGGCGGGCATCGGGCAACAAGCCGGGAAGCGGTGCGGCGTTTTTGTGAGCGGCTCTCTCAGGCCCAGGCCGGGCAGGCGGTGGCCCATGCTTAACGAGCAAGAAGCCCTCGAAGCCCTGCGGCGGGTGAAACCCGTCAAAGCCAAAAGAATAGGCACCGATGCGGTGGGAGCGTCCAAGATTCTTGGCGTGGCTCAATCTACTTTGGCCGAGTGGCAGAAGCAAAGGAAAGTGCCATTCTGCAAAATTGGCGGGAGAGTTTTTTATTCGCTCTCTGCCCTGAAAACATGGCTAGAAAAGCTCTGCAATGAGCAAGCGGTAATCCCCCTCGAACCCCGACCCAAAAGCAAGAGAGCCAACCGGCGGCAACCGGCTGGCCCTCAATAACCCAAACGAGCAAGGAAGCTGACCCATGAAATTATACAACCCAGACGATATTTTGCGAACCCTGCAAACAATTACCGAACCCGGGCAATGCTTTGAAATTCGTGTCCTGGCGGGCACGACGCCAAGCGACCGGCGGGGCAGCGTATATTCGGGCTACTTTGATGATCCGGCTAAAGCGGTATCAGCCCTAGACGCCCAGCGGTTTGTGAGTTGGAAAGGGGCTTATTGCACACCCAACCCAGTTAAGCCCGGCCTCTTGCAAAGGGCGGTGAACAAATTTAACAGCGGAATTAAATCGGCCAGTGATGGCGATATTGTCGCCCGGCGGTGGCTCTTGGTTGACGTGGACCCAACCCGCCCTGCGGAAACAAGCAGTAGCGATGCCGAACACGCGGCGGCGGCGGAAAGAATAAACGCAATTGATAATTGGTTGTGGGAAACATTCCAATTCCCGCCCGCTATCGTGGCCGACTCTGGCAACGGTGGGCACTTGCTCTATAGAGTGGACCTGCCCGCCGATGATAACGGGCTAATTAAGAAAGTGCTCGAAGCAATCGCGGCTGAGTGGGATGACGAAACTTGCAAAGTGGATTGCAGCGTTTTTAACCCGGCCCGAATTTGGCGGTGGTATGGAAGTTTGGCTTGCAAAGGCGACCGCGACGGCGACAAGCTCACGCCCCCCAGGCCGTGGCGGCAGAGCAAAATTCTTGTGGTGCCCGATGCCCTCGAACCCGTGCCCCTCGACAAGCTCGAAGCGGTAGCGGCTTTGGCTCCACAACCCCAGCAACCCGCCAAGGTGGCTCACAGCAACGGCTATCACAGCAACGGGCAATTCGACCTCGAAGCCCTCTTGCGTAACTATAGCGGGCGGGTACAAGGCCCCAGCGACTACGCGGGGAAAAATGGGCGGGGTAAGCTTTGGAAGCTTATCCCCTGCCCCTGGAACTCTCAACACGATAAGGGCGAGTGTTGCGTTATCCAATTTGATGGCGGCGGGATTAGTGCGGGTTGCTTTCACAATTCGTGCTCTGGCAAAAGCTGGACAGATTTGCGGGATATTCTCGAACCCAACTGGCGGGAAGCAAAGGCCCAGCGGCAAGCCGAGTATGAACAAAAGCAACGTGACAAAAAGACAGCGGGAACGTGGCGGGAGATGCTAAACGGCAAGCCCACAACTGCCCCGATTGTGAAGCCCGCGAATGATTGGGTGCCGTTTCCCGTGGGTGCTCTGCCCCAGGTAATGCGGAATTATGTGCGGGAGCTTGCGGCAAGTGTCCAGTGTGACGAAAGCTTTGTGGCTTTGCCCCTCTTGGCATTAGCTGGGAGTGCTATTGGTGCAACGCGGCGGTTACGATTAACCCCAAGCTGGACGGTGCCCCCTATACTCTGGGTAGCGGTATTGGGTGAAAGCGGACGAAAGAAAAGCCCGGCTCTAATCGCAATTAAGAACCTGATACAGAAGCGGCAAGACGTAGAGTTTCGTGAGCATGAACGCCTCGAAGCGGAATACCAAGAGCAACAAACGCTCTATGAACGGGAGCTTGCAACGTGGAAGAAAAATACCAAGCAGGACGGGGAACCCCCCCCACAAAAGCCCCAACCGCCAACCGCCCGGCGTTATCTGGTTGAGGATTGCACGCTTGAAACCTTGGCCAAGATTCTCAAAGAGAACCCTAAGGGAGTGCTCCGCTATTCGGAGGAACTTGGAAGCTGGCTCAGTTTCGGGGAATACAAGAAAGATTCACGCGGCGACCTTAACCGGTGGCTCAGCCTATGGAATGGCGACAGCGTGACAATCGACCGGGCGAGCCATGCCCAGCGGACAACCCATATTCCGCGAACGGCAATTAGCATTTTTGGCGGGACTCAGCCCGAAACTTTGGCGGCGACCTTTGGGCGGCATGAACTGGCGAGTGGACTGGCGGCACGGTTGCTATTCTGCCAACCCCCGGCCCGGTTGTGTGTGTGGCGGGATGACCACCCGCCCTTGCAGTTTGAGCAACCGATGCGGGAGCGGATTTATGAATTGCAGGATTTGAGCTTTGTCAGCGGCGGGCAGTTTAAACCGCACGATTTTAGCGGAACGGATTTGGTGATTCACACAACCGAACCCAGCGATAGCGAACTTGAACCGGTGGAGTTGACCCTGGCAAGCAATGCCAAGCCGATTTGGCGGGACTTCTATAACGCCCACAACCGGGAGACTTTTGATTTATCGGGGAACCTGGCGGCGGCATTTTCCAAGCTCGAAGCTTACGCCCCCCGGCTGGCTCTCATTCTGCAATTGACCAGCAACCCGCACGCCCGGGAAGTGGGCGAGCAGGCCCTCGAAGGGGCTATTCGTTTGGTGGAGTGGTTCAAGCTCGAAGCAACCCGGCTTTATGGGCAATTGGCACTTAGCCCCGAGCAACGGGATTGCCAACGAACCTTTGAGCTAATCCAACGGAACGGCGGCAGGATAACCGGGCGGGAGCTTATGCGGCGGGACAAGCGATTTGCTACAGCGGAAGCGGCGGAAGCTTTCCTACAGCAATTGACCGATTCTAAAATTGGCACTTGGGAACCGGTGCCCCCTGGCCCCAGAGGCGGGAAACCAACCCGCGAATTTGTGCTGGCGGGAGTGGTGACAGAACCCCCCCCGAACCCTGCCCCAACCGTGGCCCCGGTGACAATACCCCATTATTTCCCAGAGTTAAGGGGGTATTGTCAGTTGTCACCCGTAGTAGAGTGTGAAAATTCACTTTCCAACCCCGAACCGAAAACTACCCAGTTTAACACGGTGGGGGATGAAATTGACGTTAACAATTTACTCTTGGAAGCGGCGGGACAGGAGCCGGATAACACGGGGATTATGGCTTTCTTGGCGGAAGTGGCGGAACTGAAAAGACAACCCCCAGGGGGGGAGAGTGACATAGTTATTTGAAGGTACTACCCGAGCGGGAACAGGGAGTGCGGTTGCGAAAAATCACAACCGATAATCAATTATTTACCTCAGGATGAATACCGAATAGCACAATAGACAATTTGACACATAGTCAAATGCCCCGTAAAATTGTGTTATGGCACGATACCCAACACTAGCGAAACAACTAATTGCAGCAATTGATGCCGACGGGCGATCTCGTTACAGAATTGCCCTGGACGCCCAGATAGCACACGAAACATTAAGCCGGTTTTACAACGGCGAGCGTGGACTTAGCTGGCAAGCCCTAGAGAGACTAACAGCAACCCTCAAACTACAACTAACCAAGCGGCCCCGGTGACAGAACCCCCTTAATTCGGCGTAAAACTAGGGTATTGTCACTGTCACCCTTAACGAACATTCAAAAACAACCCAACGGAACATTAAAAATGGCAAGCGTGAACCGAGAACCAAACGGGAATTATCGGGTGCTCTTTGTGGGCCTAGATAAGCAGCGGCACACAATCCGGCTAGGCAGGGTGCCCGAGCGGTTTGCCAATAAGGCGGCGGAACATATCGACAGCATCTTGCACGCCCTCAAAAAGGGCTACCAACTGCCTAAGGATACCCTGGCCTGGACGGTCGATTTAACGGCTGATTTACGCTCTCGGTTTGTGAAGCTAGGTTTACTAGAGGATCAGGCCAAAACCCAGCTAGGCCCATTCCTACGGGCTTATTTGGCCGGGAGAACGGACCTAAAACCGGGAACAAAGTACAAATTGCAGATTGTAGCCGATGAGCTAATTAAGCTTTTCGGGGATGTTAAGGATATTTCCACTTTAACCGAAGCGGATGCCCGTCATTTTCAACGATATTTGGCAACCGAACTTGGGCAGGGAATAAATACGGTGCGGCGAAACTGTAGCCGTGCCAGACAATTCCTAAACCATGCCATTGAACAGCGAATTCTCACACAGAACCCATTCCGAGTGCTCAAAGGATTGGCTGTTAAATCCAACAAGCAACGGCGGTGCTTTATCACTCTGGAAACATACGCCAAGCTCTTGGATAAGTGCCCTAATCAGCAATGGCGAGCGATTGTTGCAATGGCCCGCATAGGGGGGGTACGGGTGCCCAGTGAATTGGAAAACATGATTTGGCGGGATGTATTTTGGGATTTAGGTAAGGTACGAATCAGAAGCCGTAAGACTGAGCATCACTTGGGACAAGCCGAACGGTTTATTCCCCTTTGGCCCGAGTTAAAAGCCGAATTAGCCCCCCTATTTGAGCAACCCGGCCAACCCCAACAAAAGCCCGATGCTAAAGTATTCCAACTAAGCAAAGGGGCAAAATCGAATCTCAGGACGGGATTAACCCGGATTATTGAACGGGCGGGGATCACCCCCTGGCCGATGTTATTCCAGAATCTTAGAAGCTCCCGAGCTACGGAACTTATCAAAAGCAACCCAGGGTATCTGGCCGAAGCTTGGCTCGGGCACTCTGGCAAAGTGGCGGATGAGTTTTACCGAACCATTACCGATGCCGATTACCTAGAACAAGCTGGTTTGTCCGGCACACTTTCCGGCACACTTATAGACTCGCAAGGTATCCGTACCGATACGGACCCACAAAAAAACCCCACAATTTGTGGGGTATTGGACACTGTCGGACACTATACAAACGTACAAGCTCCCCCGGTAGGACTCGAACCTACGACCCAGCGGTTAACAGCCGCTTGCTCTACCGACTGAGCTACAGGGGAATGTTACTGCCATTTGGGGACTGGCCCGGTGGCCCGCCCCGGCGGTCGGTTGTCAGAATATGTTATTCTACTTGGTTTTTGGCACCTTGCAAGCGGCCTCGAATTACCGTTTGCCCATCCAAATTTCATCCAGGCTGGCGGGGCAAATATAACCGATACAATCCGCCCGATGCGACAAAATATTTTGTAAACCTGCCGTAATTTCCCTATTCTACCACGTTAGCCTCCCGGGGATCCGACATCGCTAGGTTTACAAATATACCGTTGGAGCTAGCTCACGGTGAAAGCGGCAAAAACCGTGGGCCAGCGCCTTTTGGGTGTTTTACCCTTCTCGCATCGATGGCTGTGACAAAACAGGAAGGAGCGGAACAGGCCTCTCGGCATATTTAACCGCTTTCCGCCTACTAGCCCAAGCCCGGTGGGGTGGTCGGGTGAAATGGCAGCGCTTAGCCACTGGTGATGACGGTTATCCCCGCAGGAAAGTTCGCGGCAATAACACTGAAATGTGAAAACAAATACCAGATTGCTAGATGTCTGAGTTTGAAGACCGGAAGGGCGAGTAAAACGCGTCGGTACGGGGGAAGCGGCGAGTAAAACGCGTCGGTACGAGGGGAACGGCGAGTAAAACTCTCCGCTACGGGGGAACGTGCTCCGGTGTGCGTGTGGCTAACAAACTCCGTTTCTCTACTCCTCCAAACTCCACAGCTCCATTACTCCACAGTTCCAAACTCCACGCATCCATTCCCATTTCCCAATAGGTAATTTTTACAAAAGGGAATGTTTCCAACGGGAGAGGGAGAAATGCACGACATGCCGTTCCCAGGATGCGTCGCACATCACGAAGTATCTTGCCGCATCGGGCTATAAGATTTACTACACCGCCAGACGTTGGCGTTGCTTAGTGACCCTAAATGCAAAAGCTCCGGCGGCCCCAACTGCCGCCGTCAAAAGGCAAATCCACCGCATGAATAACCAGTTTATTATAGTTCCGCCACGACCAGGTCCCCCACCTCGGGCGTGGAGTGTCCCATTTTGCCGGCGGCTTGGCTTTTCATCTTGGTGCCGGTGACTTTCATCACGGCGTCCAGGATCCGCTGGCCCGCGCGGGGTTGGCCGCTATGTTCTAGCAGCATGCCCATGGCATTGATCGCGGCGATGGGGTTAATCACTTTTTGGCCGGTGTACTTGGGGGCGCTGCCACCCATTGGTTCGTACATGCTGACACCGCCGGGGTCGGGGTTGAGGTTTCCCCCCGCCGCCACGCCCAGGCCCCCCTGGATCATCGCCCCCAGGTCGGTGATGATATCTCCAAACATGTTGGTGGTGACGATCACATCATAATATTCGGGTGACTTGACCATCCACATGCAGCAGGCGTCGACGTGGTTGTAGTCAGCCTTGACATCGGGGTATTCGCGGGCGACATCCTGAAAAGTCCGCCACCATAGGTCATGCCCATAGGTCAGGACGTTAGTCTTGGCGACCAGGGTTAACATTTTGCCCTTGGGGTTGTTCCGTTTGCGGGTGTATTCAAAGGCCCAGCGGATGCAGCGTTCGCACCCTTTGCGGGTGTAAATGGCGGTTTGTTGGGCGACTTCGTCGGGGGTGTGTTTTTTGAGCCAACCGCCGATACCGGCGTACAGGTCTTCGGTGTTTTCGCGCACGACGACAAAGTCGATATCGGCGGGACCTTTGTCCCGCAGCGGGGTTTCTACCCCCGGAAAGAGCTTGACCGGCCGCAGATTGATGTACTGGTCAAGCTGAAAACGCAGTTCCAGCAGCAACCCTTTTTCCAGGATGCCCGGTGCCACGTCGGGATGCCCCACCGCCCCCAGGTAAATCGCGTCAAATTTACGCAGGACGTCCGCCCCCCCGGCGGGCAAGGTTTCCTTGGTCCGCAGGTAGCGTTCTCCCCCCCAGTCAAACGTGGTCGTTTCGTAGGAAAAATTTTCTAATTTGGCAATGGCGGCCAATACCTTCAGGGCTTCGGCGGTGACTTCGGGGCCGGTGCCGTCGCCAGGAATGACCGCAATTTTCAGGGAGTTTTTGCTCATGGACCAACAATTCGTGGGTAAAGATTTAAAACAGGTGAGAATAATCCGCGGAAAACGCGACAATCCTGTCCGGTTGGGTAAAGCGTCAGTTTAGCAAGGACGCTCGTTCCTTTGAAGCGGTCGGCAAGTTCGGCTCTCGGTCGCGGGGGTAAATGGATATAATGCCTTAACCCCGACCTTGCCATTTTCGCGGTTAAGGGGGCCATTCCCGCCAAAAAACCGACCGAGAAGGGGCAGATACCCGCCCGTGGCCCCGTCCAATTCCTTATAAGTTGCCGCAATCCCTGTTCACAAAAGAATCTAGCCAATTTTTTTCCCGCTAATCCCTGATCCCCGGCCTACGCATGACACCGTTTGATTTGCAGGTTCGCACGCGCATCGTCTTTGGACCCGGAGTGATACAGCAAGTTGGCGAGTTAGCGCAAAAGCTAGGAGCCAAACGGGTGTTGGTGGTCAGCGATCCGGGAATTTGCCAGGCTGGCCACACGGCCAAGGCAATCAATTCATTACAAGGGGCAGGGCTAACTACCGAGATCTTTTCCGGCGTTGGCGAAAATCCCACGACCGAGCATGTCGCCGCGGGGTTAGCGGTGGCCCGTGACTTTCAACCCGATTTGCTCATCGGCATGGGCGGGGGAAGCTCGATGGATTGCGCCAAGGGGATCAATTTTTTATTTACGAATGGGGGCGAAATCCGCGATTACTGGGGAATTGGCAAGGCCCGCGAATGGCTGCTCCCCATGATCGGCATCCCCACGACCGCGGGGACCGGCAGCGAAGCGCAGTCCTTTGCCCTGATTAGCACGCCCGACACCCACGTGAAAATGGCCTGCGGCGACAAGAAAGCGGCGTTTCGGATTGCGATATTAGATCCAGAACTGACATTGACGCAGCCACCGCGGGTGACGGCGCTCACCGGGATCGACGCCCTTTCACACGCGGTGGAAAGCTACGTCACTAAGTCGCGTAATCCCGCGTCGATGATGTTTGCCCGCGAGGCATGGCGGTTGTTGGCGGGAAATCTACATCAAGTACTGCTGCGGCCGGACGATTTGCAGGCGCGCGGGGCCATGCAGCTTGGCGCTTGCTTGGCGGGGTTGGCCATCGAAAACAGCATGCTGGGCGGAGCGCATTCCCTGGCAAATCCGCTTACCGCGCGATATGACGTGGTCCACGGTCAAGCTGTCGCGGTCGTTCTGCCCGCCGTTATTCGCTACAACGGACGAGAATTTGACCCCTTATATCATGATCTATTGGCTGCGGCCGCGGGTTTGCCCGAAATGCCCCCTGCTAGTTCTGGTAGCGCTGGCCTAGCGGAGTTTGTCCATTCGCGGATCGGATTGGCGGGGTTAAAGGATCGGTTGCGCGACTTGGATGTCAATCCAGCCGAATTGCCCCGATTGGCCGAACAAGCGGCGGAGCAGTGGACCGCCGCCCATAATCCGCGCCCCTTGACGAAGGAGGATTGTTTGGCCCTTTATCAGGAGGTGTGGTAAAAGTCGGAATAATAAAAATAGAAACTGACATATTTTGATTGCTTGCGGGGTGAATTTGCGTGCATCCGCGGTGAACTATTGTAAAATCTTTGACGTGACATAAGCACCGGATTTGATTAGGTTTAGAGTAATTTCATCCGGGTTCAGGGCGAATTCCGCCAAGATCGCGCCAGGAATCGCGAATAAGGGGGTAATAAAATTTGCGGTTATCATGTCCATTTATTGTTTGACATGATATCGCTTACTTTTCGCCTGACCGCAATATTTTGGGAGTTGCCAGTATTATGCTAATGCTAATTTTTTTGTTCTGCGCCATTATTGGCGGCACGATCTTGGTCTGCCAGTTTGCCTTGACACTGATGGGGCTAAGTGGCGCCGAGGGGTCGGATTTTGACCTGCACACCGACGGCCTAGGCGATGCCAGCCTGTCCGGGGACGGCCATTTGGATCATCCAGGAGGGAATGGCGGTCTAGGCGGCGACGCCCACGGGGGGCAGGGGCATGACAGCGGGCACGAGCAGCATGGCTCGAGCTGGTTTTTTGGCGTGTTAACTTTTCGGACCGTGGTCACGTTTATCGCTTTTTTTGGTTTAATCGGCATGGTCGGCACATCCGCGGGTTGGCCGCAGTTGCAAACCTTGGTGGTGGCGGTCGGCAGCGGACTGATGTCGATGTACGGCGTGCAATACTTGTTGCGGCTAGCGCATCGGCTGCGCGCGGATGGGACGGTGCATATTCAGCGGGCCGTGGGGCAACCCGCGATCGTCTATTTAACCATCCCGCCCAAGAATAGCGGTCTGGGCAAGGTGCAGGTCGTATTACAAAACCGCACGATGGAATACGATGCGATGACCCCGCATGAAAAGCTTCCCACGGGAACGCGGGTGCTGGTAACGCGGGTGCTGGGGGCGGACCGGGTGGAAGTAGCGGCGGAGACGATGGCGGGCTAGCACTTTGTCAAAGCGATCGGTTCAAGTCGGGTAAATCAGCCGTTGACGCTAGCCTACGATTATTTTCGGCCGCCGGGCACAGGCCCACGGTTATGGCCAAGCCATTCGCGGGATAACGCCCGATGGCTAGTCCTCATATCCAAACGACAACAACCAGATTCATTCACACACTCTTAGGACATTCCTCATTTTTGGGGGGCGACACGATGCCTACGACACATTTTTTTGCACAGACGGCACTCTGGGCGCAATTCCAATCCGGCGGCCTTTATTTTTGGTTGGCCGTCACTGGAATCTTGGCCGCAATTATTTTCTTTGGTTTTGTCCTGCTGTTGATCTCGCGCTTTAAGCGGTGCCCCAGCAACCGCGTGCTGGTGATTTATGGTAGGACCGGCGCCGGGAATGTGTCACGCCCCATTCACGGCGGTGCGGCGTTTGTGTGGCCCTTGATCCAGGATTACGCGTACCTGAGTTTAGAGCCGATTCAAATCGAAATTCCCTTGCGTGGCGCGCTGTCCATCGAAAATATTCGCGTCAATGTCCCCAGCGTTTTTACGGTGGCCATTGGCACGACACTAGAAGTAATGAACAACGCCGCAATTCGCCTGCTGGGCCTGAACACCGCGCAGATCAAAAAACAGGCGGAGGAAATCATCTTTGGCCAGTTGCGACAAGTCATCGCCAGCATGAAGATTGAGGATATCAACCGCGACCGGGAGACATTTCAGCAGCACATTCAAAGCTCGTTGGAGCCGGAACTAAAAAAAGTCGGGTTGGTCCTGATTAACGTCAATATCACGGACATCACCGATGAAAGCGGCTACATCGACGCGATCGGCCAAAAGGCGGCCAGCCAGGCGATTCAACAAGCCCGCGGCGACGTGGCCGAGCAAGAACGGATCGGCGAAAGCCGCGTGGCCGAAGCTGACCGCGATAAACTGATCCAAGTCGCCAACGCCAATAAACTGCGCGAGATCGGCACGCGCGAGGCTGCCCGCGAACAGGCGGTCCGCGTGGCGACCCTGGAACGGGAGCAAAAAGTTGCCGAACAGCAGGCCGCGTTTGAGCGGGACACCGCCGTCAAACTGGCCGAACAAGACATGCGGGTGCGCATCGCCGAGGCCAACGCCAAGGCGGTCGATGGCGAAAACATCGCCCAAGCGGTGATCGCGGCTTCGCAGGCGGATTTGATGGTGAAAAAAGCGGACGCCTATAAAATTGGCGAGACGCGCAAACGGGAAGCGGAAGCGGCGGTGTTGGAGGTGCAAAACAGGGCCATGGCCAAAGCCGCGCTGGCCGAGGCCGAACGGGTCGAGGCGGAACGTCGCGCCGAGGTCGAAGCCCCCGCCAAAGCTGACAAAGCCCGGGCCATCGTCGAAGCGGAAGCCGCGGCCGAACGCCGCCGGATCGAGGCCGAAGGGGAAGCCAAGGCCATTTACGCCAAACTAGAGGCCGAGGCCCGCGGACAATACGAAATCATGGCAAAAAAAGCGGCGGGCTTGCGGGAAATTGTCAGCGCGTGCGGCGGGGCTCAACCGGCGTTTCAACTGCTGCTGCTGGAGCATTTTGACAATCTGGTCGATGCCAGCGCTAAAGCCATCAGCAACATCAAGTTTGACAAAGTCATTGTCTGGGAAAACGGCGGCGAGAATGGTAAAAGCCAAACAACCAACTTTTTACAAAACATGGCCCGCAGCTTGCCGCCCATGATGCAAGTCCTGCGTGATATTGGCGGCGTGGAACTGCCGGAGTCGTTTCTGAAGGTGGCTGGCGGCGGTGCATCCTCCACGCCGGAACCAATCACGCCGACTCCGTTTGAAACCAACGGCACGGTGAAGTGAGTGATGGGTGGTTAGTGGGCGGTGGATAGTACTTTTTTTACTCTGTGAGAGGTTGCCACAAAGCCACCGCTGGCATCGGCGGTATGCCAGAGGTGGGAGACGGGAGACGCGAGATGGGAGGCTAGAGATGGGAGGTGTGAGACGGGAGACAGGATTGTGGCGGGGGACGTACAATTCAGCGCCGGAGGAGCGTCATCTTTATGGCAACCGGGATTTGGTTGAATCCCTTTCTACCGCGCAGCGGTTACAGCCCTTAGCCCCGGGTTGGAGTGCAGCGACCACCCGGGGTACGCAAAATAATAAAATGTAGGGTGGGACCAGCCGCCAAACCGCCATGATTCACCAACAAAGATTGACGGCGCAGTCCCACGATTGGTGGGACTGCGCGGCAGTGGCTTTATCCCAATAGTATCTTTGATTTACCGCTGGTCACTCGCTACCAGCTACAACTGAAATTGACGGGATTGGGAACATTCCTTAATGGACTTAAGTGCTTTGCTCAATGAAAAATAAATAACTAGACAATGATTATTTCAAGGGATACGATACGTGAAAATCGCCGTGTCGCTGGCCTGGATACTACCAATCTCCCAGCGTAAAGCCTGGAAAATGTATTTATCGGCGGAAAGATTTTGGAACCTAAATCGGCTGTCAAGCGTCTATAGGTTCGGCTAGACTTTCCACCCATTCTTCCATTTTGGAGACTTCATAATGAAGACGATCTTCGCGGTGACCGCTCCGGTTTTACTATTTGGATACCTGACAGTCCTGCTTGCGGATGACAAGCCACAAGTCGTTGATATAAAACAGATTGAGGAGAATATCCAAGTTGCGACCGGTGAGGAATTCGCCATTGTGTTCAATCGAGATGGTAATAAACTTTCGCAACCCTCCAAGTCCCAAGAAACGCGCGATCCAAAGATGGCGATCAAGGTCAAACTCGCACTAACCTCCGCATCACCGGGGCTGCCACCTCGGGAGGGGGCCAAGCGACCGTATTTGGAAGTCGTAAACGAATACGAGAAGACTTTGCACTTTCGTGCGTTAGTTCGCATGAAAGGCAGCAAACAATTCTTCGAGATTCACGAAGGCATTGAACCAGTCGCAGCTAAGGAATCCATGTGCAAGTGTTGGGATTTTGACTCGCTCGTCGAGGAAATTATGCTATACGAATTTAAGCTTTCCGATCCGCCAAGCGAATGAGCCGATCGCCGAACAAGGCGGTCAACCCGAGATGCGGATCGTGTGGGTTTTGAAAGCCATTATTTCTTGGCCGCGGGGTGGCATTGGAATTTGTTCCCGTGTGCACAATACAAGCAGCCGACAGCATGTAACGCATATAATTAAAGAACTGCTTCCTGCCGCTGCGCGGCCAAGGAACAAGTTCCTTGGCTACCCGGTGGATGTCCGGGGCGCCCAAACTACGGCTTTTGCGGGGTCAACTTTGCCGCCACACCGCCCCCCGCGACCAGTTTAAGGTTGAGCTTCTCGGCAGGCGTCACGGTTGTTTGTGTTACCTGCACCTCGGTCGGTTGCTCCGCCGTGACATCGGTGTATAGGTCCGCGGTATAAAGTTGCGTTCGGTTCGTTACCGCCGAATTTTCAGCTTCACTGTTTGCCGCTAAGAAATCCAGCGGCAGTTCCAACTCCACTGGTTGGTCGCACATCCCGCCGATATACCAATCCGCCCCTTTCCGCCGGGCGATGATCAGCAACTGGCCAGTTGGCGGCGCGGTAACGTCGGCGCGCAGGACGCGTGTCTCGTCCCAGGTGGTGGGGACGTCGACCAAAAATTTTAGCCCCGGTTGATCGCGGTAGGCCGCGGGAAAGTCCACCAGCATTGGCAGATGGTCCTGAAACACCACAAACATCGCCAACTGATGGGCACGGGTTCCTAGCACGCGGGGATGTTCGTTTTGCGGTTTAAACTCGCTTGCCGTAGTTTGTCGCATCGCCCCCTGGTGGTAATCGAGCGGTCCGGCCAACATCCGCACAAACGCGATGTCCAGGTTATGCCGCGGCGTGACCCCCTCTGGTTCCCACTTGTCGTATTCCTGGTTGAGAGCCCCTTCGTAGTTGAGGACATTCGGCCAGGTCCGTTCCAGGCCCGTGGGCTTGTAGGCCCCGTGCAGGGTGAGCGTCAGGTGGTGTTTAGCGCATTTTTCGGCCATTTCGTGATAAAACGCCACCATTTCCTGATCGTCGCGGTCCATAAAATCGACCATGATCCCTTCGATCCCCCACTTTTCATACAAGGGTAGGGCGATATCGATTTGCGGCTTTAACGCCCGCCAGTGCATCCATAGTCGCAGACGCACCCCTTTTTCCTGGGCATAGCGCAACAGTTCCGGCAGGTCGATTTCCGGGACGGATTTGGTGACATCCGTCGGTCCGGTGGGGACGATCGGTCCGCCATACCAAGCGGTGTCGGTCCCGTCCAGCGAGTGATAGGGAATCCCCTGCTGGGCGCAAAAGTCGATGTAATGTTTGTGCGTGGCGGTGTTCAGCCCCGCTTTAAAATCGACCCCCTCCAGCACATAACCGTTCCACCAGGGAAAAGTCGTTTTGCCGGGTTTGATCCAGCCAGGATCGGCAATTTTGGATGGTGGATTGAGGTGAAAGATGATATTCGATTCCAGCAACTTGCCGGGATCGGCGGCGATCATAAGGACCCGCCAGGGAGAAGCAAACGTCCCCGTGCCGATGACTTTGGCTTGGTCTTCCCGCTGCGGCAGGGGAGAAAGTTTGCTCTGCAAGCGCAGGTCGGGGCTTCCTTTTTCGGTAGTATTGGACTTTTCCTCGTCATTCATTCCCGCCAAGTACATCCCGGCGTAATCGTGCAAGTTGGCCTCGGTCATGGCCACCCAGGCATGGGGCTGGGTGGTGGACCCGGGAAGATGCATCAGCAACGGCAAGCCGACCAGGTTCTTGGCGGTGATGGTTGTTAACGGCTGGACCAGGTAGTGTTTTTCGTATGACGTGGTGTAACTATCGAGCGGCAGAATCCAACCAGTCGCGTTTCGGGGAAATGTGAAAGACGTCTCCTCATCAAGCAGGACAAATTTTTGAAATCCCTTTTGCCGTGGCACCACATAGCGGAACGCCACGCCATCATTAAACACGCGGATCGCGATTTGCCAGCGTAGGGGGGTGGTTTTGCTATTTTCCCGGGTGGCATCCGCCGGGGGCAACTCTTGTAAATCCACCACCAGTTCTTGATGTTCATCACGGGCACGGGAAGTCTTTCCCACGGGAATGGTGTAATCCTCTGAGTGTTTATTGGCCAAGACTCCGGTGATTTGGCTGTTTTGACCCAAGACGACGCCATCGGCGAACCGTAGGCCAAAGTGCGCCCCGGCCACGTGCCGGTCCTGAAATTGAACCCGCAGCAAGGGCCGTCCCTGGGCGTCCACAGCCAGCGAGGCGGCAATTTTTCGGTCGGGAGACTGCGCGGTGGAGGAGCGTTGGCTGAAGGCCGGGACGGGTTGGGCCAAAAATACCAAGAGGAATAACACAATGAAGAGGGAATGCATGCGTTGCATTGTATTTCAAAGCCCTGTTAAGGTGTCGCTCAGAGGTGTTAATGTGTACCAAGCCAAAACGCATTATAATGCCGGGAATACGCTGACAAGGAAATTTTTTTCTGTATTTTTATATTGAAATATTCCTCTATCTCCCAGAACTGGATTTCCCCTACACAGCCCGATTTCCTATCAAATAGACGGTGTTGCTGAATCGGCCCGTTGGCCCTTGCTATTTCTTTTATCCATGAACCTAGGGCGACGCTCCGCTTGCCCTAGGCTGGGATCGGTTGGGCCTGTGACCCACAAGCTTAGGGCTCGTCACCCATTACCTACTTTTACCCACTAAATCTCTAAACCGGTTTGTGATGATAATCAAATACTCTCTCCCTAAACCCGTCCCTTCCACTCCTCCAGCAGCTTCAGTGCTTGGAGCGGTGTTAAGTCGTTAACACTCAATTTTCGTAGTTCCTCCAGGACGGGATGCTCCGGCGCTTCAAACAGCAGCATTTGCCATTCCCCGCTTCGTTTGTTTTTTCCCTGGATGACGCGGCGTTGGCTGGCGGGTTTGCCATCCAAATGCTGCGACTCTAGTTGCTCTAGAATTTCCTTGGCGCGGTTGTTGACTTCCGGCGGGATCCCCGCCAACCGCGCCACATGAATGCCATAGCTTTTGTCCGCAGCGCCGGGGACGATCTGGTGCAAAAACACCACCTGTTCCCGCCATTCCCGCACGGCCACGTTGAGGTTTTTTACGCCAGAAAGCGTCTTGGCCAGATCGGTCAATTCATGGTAATGCGTGGCAAATAGCGTCCGGCAGCCCACCCGGTCATGCAGGTATTCGGTCACCGCCCAGGCCAAGGACACGCCGTCATACGTACTGGTGCCGCGGCCAATTTCGTCCAGAATGACCAGGCTGCGAGGCGTGGCGGTGTTGAGGATTCTGGCCGTTTCGGTCATTTCGACCATAAAGGTGCTTTGACCGCGGGCCAGTTCGTCGCTGGCGCCGACGCGGGCAAAAATCCGATCCGCCACGCCAATGGTGGCGCTTTTTGCCGGAACAAAGCTGCCAATTTGCGCTAAAAGCGTCATGAGCGCCACTTGGCGAATGTACGTGCTTTTACCCGCCATGTTGGGGCCAGTGATCAATAAAATCCGCCCCTCATTCCCGCCGCAAGAGACATCGTTGGGGACATACGTTCCCGCCGCGGCCAGGGCATCCACCACCGGGTGTCGCCCGGCCGAAATCTCTAATACCGGCTCGGCCACGATCCGCGGTCGGCAATAATTCCGCGCGCAGGCCAGGTCGGCCAGTGCCGCCAGCGCGTCCAATTGCGCCAGCGCGCCCGCCGTGCTCCGCAGTAGCCCGGCCTGTCCCGCGACGTCGTCCCGCAACTGGCAAAAAAGCTCATATTCCAACTGCTGGGCCTGGTCTTCGGCCGTTAAGACCCGTTCCTCGTATTCCTTTAATTCCGGCGTAATGTAACGCTCGGCGTTTTTGACGGTTTGTTTGCGAATGTAATTGGCCGGAATTTTTTGCGCGTGGGTGTTAGTGATTTCAATGAAATAGCCAAAGACTTTATTGAAGCCGACTTTGAGGCTGGGGATGCCCGTGCGGGCTGTTTCCGCCGCTTGAAAGTTGGCGATCCATTGTTTGCCGCCGCTGGCCAGATCGCGTAATTGGTCCAGCTTGACCGAGAATCCCGGCTGAATAATGCCCCCTTCCTTCAGCGCGAGGGGGGCGGGATCGACCAAGGCTGATTCCAGTCGAGACCGTAATTCGGGAAAAAGCTGAATCGCCGACTCTAGTTCATTGAGAAGGGGGGCGGCCCGTTCTGACAAGCGGGCTTTCACACCCGGTAATAGCGATAACGCCTTGGCTATTCCACCCACATCACGCGGAGTGCAGCGTCCCGTGGCCACTCGGGCTAAAAGCCGTTCCAGGTCCTTTAGCTCTTGCAGGTCGGCCCGGACCGCATCGCGCAAACGCGGGTCCCCCCGCAATTCGGCCACGGCATTCAGCCGCTGCTCGATCGCGGCCACCTCGGTCAGGGGGGCGGCCACCCATTCCGCCAATAACCGCGCTCCCATGGGGTTTTGTGTCCGGTCCAGAATCGCCAACAGGGTCCCTTCGCGGCGGCCATCGCGCAAGGTGCGGGTTAATTCCAGCGAACGGCGAGTGGCTTCGTCAATTTCCAGCGTTTGGCCCGGTTGATGACGGATCAGCCGATCCAGTTGGGGAAGCGTGGCTTTTTGGGTTTCGCGCAAATACAACATGACCGCCCCCGCCGCGCAAATCGCTGGCTGGTCGGTTTCTTCCCCAAAGCCAAATCCCTCCAGTGTATGAATGCCAAATTGCTGCAATAACGCTTCTTTGGCGGATGCCAAACTAAAAATCCAGCCTGGTCGGGTGGTGATTGCCATTTTTCCCGGGCCGGGGTCGGCACTCGTCGCAAAAGGGCACGGCAGTCCTTCCGGCCAGAGGCATTCGACGGGATCAATTCGCGCGAGCTCGTCCGCCAGTTTTGCCGCCGGGCATTGTCCCGCCCAAAAGCGCCCGGTCGAAAGTTCGACCCAGGCCACGCCGGCAAGTTGGTCGTTTTTTCCGGGTGCGACCGCGGCTAAATAATTATTGGCCCGCGGGTCGAGCAGGGCGTCATCGGTCAAGGTGCCGGGGGTCACGATCCGCACGACTTCCCGTTGGACAATTCCCTTGGCCGCGGCGGGATCTTCCACTTGTTCGCAGACCGCCACGCGCAGGCCCCGGGCGATCAGTTTGGCCAGATAACTTTCGAGCTGGTGATAGGGAAAACCGGCCATCGGCACTGGATTTTCGCCTTTGTCGCGGCTGGTGAGCGTCAGATTGAGGATGGTCGCCGCGGTGCGGGCGTCCTCGTGAAATAGCTCGTAAAAATCACCCATGCGAAACAACAACAGCGCATCCGGACAGGACGCCTTGGCCTGTTGGTACTGTTGCATCATGGGGGAAAGATTCATGCGGCCAATGCTAGCAAACCAAGGCCCCCCTGCAAAGCGGACGCGGCCGTCGACCCTATGGCTTAGACGATCATTTGTTCTTCTTCTTCGCTGCTTTGAATGACCAACTCGCCGGAATCCTGCAAACGACGGATCACATCGACAATTTGTTGCTGCACCTGCTCCACGGCGGAGAGCTTGACCGGACCCAAATATTCCATTTCCTCGCGTAAGGTATCCGCGGCTCTCGTGGACAAATTGCCCAGGATTTTTTCCTTGAGCGATTCGCTTGCCCCTTTGAGGGCCATCGCCCATTGGCTGGTTTCGACGTTCTTGAGGACGGTTTGGATGTCTTTATTGTTAAACTTGTTGATATCGTCAAAGACAAACATCAGGCGGCGAATTTCCTCGACTAAATCGGGGTTTTCTTGCGCCAGATTTTCCAACAAGCTGCGTTCGGTAGCGCGGTCGATGACGTTCAAAATCTCCGCCACGGTCTGCACGCCTCCCGCCTTTTCAAAGCTCTGGCTCATCACGCCGGAAATGCGATATTCCAATCCCTTTTCCACTTCATTGATGATTTCGGGATTTGTCTGGCCCATGGTCGCGATCCGCCGCACCACCGCCAACTGGCGTTCGCTGGGCAATCCGGCCACGATATCGGCGGATTGTTGGGGAGACAGGTGCGAGACAATCAGGGCGATGGTTTGCGGGTGCTCATCGGTGATAAAGGTGAGCAGATTTTGGCTATCGACATTTTTCAAAAAGCCAAAGGGGACCGCCTCGATCGATTGGCGGACATTATCCAGCGTGCTGGTGGCGTTTTTTCCCAAAGCCTTTTCCACCAGCGACTTAGCTAAATCCAGGCCCCCCGAACCGGCGATCGAACTGGTGCTATTATTGGCAAATTCATTGATCGCGTTGTCTTGTTCGTCGCTGCTTACCGCCCCCAGCCGTGCGATTTCGATCGAAACCGCTTCCACCTCTTTGGGCGTAAATTTTGACATGATTTTGCCCGCGTCGTCCTGGGGGAGCGACATTAGCAAGATCGCGGCTTTCCGGATGGAATTGGCCATAAAGAAAAAAATTGAAAAAAGGCTTTCGAAGGATTAAGACAAAGCTAAAAGAAGGCGCGCGACGGGTCGTTGGGGAAAGAGGCTGCGCATAATGTCGGCATTTATCGTGGTAAACTTTGCCAGCAAAAGGGTTTAGAATCAAAGGAACGAGGTGGCTGATGAGGAGAAAGGTCATGCAGGACCGCGACGGGTCAAATTGTTAAAATCGTATAAAAAGTGGAAAAATATCGAAAATAAGGGGGGCTTATGGTGCAAAAAGGAATCAAAACGTGGCGAAATGTTAGTTCTGCGCAAGCTTCTTGTCAGAAATCGACAGTGGGAGTTGTATGGATTGAGTATTGATGAAGGCTACTGGCCGCAAAGAATATCAATTGAATTGACGCATTAACTCATAAATTTGCTGAAAGTAATGGTTCTTTAACAGAATTTTCGTTAAAACCGTCTTTTTTTGATAATTCACTAACCAAATCGTAGACAAACCGGCACAGTTGATGTTATTGGTATACGAATGATTCCAGATTCTTCTGGAACGAAATCGTTCTGATTTTGTTTTTTAGAGGGGGTGGGTCCGGGGGGACCCAAAGCGCACGTTTTATCCAAACAACCTGGATTAACGCGCGCGTGTTTGGAAGAGTTCACTTACTACTCGGTTCTGCGTTCATCTTTTCGTTGGGGGAACATCATGTCGAAGCGTTCGAAGTTAAGTAAGATCATCTCGCTCTTTGCCATTGCTGGCATGGGAGCAACCGCGGCCACGGCGGCGGATTCGGTATGGATTGGGGGTACCAGTGATTTTGGTTCAGCCTCTAACTGGTCCGCTGGCGTTCCTGGCGCTCCTGACAAGGCGACCTTCAACAACACCGCTACTGGTTTTAGCGTGGATTTGACCTCGGGTCCCTTTACCATCAACCAGTTGGAGTTCGCCGGTCCCGCGACCACTGGTTTTACGCTGAGCAATGGTTCCTTGACGACAGGTTCCATTCAACAGCTTGGCAGCTTTTCTGGTGATCGTGCCAACACGATTTCCTCCCAAGTCACCTCTTTCGGCCCATCCGCCATCTCCAGCGGTGTGCTGAGTCTCACCAACACCCAGTTGGGCGCTAGCGCTAACAATTTTGCCGGGGCCAGCATCGCCGTGAACGCCGGCGGTACCCTCCGTGCAAGTGGCGCAGGTGCGAACGTTTCTAACTCGGTTGGTGGCGCCACGATCAATCTGGCTGGCGGTACTTTTATCGCCGACATCGCCAGCAGCTTGACAATCGCCGGTCAACTCAGCCATGAGTATTACAACTATGACGTCGGTGGCCGTACCGCTTATGGTCCCCGGTTCAGCGCCGGTACCAGCAACGGTATCATCGGTTTTGACACCTACGAAGGCCTCTTGGCCCTGCGCGACCGCATGGGCGATCCCGAAACCGCTTTGGCCTCGACCGAAGCCCTCGACTTCCCCAATGGCGGCGGGTTTACCACCTTGGACGACAGCGGCGGAAATCCGTTCCCCAGCGCTACGACGCTGAATGCCGATGAACATGTGGCCGGTTTCTTTGGCAACTTGAACATCACGACTCCCGGTACTTACACCTTCCAAACCGCTGGTGACGACGGTTCGGTGATCTTTATCGACGGCGTCAAGGTTGTCGACAATAACAGCTACCAGGGGATCAATGATCCCGCTGGTCCGACCAACCAAGCCCTGCGTACCGGCACGATCAACCTGTCGGCAGGTCAACACCAGATCGCCATCGGCTTTTATGAAAAAGGTGGTGGATCGGGTTTTGTCGCTGGCTGGAATGGTCCGGACACCGGCAATGTGCTGGAAGTGATTGATCCTGTGGCTCGTTCGGCTAACTTCTCCGCCATTGTGCCTGAAGATAGCGACGACTTCACCAGCAACAACATCTCCGTGAGCGGCGGCACCGCCTCCACGATTTTGTCGGTTGCCGATACGGATGTTGACTACGGCGCATTGACCATCAACAACTCCCAGTTGAACACCAATGGCGGCAAGGCGAACTTTGCCGGCACCACCATCACCGGCACCGCCACGATTAACAACACCACCGGCGCTAGCACTGGCGTGTTGAGCAAATCCGGTGGCGTGGCCACGCTGGTCAAGACCGGCCCAGGCACGCTGGAAATCACCAACACTTCCTCCGCCTCGAACCTGACCGCAGGTGACACCGTTCAACTGAACGGTGGCGTGACCAAGGTTGTAAAGAACTCCACGGTCAGCACCATCGGCGGCGCGGCTGTGAATCTGGCTGGCGGTACGGTGGTCTTTGAAAACACCGCCCCGATTGTCGGCGGTTCGCTCCAAGCCCGGTTCTTTGACCGCGGTAACTTCAACGAAGGCGGCACCCAATGGCCCGACACGGTCGAAGGGATGCGCTTTATTGAGACTCGGTTGGCCGACGTCTCCCGCAATGCGACTGGCGCGATTGACTTTACCGATGGGTTGGGCAATTGCTGCAACGGTGATGGTAAGGTCAGCCAGTTCTTTTATGGCGCCGACACGGGTGACTTTGGCGTGATTTACACCGGTTACTTTACCACCAGTGTGACCACCGGGACCGCCCTGGCCCATGAATTTGCCACCCTGGATAACGATGATAGCGTTTCGTTATGGATTGACCTGAATAACAACGGGACCTTTGATCGGATCGACGGTGACAACGACGGTGTCTTCACGACCCCCGGTGTCGACGTTGACGAATTGATCGACAACGACCGTTGCTGCAACCAGGACGATATTTCCTCGATCTCTCTGGATGCCGGTACCTACAAGATCGCCCTGGCGGTTAATGACAGCGGCGGCGGCGGCAGCTACCACTTCCAATTTGGCAACACCCACGAAGGTGGCACTACCGGCACAATCAATCCCGGCGCGACACCGGCTCAGTTTGGCCAGCGGGGTGTGATGGATCTGACCAATACGCCGATCACGGTCTCTGGTCCTGGCTCGGCCATCCGCGTGGAAGGTGCCGGGGCTAACTTTGGCGCCTTGACCCTGCAAAACACCGGTGTCTTGACGGTTGATACCGCCGCCACCTCGTTCAGCAGCATCTCGGTGGACGGAAATGTCGGTTTGAACACCGTCAGCGTGATCACTCCTCCACTAAGCGGTATTTCGGCGACTCCCGGCTCGGTCCTGAGCAAGGGGGGTGGTGGCGTGTTGGATCTATCCAACACCGCGATGACCCCGCTCTCTAGCAACCTCACGCTGAAACTGGACGCCGGTGTGACCCGCGCCACGACCAATGTCGCCGGTACGGTCAATACCCTGGGTGGTTCGACGCTGCAAATCAATGGCGGTCGTTTGGAATTGAACATTTCCGACGCTGCGGTTGGCAATGTCTCGAATGCCTTGCGTGCCCGGTTGTACCGTAGCACCACTGATGTGATTGACGATGCGTCCGGCGCTGGCATTAACAACCTGCTGGCCACCGGAGTTTCGGTTAATAACCGCAACCTAGTTGGTACCGCCAACTTTACCGATGGTGCTGGTAACTGCTGCAGCGGCGACGTCGATGTGGACGGTTTCCACGGCATCAATACCGGCGATACCTACACCCAGGTGTTGTCCGGCAAGATCAACATTAGTGCCTCTGAATTGGCCACTGATTTCAACTTTGGTGTGTTCGACGGTGACGACCAAATGGCCGTCTGGGTTGACTTGAACCAGAACAACACCTACGAAACGGGTGAAATGATCACCAGCGCGGGTTGCTGCAACAACGACGTGCAGGCCACAATCAACGGAAGCGCCTTTACTGCTGGAGCGGGTGCATACAACATCGCCCTGGTCACGCGTGACACAGGTGGTGGTGGTAGCCAACGCTTCTTGTTTAGCACCGGTACTGGCACCGCTTTGGAAACGATTCAGCCGAACAAGCCCAGCCAGGCAGGTCGCTTTAGCACGACCGAAGGCTTCCAAAGCACGCTGAACTTTGGCACAAACGTCCTGGTTGGCGCTGGTACGCAGCGGTTGTTCAATGGCGATTTGGCGGCAGCCAATCTTACCGGGACCTTTACCCTGCAGGATGGCGCTCGTCTGGTCAATAACCTGCCAACCACCTACAGCAACATTGCTGTCTCCACGGGTGTCGGCACTGTCATTGGCGAAGATCCAACCGTTGCCAACGAAACCACCGTGGTTAACGCCAACATCGCCGCTGGGACAACGCTGGCGTTTGAATCCCCCAACAACATCAACGAGGTCAACCCCACCACTTATACCATTACTGGTACTGTGGCTGGATCTGGTACCCTCCGTCCGTCGGGTGATAACTCCGCGAATGCCACCACGGTGTCATTGACCAACAATGGCGTCATGTTCTCGGGCGCTGCCAGCGCCAATGTGCAGCAAGGCGCCACGTTGAACTTCAATCCGGGAACCGGCAACACCGGCACCGGTGCGACCATGACTGGCGGTACTCTTCAGGGTAACTTGAACTTTAGCAGCGGAACGACCAACCTGCCGAGCGCGGTGTTTAATCAACCCACCGCGCCAACGGTGGAAAACGGCGTGCTACTCGAAGCGTTGCTCTTGGGTGGCTTTGACACCACCACGCCGCTCACCGGCAGCTTCCGGAATGAACGGATGCGTTACGGCAATGAATACGGCAGTGGCGAGGGTGGAACCGTCACCCAAGCCGAATTTATCGCTGGTTTCTGGCGCGATAATCAACTGGTGGGTTACAAGGGTCAGATCTTTATCCCGGACAACGCCGCCGATATCAACCTCAATCCGAATTCGACCAACCTGACGACTTCGGACGGTTTGGGATCGGTTGCCTTTGGCGAGAACTTTGACGACGATGTCTACATTCGTCTGGGTGGTGTTGATCGCTATCGCAACACCCAGTGGGATGACAACGGTTCGACCGGTGAAATCATCCTGCCGGTCGGTTGGACCGACATCGAAGTTCGCTTCCATGAAGGTGGCGGCGGCGCTGGTCCTTCCAATAACTCTGGTTGGTCCAACAATCCGGGTGGAGACCTCGCTCCCGGCTTCGGTATCGATCTGGACGGCAGCGACGGGTTTGACGATTTGTCTACCAACATGGATGATCCATTCCAGAACGGCAATAACAGCGGTACCCAATCGCAGTATGTCCGTCCGGTGCATGGATTCAGCCAAAATGGCAACCAAATCCAGTTCCGTTATGTCACTGATCCCGCCAATCTGGGTAACGTGAATGTCAGCAATGGGGCAACCGGCAATGTCAACGCCATCACCAACATGTGGAACGTCAATCTGAGTGGCGCTGGCACGTTGGGGACCACCGGCGCGAGCAACAGCCGGGCGATCAATGCGACTGGCACCGGTGGCACGCTCAACAATGCTGGTGCTTATAACACCGCTGTTGTGAGTGTGGCCGACGGGTCTTCCTTTACCAAGTCTGGTGCTGGCACGCTCAGCATTGGAGCCCAGTCCTTGGGGAATGGCACCTTTACCGGGAATTACAGCCTGGGTAATAATGCCACCGCCAGCTTTAACGGCGGCACCACCAACATCACCATCAATGCTGCCGACGCCCGTTCCATCGGGACCGGCACCACGGTGAATGTGGGTGGTACGCTGAATGTCGCTGGTAGCCAAACGGTCTTGTCGGCTGGCGCCAACAAGTCCAAGGTTGTCATGACCAGCAGCGGCGTGCTGAACGTCAACCATAACGACACCGCTGGCCGCGTGGTCGGTACGGGTGCCGGATTTGGCACCGCCGCCGGTACGGTGAATGTTGCGGCCCAACAGACCTTTAATGTCGATGGGTTGCGCGTTAATAAGCTGTCGTTGGCAGCCGGTAACGCGACCAACTTTACCCGGGTGAATGTCGCTACGAATGATGGTGGTTCCGCTGGCTTGGTGGTGATTAATAACACCGCCGCTGATGCCGCGGGCCTGGTCATGGGGAACGAATCCTACCTGGATTTGAACGACAATGACTTGGTGTTGTACCATAACGATTCCGTTAACAGCCCGAATCCGATTGCCGCGGTTACTGCCCTGGTGGATAACTACTACAGCTTCGGCTCGGCTCCTGGTAACGGCGTCCCGATGATCGGCAGCACCGCGGTGGATAACTCCAGCGGTACCCGCGTCATCATCCCCGTGGACAACCTCAACAGCCAATTCGGCGATGTTGGCAATCCGTTCTACGACCTCACCCTGGGTGACTCGGGTATGGGGACCGGATTTAACCAAGTGATCGTCCGCTTTACCTATCCGGGTGACTATAACCTGGACGGCAAGGTTGACGGTTCGGACTACGTCGTGGTTGACTCCAACCAAGGTGCCACTTCCGCCGGGTTGACCAGCGGCTGGACCCTGGGTGACGGTGACTTCGACGGTGTGGTGACCTCTGCTGACTACCTGCCCATCGACTCGTTCTTTGGATCCGGTGTCGGCAATCCGCTGAGCAATCCGGTTGTCACCGCGATTCCCGAACCCAGCACCTGGGTCCTCGGTTCGCTGGCCGCGATCGGCTTGGGCGTGATGGGTCTGCGTCGCCGCCAAAAGTAGTATCATCAAAATGATCCAGGACTTTGCGGGTGGCTAGCCATCCGCAAAGAACCTGGAAGTTTGATTTGTCCCAACAAAAGAGGTCCTCCCTTGTGGTGGACCTCTTTTTTTGTTTTGTCAGGCTTCCAGAAATACCGATTTTAACGCAGTGGCGGATAAACCCTGTTATTCATACGATCGACCGTTAGGAATCCCTGTCCCCCCGGCATGACGGCTATCGCTTTCAAAAATAGCCGCGGGTTTGTGGCCAATTGTAGAAGTGTCTGGACCCCCTCTTCCAGTTAGCCGGCCCCGGATTGATTGTGGGCAACTCGCCCTTGCCCATGGGGAGCTTGATCAATGCTACGCTATTTCCGCCGTCAAATTCCTTGGTTTGCTGGATGTCTATTGCTAATTTTTACGATGGCTCCGGTGCCAGCCACCGCCCAAAACTTTCACTATCGCGGCCAACGCGTGCATTTTGCCGGCGAAGAACCGATGATCGCCGCGTTGTATGCCATTAATCGGGCCGCAAATCATCCTTTAGCCAGCGAGGGGCATGTGCGTGCCGCGCGGGCAGAGCTGCGCGTGGCGCTGCGGCATGTTTGTGATCCCCGGGCCGCATCCGCTTTGCATGGGGCCGTGGAAAGTATCCAGGCATTCTGTGCCACGGGGAATCGCGGGGAACTGCAATCAGCCTTTGTGCTGGTCCAGCAGGGCTTGGCCATCGAGCAGCAGCACCGGTTGGCGGAAAGAAATTGGCAACGGGCGGAACGCCGCCACGCGGGACCCGGCGTGGGACATTTTCCCCCGGTCGCCCCCCCTTGGACAACCGGTTATCCCCCCGCGCGGGATTTTGAACCGCCGGGGAATTTTGGGCAACCACGCCTCGATCACTGGCAAGATGGGCATGGGCAATGGACAGACGGGCACGTCACTTTTACCCCTGGAGCAAGCGGTTTTGGCCGCCAATTCAACGAGCCCGCCCCAGCTTGGGGTTTCGGGGGATACAACCCTGATGGCGGTCCACAGGGGGGACTCACCCTGCAACGGGGGGGATTTTCGGTAACGATCCCCTTGCGCGGGCGATAAATCCCGCTTAGGTAACCATGTCGATATGACATTTACCAGATTGCCGGGCAAACCGCGGGCAATAAAAAAACCAGCCTGGGATCACCCCAGGCTGGTTTGAGTTTTTAATCATTTGCCGCTGGCGGCAAAATCCCCACTTGAAAATTACTGCAGCACCGAATCGAACACCCGCACTTTTTTCCACAGGTTTTTGCTGTTGGTAATGAATTCTTGGTGGCGGGGATGGTCCTGGTACACATCGTGCGCCGCATTGTCTTTAAATACCAGATGCAACGCGACATCATATTCGCGGTCATTCACTTCGCGTTTGTAATCGGACAACGTCCCCACGCTAAAGTACACCACTCCTTCATGCTGATCCAGGTATTTTTTGCAATTTGCCACCAGTTGATCGCGGTTGGCGGGGGTGGATTCGGCCAGGGTAAAATAGACCATGTGGGCCAGCGGCTTTCCCGCGGGCGCGGTTTTTTCATCTGCCATTGCCAGGGATGCTCCACTAAAGCGAAGAATTGCCGCAATCACGGCCACACAGCCGCAACCAATGATACCAACACGAAGCGGGGCGCGCATCAACAACTCCTCAATGTGTAAAGAGTAAGAAAATCCAACATCCTCGCCGCCCCAAAAATTTGCTGGTGACGGCGAATGCCTCTTTAGCCTAGCCGGAGAAATGATGACTGGCAAGATGCCGGTCTGCGCGAGTAAAGATTACCGGGACAAAATGGGAAACGAGGGCTGTTCGCCGCTATATTTAGTTTCCTCCCGTGACCACCGTAACCGGAATCGGCGGAAGTTCGCCCAGGGGATCGGCCTGGCCATTTTGGCTGGCGGCTTTGGCATTGGCCGAGGGACCAATAAGGGCCGCGATCTCTACATCGTCCAGGACCTCTCGTTTTTCCAGTTCGCGGGTCAGTGTTTCCAGTTTATCCCTGTGCATGCTGAGCATTTGGCGGGCGCGGTTGTCCGCCTCGTGCAGGATGCGCGAGACTTCCTCATCGATCAGTTGAGCCGTGTGATCGCTAAATTCCCGCTGTTCCACGATTTCCTTACCCAAAAAAGGATGCTCTTCGCTAGTGCGAAAGGCCACCGGCCCGACCCGTTCGCTCATGCCCCAGTGGGCGACCATGCGGCGGGCAAGTTTGGTCCCTTGCATCAGGTCGTTTTCAGCTCCCGCGCTAAACTCGTTATAAATGATTTTCTCGGCCGCCCGCCCCCCTAGGATAAACACCAACCGGTTCATGAGGTCCGATTGGCCGATATTGAGACGGTCTTCCTCGGGTAACAACTGTGTCACGCCCAGGGCGCGGCCGCGGGGGACGATGGTGACCTTGTGCACGCGATCCACGCCAGGCAACAGCCACGCCAAAAGCGCGTGCCCCGCCTCGTGGTATGCGGTCATGGTTTTTTCCTTGCCGGATAAAATTTCTTCGCGTTTGGGCCCCATCAGCACTTTATCGCGGGCATATTCAAAATCGCTCATATCAACCTGGGATTTGCCGTTTCGCGTCGCCCACAGGGCGGCTTCATTCACCAGATTGCGGATATCAGCGCCGGTCAGGCCGACGGTTCCCGCGGCCAGGCGATCAAGGTCCACACTGGGTGCCAGCGGGACATCGCGCGAATGTACCTTAAACATGGCCTTGCGGGCTTTGACGTTGGGACGGTCGACTGTAATGTGCCGGTCAAACCGCCCCGGACGCAACAGCGCGGGATCTAGCACGTCGGGTCGATTGGTAGCCGCGATCACGATGACCGACTCATTTTGGCTAAAGCCGTCCATCTCGCTCAAAATTTGGTTGAGCGTCTGTTCACGCTCGTCATTTCCGCCCCCCAGGCCCGCGCCCCGGTGACGGCCAACGGCGTCGATTTCGTCGATGAACAAAATCGCGGGAGAGGCTTCCTTGGCCGTGCGAAACAGATCCCGCACCCGGCTGGCCCCCACGCCAACAAACATTTGGATAAATTCCGACCCGCTGACCGAGAAAAACGGCACTCCGGCTTCGCCGGCGACAGCGCGGGCGAGCAGGGTTTTACCGGTGCCAGGGGGTCCAAACAGCAAAATTCCCTTGGGGATTCGACCCCCCAGACGGGCGAATTTTTGCGGATTTTTAAGGAATTCCACCACTTCCTGCAGGTCATTTTTGACCCCTTCTAGCCCCGCCACATCGGCAAAAGTGACCGGTTTGGCCTGGGTGTCATATCTTTTGGCGGGACTGCGGGTAAATCCCCCCAGGATGCCTCCCCCCATCATTTGGTCGCGCATGCGGGACATCAGGTACCACAAGCCGCCAAACAGCAAGAGCGGCACTAGCAAATAAGCAACCAAAAACAATCCCGTCCCATCATTGGGGGTCATGCCAATGACTTTGACATTGTGGGACAACAGCTCGCGATCAAGATCCTCGCCCATGACCGGAATCAGCTTTACCTCAAAGGTGAGGGAGTCTTTTGCGGCACGTGAAGAGTCCTTGGCGGAGGTTTTTGGCGTATTGGCTAGGGATTTTGAGGGAGGGGATGATGTTTCAGCCGTGGGGAGGGAATTTTTTGCGGGGGGAGCCACTTCTGTAGCAGCGGGGGGAGCTTCCGGGGTAGGGGTGGTCTCTGTTGATGGAGGGGGGGAGTTTTTGTCGGATTGTTCGACGGATTTAGCGGGTTCAGCGCCGGTTTTGGCTGAAATTTGGGAGTCCGTTTTTTCCCCGGTCGGGGGGGTGGTCGATTTGCCAGGAGAACTGTCGCCAGCTGTGGGTTTAGAGGAGTCCTCCCGGATGATATTGCTAAAGAACGCGGACCACGAAATTGGTTCGATATTGGGAGGTGTCTGGCGAAATTTGCCGCGCATCAAAAACGCCGATTCGAACTGCACTTCCGATATATTGCCCCGCCGCAATTCCGTACGAAACTGGTCATAACTTATCTGGTAGCGGGGCGCGGGATTGACCGAGATCAAAAACACCAAAAACGTGATCGACAAAAATAAAAACACGACCGTCAGCACAGCCATGGCTTGGCGTTGCGGCGGGGGAGGAGTGGGTTTGCCCGGGGAAGGATTTGATGGGGATTGTTCCATGTCAAGAAACTGGTATGTCTACGAACGGGTGACTCAGCGGGTAATGAACACAAGTGGACGAACGAACCGCGGGGAACTCAACAAGAGTCAGCACGGGGAAATGTTAAAATTCTTGCAACCTCTTTTAGTTAAACAAGTTGCGGCTATAAAGAATCATAGGTCCGAAGTTGCCAGAAATAAAGAGTAGAAATTTCAGGATTTTCACGGTTCGCGGTAAATCCCTCTCCGTTACAGGCAATAAACTGTCAAGCCGCGGCGGCGTTCTTTGGGGAATTGTGTTAATTTGGCAAATTCAAAAAACTAGTTTGGATTGGTTTGATTTTGTGCCTCAAGGTCGTCTATCATAAAGCTACGACACGACATGGGAGTTTTTTCGATGGCTGCCTCCGCGTTAATCTTGTTTGCCGTATGCCACGACGGCGTGGCCGTAATTTGTCAAATAAACTTTCTTTGACAGGTGATTCTATGCAGCTCGGGGCCTATTTGCGTTACGTTGCCGTTTGGGGCATTGTTTGCTGGCAACTCTGGGCCAGTGCGGTCGTCCTGGCTGAAAACTCCGCCAAGGACGTTTTTGACAAGGTCAACCACGGCATCGTTTTTCTTAAGTGCGAGGATGGCTTTGGGTCGGGGATGGTTTTAGATAAAACCGGGCTGATCCTGACCAATAAGCACGTCGTTTCTTCTCCGCTCCCTTACGAGGCGGAATTAGATGTCAAAGTCAACGGCGAATATATGACCGTCACCTTTAAAAAAGTAAAAATCATCGCTTTTCATCCCAAGTTTGACATGGCCCTGGTGCGGATCGATCCGCAGGAACATCCGGGAACTCTTTCGCCCATCAAATTAGCCAAGGAAAAACAAGCGACGGGGATTGATGTGATTGCCATCGGTAACCCCGGCGGCGGGGGAGATACCAGTTTGGTCAAATCAATCACTGATGGACTATTAAGCGGCGTGGATCGCGAAATTGACGGAGTCAAATATTATCAAACCAGTGCTCCTATCAACCCGGGTAATTCCGGTGGGCCGCTCTTTAACATGCAGGGGGAAGTGATCGGTATGAATACCCTCAAGAGCCGCAACGAAGGGCAGGGTTTCGCGCTTCCCTTATATGATCTGGACACGGAAAAATTTATCACCCCGTCGCAGTTGCGCCCGGATAAGGAGAAAGAAGAAAAGCTTATTGAACGCTCGGACCGCCTGCTGGAGGCAATGCAACGCATCAAAGGCGAAATGGACGATTCCGATCCGCGCTTTCGAATAATAATGATTAATATCCTCGAACAATACTCCGACATCATCAGTGACGACGGCAAATACAGCCCCGCCATTAACTACCGTTATGGTAAGTTTCTACGCACGCTAGGGAATTTGGAGTTTGTCACGACTCCCTTTTATGATAAAGCAATCTTGCATCTGGCAAATTCCATCGTCCTAGACCCCTGGGGGGCGGATAGTCTGGACGCCCATCGCGAGTTGGGCATGGCCTATTCCAAAGCTGGCAAGAGCGAAGACGCGCGGAAGGCCTGGCACGAGGGGATTGCCAAATTTCCTGAAAAGGCGGCTCCATTTTGGGATGCCCTGGCGATTGCCTGGTATAAGGAAAAAGATTTCTTGGAAGCGGCCAAGGCGGCCAAATTTGCCGTCAAGGTCGGCAGCGGAAAATACTCTCCTAACCGGTTGACGGAGATGCAAAAGTTGCTGGTCCGTTGTGAAAAGGAGCTTTCCGACAAACATGCCGAGCAACTAAAAACCGCGACCGAGGCCTTTGCCAGTGAACTGGAAAAGTCGACCAAGCTGGCCGCGGAAAAAGAAAAAGCCAAAAAGCCCGCGGTGACCAGCGATTTTGAAAAACTGGTCGAAAAATTCATTCCCAATGAGAGCGAGACCAAGCCCGATCTCAAGATCCGCATTGACGATAGCAATACCGTGGAAAGTAAGCCCGCGAAAACCACGTCCAGCAACACCGTGACTAAAAACATCGCGGCGGCAAGTTTGGATTTGACGATTCCGGCGGGTTCGGTGGATCTGTTATCCGGAATAAAACTCGACCAGGATGCGGTCAATGGCAAGTGGAAAATGGACAATAAAACCCTGGTCACGCCCATTAGCGCCAACGCCATCTTCAAATTTCCGGCGAATATACCCGCGCAATATGACTTAACCCTCATTGTGGAACGTAAGGCGAGCGACAAGGAATTTATCGTGGGCTTTGCGCGGGGGGGGCACCAATCGATATTGTATGTGGATCAGGACAATCTTAGCGGTTTGGATACCACGGATCGTCGCGGTAGCCATCGGGGCGCGGTGCTGGTGCTGGACACGCCGATCACCCTGACGCTCAAGGTGCGTACGGCGGGGTTGCAGGTATTGGCCGACAAGCAAGAAATCTTTCGCAAGCTAAGCAAAGAGGCTTTTCCGGTCGTGCCCGAAGCTTGGGACCCGGCGGAAAAAGACACACTCTTTATCGGTAGCAACGGCAGCCGCTTTGTGATCCACAAGGCGATGTTAACGCCGGTCAAGTAGGGCATCGTCGCCTATTCATCAAGTGTAAAACTATTTCTTTAATGAAAATTCGTCGCCATGCGGATTGAAGGGATTGTTTCTGGCATAGCTGCTTTCTGAATGAACGCTTTGAGGTGGGGTGCGGCTGTTGCACAAACCGGACGTCACCCACGATTAGAGCGGCAAAAAACGTGGGCTAGCGCCCAGCGGCTGATCTGCCTATCTCGAATCTTTACCGGGACACAGCACGAGGGTTTTGCTGTTCTGCCCGGATGGCGTGAAAATTTGTCCTGCATGGGAATTTTTTTGATTTTTGTCTTGTCGTCTGGTCATTTAGTGCGTATACATACGTTTTAGGAGTTTAGTGTTACTACCGAATCACGGGAAATTTGCTTGAAGGCGAAAGACCAACTACCGCTAGAACTCCGGGCCGTTTACCTGGCGCTTCATCGGCGTTCGGATATGCATTTTGTGAAATATGGCGTTACCGCCGATCAATTTGTGCTGTTAGCGACGTTGGCGAGAGGCCATGCGCTGACACAGCGTGAATTGGCTTCGCGCATGCCGTCTGATCCCAGCACGGTACGGGCCATGTTGGTCTTGCTGGAAAAACGGGGCCTCGTCACGCGCAACACCCATCCCACGGACGCGCGCGCCAGAACGGTGGCGTTGACGCATACTGGACTGCGAAAGTATCGGCAAGTGTGGCAAGCGGGCCAATCCATTCGAGACCAAATGGTGGCTTTACTGAGCGAGGAGGAAAAAAAATATCTTGTTAAACTGTTGCGGCTTGTATCCCAATCACTCGCGGACACTCCTTTTGACAAGGTTGCCGTGAAAACCCAAAAATCAAAGTAAAGGACCATGTATGCAAAAAGGCATCTTTTTGTGCGGACTGTTGGCTTGTGCGCTTTCGTTGACTGTGGCCCAGGAACCGGGAGGTGGTTCAAATCGCGATCCTCGGTCCCCGGAAAATACCCCGCGGCGGGGCGGTCCCGGGGCATTCGGCGGACCCATCGAGCTGGGGCCCGCGGACAAGCAATTCTATGCCGATCCTCCCGAGGGTATTGTCGCCCTGCGCGACGATATCCCGCACGGCAAGTTAGAATTGATCACCTACGACTCTAAGACAGTCGGCACAAAACGCAAGATGAATGTCTACACTCCTCCCGGGTATTCCACGGATAAGAAATACCCAGTCTTGTATTTACTGCATGGAATCGGCGGTGATGAAACAGAGTGGCAGCGATTTGCCACTCCTGACAGGCTTTTTGATAACTTGATTCATGACGGCAAGGCGGTGCCTATGATCGTGGTTATGCCTAATGGCCGCGCCCAAAAGAATGATCGGGCGGAAGGGAATGTTTTTGAGTCGGCTCCGGCCTTCGCGGTTTTTGAGCGGGACTTGCTGGATGATGTCATTCCCGCTATTGAGTCGCGTTATTCCGTATTGGCGGATCGTGAGAATCGAGCTTTGGCTGGTTTATCCATGGGCGGAGGGCAGTCACTAAATATCGGCTTAAAACAGCTGGGGAGCTTTGCTTGGATTGGAGGCTTTTCATCCGCCCCAAATACACTGCCACCCGCGGAACTGATTCCCGACGCCAGCCAGACCAAGGAAAAGCTCAAACTGTTGTGGTTATCGTGCGGCAATAAAGATGGCCTGATCCGCATCAGCCAGCGATTGCAACGCCACTTGGCTCAAAATGACATTCAGCATATTTGGAATGTGGATGAGCATGGGCACGATGCTACCCACTGGCGAAATAATCTTTATCACTTTGCCCAGTTGCTATTTAATGCCGAAGCGACAAAAACCGCTTTGACCAAAGCGAATCAAACTGATGCCGCGGCGACAACCGCTCGACAGCCTGATGCCCTTCCCGCGGGGATCGTCGACGACTTTCGGCCCGCATCGACAAATCAACCAGGCCAGGAATATCCCCAAGTCAATTCCCAAGGTCGAGTTAAATTCCAAATCATCGCGCCAGACGCAAAAAGCGTCGGCGTGACATTTCGGGATAGCACGGAATTTGTAAAAGGAGAAAATGGCGCCTGGATCGGATACACCCGCCCGCTGGACGAAGGCTTTCATTACTATGCCCTAAAGATAGACGGCGCTGAAGTTCCCGACCCGCATAGCATGATGTTTTTTGGAGCGAATCGGTGGGGTAGCGGCGTGGAAGTACCCGCGCAAGATCGGGATTTTTACGCGGTAAAAAAGGTGCCGCATGGCCAAGTTCGCGAGATTTTATTTCATTCCGATAGCACAGATACGCATCGTCGGGCGTTTGTGTATACCCCGCCGGGTTATGATGATGAACCTAACCGGCGGTATCCCGTGTTATATTTGCAACACGGCTACGGCGAGAATGAGTATGGTTGGAGCCAGCAAGGCCATGCCGGTTTAATCATGGATAATCTCATCGCCGAAGAAAAGGCTCGACCGATGATCATCGTCATGACTTACGGAATGACAAATGATGTCCGTGTTGGGGGGTTGCGGAACTTTGATATTCGCCCGTTCGAAAAAGTGCTATGCGAGGAGCTAATTCCCCACATTGATACGCATTTTCGCACAATCGCCGACCAGCCCCACCGCGCGATGGCGGGTCTATCGATGGGTGGCATGGAAACGAAAACAATCACCCTAAAAAAACCGGATCTCTTTTCACACATCGGCTTGTTTAGCGGCGGCAGCATTGCCCCGGGGGACATTGATGATCTGGAAAAGTTTAAAAAAGAGAATCGGCTGGTATTTGTTAGCTATGGTAGCCATGAGCTAGGAGACGGAACCCCGCGCCGTGGCGGCGACCCAAAGGCAAATATCGATGCCTTGCAGGCCGCAGGTGTGAATGCTCATTATTATATTTCCCCCCAGACCGGCCATGAATGGCAAACTTGGCGTCGCAGCTTACGCGAATTTGCCCCTCGCTTATTTAAGGAATAAATTTCGTCCAGCCGTACTTCCTGGGTAGCCGCTGCGCGGCGACCCAGGGCTGAGTTCCGTATAACCGCGTTGCGGTAGATTCCCTCACACCGGCCCTGTCCCAGAGGAAGAGGGGGGTACCGCAACGCGCCCTGTAAATTGTCAATGCAGTGGACATAGCCCACGGGTTGGATCGCTACTAACTACCCTGGGTAAAAGGGCAAAATCCCTGAACTCCTACTCCCACGAAGTTGCGGAATCCCTTGGTAAACGGGGTAAAAACCGCACTATGATGATTTGCGATGAGTATAAGGTAGCGGCGTTTTTGCGATATTCAGTAGATTTTTAATATTACATACGGACATAAGCTAAGCACTTACGATGGCAAAGCCCTGCAACACCTTTGTCTAGGGCTAGATACTGGAGGCGATGGGAGTCGAACCCACGACCTTCGCATTGCGAACGCGACGCTCTCCCAACTGAGCTACGCCCCCCTGGAAAAAATTATTTTAACCACTGCTGCCGGGCATGTCTAGGATAGGCGGGTTAGCTCCGCTGGCCAATGCGGTCCGCAAAGGGACGGCAACTGGCGGCTCGCCCGATCCCAGGCGCATACCCAATCCACGATTCTCCAGTCCAGCCATCTGCGGTCGGGATCGACCCCTCGGCGGGCGACAAAGCCCATATGTCCCGCCCCCGCATAAATTCGCAGGTCAATCGACGACGAAAGTTGCGCGTCGGCAAAGATTTCCACGGGAATTAAGGGATCATCCGCGGCGGCGATAATCAACGTTGGTTTGCGAATGGAGGACAAAAAACGAGCAGCGCTGCACTGGGTGTAGTAATCTTCCGCCGACTCAAACCCGCTCATCGGCGCGGTATAGTATTCGTCAAAATCCTGGATTCGCCTCGGCAGACGCGCGGCATTGATGCGCATGGCATCTTCTCGGCTGGCATACAACCGGGCTATTTCCGCGCGCAGCAATTTGGC
Organism: Pirellulales bacterium; assembly: GCA_033762255.1. Taxonomy (NCBI): domain Bacteria; kingdom Pseudomonadati; phylum Planctomycetota; class Planctomycetia; order Pirellulales; species Pirellulales bacterium. The sequence continues at coordinate 293,127 of JANRLT010000021.1, read as the reverse complement.
AAAGTAGCGGTCATAGTACAATTTGGGCCAGGACATGAGCGAACGTGAACAGCGGGCCAGATTGATCGGCGGACATACCGCCAGGACGCTATCCAAACCGCCGCAGGTCGTTGAGCCCACTTCGCCGGCGAGTTTGAGCGAGACATTCCCCCCCAGTGAAAAACCGATCAGTGTCAAGGGGCTGCCCGAAGAGAGTGCGGCGGCCTGCTCAATGGCGGCGATCGCATCGTCGGACCGACCGCTATGATACGGGTGCCGCGCCAAACCCACACCTGCCCCGCAGCCGCGCAAATCCAGTCGAAAGACGCGTATCCCGCGCTCATTAAGCCGTCCCGCCGTCCGAATCATGTATGAGCTTTGATAAGAACCGCTTAGCCCATGAATTAACATTGCAGTTCGGTCGCCAACCCGCCAATTTGGCGGACAGTCGTCATGCAGGACCAGTTGGTCACCGTCACAAAGCTGGACCAAATGCCGCTGCGCGCGGTAAGGAAGGGTCCAACTGGGGTAATAAACGCCCGCCAGAGTTTGCAAATGCCCCCCCCGCAGCATGCGCGAGGGTTGAAACGGGGGGAATTGACCAGAAAACTGGGTCAGCAGGGACCGCAGGTGTTGCTCGGACGCCGGAAACGGCGCTGTTGACCGTAGTGCGGGAGCATGGGTGGATAACTGCAATTCCATAAACCGACGTGGTGTACAGAAAAAAATAGAGAGCCCAACAAATCGCTAGTAAATCTAATCCAAATGTTACAGGTGGTAAAATCTGATCCTATGAATTCTGTTTTTTTCTGTCGAGAGCGGCATTCTTGATTTTTAAAGAACCTCAAGGAACGGCTTGACCTAAATTTCCCATACTACCCAGATTTTCTGAAATTGGCGGATAAATAAACCAGTTCGTATGCTCAAAAAACTAGGAAATGATCGTGCCCAGGAACTAAGGGGTGAAAGATGCGCGGCAAAAAATTGCATGATTTTTTGCCTTTGCTGTCTCTCTTTTCCCAGTTTTGCCGCTGAACCTGCAACTCAGCAAAACTTAGGTCCCGCGTGGGTGGCTAATATTCGAGTTTTGCTAGGCAGCGAAACCGTAGCAACTGCAAAGGAACTAAAATTAGACCTTGAGGACTGTTTTTCTGTTTCTGAAAATTTGACAAATTCTGCGGATTTTTTGCATGAGGCTTGGCTTGCGGGAGGAAATAAGAGTGAGGACTGGCCTCTGTTTGCCCGAGTTTATCAGGCCTGGCTGGCCCGGTGCAAAATGGAATTAGGCGAGCTGGAAACCGGGGCTACCAGGAACCTCGCTGTTCATCAGACATGGCATCGGTCGGCGAACCTATTGCTGTGGTTGCGGCGGCATGCATTGCTAAAATATGACCCCCAAGCGAGCGATTTACAAAGTCTCGTCCGCACGGGTAAATTCAACTGTCTAAGCGGCACAGTGCTGTATTTGGCCCTGGCAAACGATTTGGATATACCCGCCGTTGGTCTCTGCCGGGAAGGGCATTGCCGTGTGGCGATTATTGGTCCTTTTTGGGGGGACAATGATCCTGACGCGGCCCCCTCCACAGCGGAAATCGCGTGTTTGCCTATAGAGCCAACCGCACCTGAGAATGTGTTTTTGCGATTAGATTCCGCTTTATCCATTTTACCAGAATTGCCAAAAGTACAGACGCTATTTAGCCCAGCGAACCTAGGCTTGGATGGGGTGTCCCTTTTGCAACATTCCTCGAGTGTGCATGTGCAAAATGCATCGAAGCGCACGATGGAATTTGCCGACAGGGTGGATTGGCCCTTCGCTCCCCATCCCGCTGAACGACAAGTGACCCGGCGGGCAATTTTGGGCTTGATGTTGTACAATCGAGGGGGGGATGCCTACCAACGGGGTGACTATTGCTACGCGGCAAAGCTGTTGCTAGGCGCGTGTCAGGCGGATCCCCGGCACGACGCCGCGCGGGCCAATTTATGGGCCGCCCTGAATGCCACGGCGATCCAACTGGCCAGTCATGGTGAAGTTCGTCGCGGGAAAGCCATCTTAGGGGAGATTTTGGCGGTTGAACCGGAGCAAGCCGAAACCCGGCATAATTTATTATATTTGGAACAATTTTAAGCTAAAAACCGGGATTTCACCCGGGAAAATATCCAAGAAATGTGGGCAAATAGCCTGTTACGGTCTATGCTAAAAGCTTGGCCGGAGAATTTTGAGTTGCGGGAAATGGGATTGGCATTTATCTTCAATTGATTAGGCAAAATTGGCGGCTAAACAGTATTTTTGGTGGCGGAATCGTGTTATTTGTTTTTTCATGGGACTTTACCGAGGTTTGATGTGGCCACAGTGACTAAACCGCGTGCGGCAAATCAGTTAATCAATGGTGCGGACGTAGTGATCCAATCCCTGATCAATCAGGGAACGGATGTGATATTTGCCTATCCCGGTGGAGCGAGCATGCCGCTGCACCAGTCGTTAACGCGGTATAAAGACCAAATCCGGACCATATTGCCACGCCATGAACAGGGGGGGGCATTTGCGGCACAAGGGTACGCCCGCACGACTGGCCGACCGGGAGTCTGCATGGGGACCAGCGGCCCTGGCGCGCTCAATCTGGTCACCGCCATTGCCGATGCCAAGATGGACAGTGTCCCCTTGATTGCCTTGACCGGCCAGGTCGGCACTCCGGTTATCGGCTCGGATGCTTTTCAAGAAACCCCCATTGTGGAGGTCTGCCGCGGCATTACCAAGCATCATTATCTGGTCACGCATGTTAATGATATCGCCCGTGTCATGCGCGAGGCGTTTCATATTGCCACCACGGGCCGCCAGGGACCGGTGTTGGTTGATTTGCCCAAGAACGTCCAAATGGCGCAAATCGTTCCCGATTTTGATGTGCCGATGAATCTGCCCGGTTATAAAATTTCCGAACGTCTGGCCAAGCCGGAGCAAATCGCCCAAGCAGCCGCCGCCATTAAGCAAGCCAAACGTCCGGTGATTTATGCCGGCGGCGGGGTCATTAGCTCCGGAGCTAGCGACGCACTGCGGGAATTCGTTCGCAAAACCGGCATTCCCATCACCACCACGGTCATGGGACTTGGGGCGGTCCGGGGTGAAGGCCCCCTGTGGTTGGATATGTTGGGCATGCATGGCAGCGTTTATTCCAACTATGCCGTCGATGAATGCGATCTGCTCATCGCGCTGGGCGTGCGATTTGATGACCGCGTCACCGGCAAGAAAGAGGAATTTGCCAAAAATGCCTTTATTTTACATGTCGATATCGACCCCTCGGAACTGAATAAGAATAAGGACGCCCATATTCCGATTGTCAGTGATGTGAAGTACTTTTTGAGCGAGTTAAATAAAATTGTCGAGGCTCCAACGGGGCTGGAACCGTGGCTGGAACAAATTTCTTCTTGGAAATCGCAGGATCCATACAAGATTCCGGAAATCGACGCGATCACCCAGCAACTGGCGATTCATGAATTGTGGAAGCTGACCCGTGGCGAAAACACGATCATCAGCGTTGGCGTTGGCCAACATCAAATGTGGGCGGCGCAATTTTACAAGTTCATGGAGCCGCGGACGTGGATGTCTAGTTCGGGCCTGGGAACTATGGGCTTTGGCCTGCCGGCCGCCATGGGGGCCAAGGTCGCCCACCCCGACAAACACGTCATTGACATTGACGGGGATGGCAGCTTTTTGATGAATATCCAGGAACTAGCCACCTGCGTCTGCGAAAAGATACCCGTCAAAGTGCTGTTGCTAAATAACCAACACCTGGGCATGGTGGTGCAGTGGGAAGACCGCTTTTTTAAGGGGAATCGCGCTCATACCTATTTAGGTCCGATCGACAATCCCGAGGCCATCGGCCAAGGGCACGGCAAACCGGCCTCCGAGCGTTACCCCAACTTTGTCCAGATTGCCAAGGGTTTTGGCTGCGGTGCCCGCTATGTCAAAAAGAAATCCGAACTGGTCGATGCGCTCAAGGAGATGCTTGCCTATGATGGGCCGTATGTGTTGGATGTCGAAGTCCCGTATCAAGAGCATGTCCTGCCGATGATCCCGTCCGGCATGACCGTCCGTGACATCATCAAGGAATAATCACTGATGAAAGATCCTAGCTGACCCGTTCCGCGGGTTTAACTAGGGCCTTTTTGCTGTCGCTACAGAGCGCCTCCCCTCCATGAGACGGCAATTTAGCTTTGGGCTAAGTTAGGTATAACCTGGGCTCGCATGCTATATTCCATCCTCTAGCTTGCTAGCAGGCATAACACCCTACTTGGGCATTTGTTCACTTGGGGACATTCAGTCTGCATGCGTTCCTAATCTCTTAGGGAATAAAATCTCCAAAAATTTGCGAAAGGTTTTCGGGAATTTTGTTTCTTCGAGGCAAATTTTTAGGAACATTGCTCCCCGGGCAGAGTCTATTTATTAGTTGTTTGCTGGTTGTATTTGTAGGCGTAGGCGAATGACCGACCCGGATTGCGGATTTTTTGACTATTTTTTCCTTAAAAAAATCCGTCAGCCCGCCGCTTTTGCTTGTGTTACAATAAATTTCTGACTGTTGACGCTGGATTTGATGGTGGGGAAGGCTTTTCTCCCGCTGGGTTGTGCCGTAATCGCTGAGTACTACAGGATGATTCTGGCGGATGCTCGTTTTCACCATGCTGATTTGACTCCATGAAAGACACGTTTAATCCGTATCGGACTTGGTTGGGCTTGGATAACATCGCGGGTAATCACATAAGTAGTGAAAATACCAGTGGTGAAACGCCTAACCACTATCAGCTATTGAATTTAGAGCTGTTTGAGGCGAACACCGGCTTGATTACCCAGGCCGCCGAACGTCAGTTAAGTCGTCTGTTAAAAATTACGCCTGAAACCCATCGCGAGGTCTGGCAACGCCTGGTCGGAGAATTGGCCGCCGCCCAAAGCACTCTTTCGCATCCCCGCCATAAGCGCGAATATGACGAAAGTTTGAAATTACAAATCAAATTAAACCGAGAGGCCGCTCCCTCGAAGGGGCGTAAAATTTACGGTGTTGAAGGGGCTGCTCCGCGTAAACCACTGACCCTGGCGGAACCAGTCGCCGCGATTAGCTCTTCCACCGCGAATGCGTCCCAACAGGTCCCGGTGCCGGAACATATCGCTCAGGGGGGGGGTGAACAGCCGCGCGACTTCGCATCATCCATCCCATTGGCTCCACCTGTCCCTCCCCCGGTTGCGCCGCCCGTCTCGGCTCCGCCATCTTTTGTTCCCTCTGCGCCACCCGTAGGTCAACCGGCTTATAGTCCCCCCGTTTACGGTCCAGGAGGGTATTTTCCCGCACAATTTCCGCAGTCAGCTTCTGGAGGACATCCGTCCCTAGATCCTTCCGCCGTGGCTCCGGCTTATTCAGGGGGAACGGCTAGCTACTATACGCCGTTTCCAGCGACTGGCCAGCCTGTTCCTCTTGAAGCTTCATCGGGATTGTTGCCGCCGCATTTATTACCGGCCCATTTGGCGGCACAGCATTCTCCCCCGGGCAGTGCCTCGACACACCCCGGCTATCCCCCGGGGCAGTATGTTTCAGGCCAATATCCGCCCGGGATGAGTTATCCTGCCGTGGTGACGCCGGCTGCCGCCGTCAATCAACCTGCGAATCCTTTATTGCCCGTCCAAGTTGCCGGCCATGACCCAATGGCCCCGTTAAGGCCCGAGACCACGGCGTCCACTTTGTTAATGGACCGCTACCCCATGTCTCCCGGGACGTCATTACCAACGAACGAGACAAGCAGTGCGGTTCTTTCCGGTCAAACGTCCGCGCCTGCCCGGACTTCTGTGGCCCATGCTCTAAATCGTCGTCATAACGCCGCGCAAACATACGCGTTATTTGCAGGTGTCATGCTAGGGGGAATGATTCTGGTTTTTGTTCTGGCCAGTTTTGCAGGTAATTCCAAGAGCCCCGTGGAAATCGCGCAGAATTCAGATTCTAGCTCGAAACGACTAAGTTCGTCGCCAGCAACTCCAACACGAAACAATGCTGCTTCTTCAAAGGTTCCTTTTAATCCGGCGCAGTCCAAGACTATGCCCGTTTTGACCCCACCAGCGCCAGCAGCGGAATTACCCAATACACTCTCTCCGCCAGCGGATCCTCCCGCCAGTCCCGCCCAAACCGCCAAAAGTGTTACAAATTCAACCATAGCGCCTCCGCCAGGACAGGTGAAACCACCGGGGGAAGCAACTAATCCGCCGAAATCAGATGCTGTCACATCGGCGGAACTAACGACCGCGCCTGCTTTACCCGCGCCAAATGCGACGACGCCTCCGCCTTCCGCACCGGGTAATGTAACTTCGCCGACAAATCCAACGCCCATGCCAGCCCCCAACCCCGGCCCAGGCATTGCGTCGCAACCCAGTACCCCACCTGCTGGCTCGCCGCAGTCAGAGCCATCTCAGCCCGTTTCAGCTCAGCCGGTGCCTCCCCAGTCAGTGCCTCCCGCCCAAAACACTCCACCGCCGGTCCAGGCGACAGCGGAGCAGGAAAAGGCGTTTTGGGACATATTGCGCGAAGTCCGTTCAGGCTTGGCGGAGCGCAACTTTGATTTTGCCGTGGAAAAACTTAAATCCGCGCGCGAGTTGGCGGTGAGCGCGGATTTGCAAGCGCATTTGCAATCCATGGAAGAAGTCGCCGAGTACACTCGCGAGTTCTGGAGCGCAGTGCAAGAATCGATGCGGACCTTGGACGGCGAAATTGAAATCGGCAGCAGCAAGGCCAATGTGGTTAACTCCACCGCCAGCGAAATCACGATCCGCCGCAATGGTAAAAATGAAAACTTTAAATTCAACAGTCTGCCCACGGGACTGGCGGTGGTCATCGCGAAAAAATGGTTTAACAGCGAACCAGGAAATAAAGCCATCTTGGGGGCATTTTACTTTGTGCAAGTGAAAGTAAATAAAATCGCCGACGCGCGGCAATTATGGACCGAAGCGCAACAACAGGGGGTCGATTGCCAGGGAATGCTGGTCCTCATCGACAAGCTGGGCCTATAAGTTCCCTAGGGCCTATTATCCCATATTCTCTCGACATGAGCCGACTTTATTTCTAATCTGGGAATGAGAGTTAGTTCTGTGTCAACGCTGAAGATTCGAGTTAGGCGGATCAGCCGCAGGGCCCGAGTCCCCGCTTCTTGCCGCTCGCACCGCTGGTTAACACCCTCCGGTTCAGCCGCAAAGGAATCGTTGACAGGGCACTAGCTCATTTTGAATGGCCGTGCGATTCCCTTTCTATTGCCTTTTGCATGATTACCAGTTTGCAAAATCCACGGGTAAAGGCAGCGATTCGCCTGCGCGATTCCCGGCAACGGCGCAAGTCTGGCCGCTTTCTGATTGATGGAGCGCGGGAAATTCTGCGCGCCTGGCAGTCGGGGATCACGCTGACCGAGTTGTACTACTGCCAGGAATGGGTGCATACGTCCGAGGGGAGTGACCTGCTGTTTATCATTCAACAAGGAAGTTTCCCTGCGAATAGTCCGGAGGAATTGTCCGCTCACCCCGGGACGGAAAGCGTCTTTCCCGAACTGCTCCCCGTCAGCTCCAAAGTCTTTGAACGCCTGGCCTATGGCGAACGGGCGGAGGGTTTTCTTGCGGTGGCCCAGGCCCCGGTGCGAAAACTGGAGAATTTTTTACATTTGCCAAATACCCAACCTCCCTTGTATGGCGTCCTGGTGGATGTGGAAAAACCAGGTAATGTGGGGGCGGCAATGCGCAGCGCGGATGGCGCGGGGGTGACGGGAGTAATCGTCGCGGGGGAAAACGCCGAATTGTGGAACCCCAATACCATTCGGGCCAGCCTGGGGACAATTTTCCACGTTCCCTGCTGCACGGCCACCGAACAAAATGCGCTTTCGTGGTTACGGCGAAATGTGGCAGTTATCTATGCCGCCAGTCTGGATGCGGAACAGAGTTACACGGAGGTTGATTTTACCATTCCGTGCGCCATTGCCCTGGGAAGCGAAGACGAAGGGCTGGACATAGCTTGGCAGGGATTTCCCAACCCCAGTGCGCCCCAAAATGCCGACGACTCTTCACCCTCTGCGATGATTGTGCCTATCGCGCTCCCGATGCTGGGCATTGCGGATAGTTTAAATGTCTCCGCGGCGGCGGCGGTTTTATTTTATGAGGCGCTGCGTCAGCGAGGGGTACGGGAGGAAAGGGGGTAGGGTACAGGGACGAGGGCTTGGTCTTGAACTTTAAAATAAGCTGTAAGCCGCAGTTGCCTTAATGAATGACTTTCTTTCAGTTTATAATTCCGCGAGTTCTTCCTCCGTTTGCCGATCGCATTGCCATTGGCTGAAGGCATCCGCTATCGGTTGTGCCGCGCGACCGTACAACACTATTGGAGTGTGATAGTCCACTAATTCAATGGAAAGCGCGCGGTAGAACAATTCATAATGAAAATCGCCTCGTAGGACCCTTTCCCAGGGAAAAAATAAGGGAGGGTGAAATGGCCTGAATAAGAAGAATATCGAAATTCGCAAACCACGCGAAGTCACTGTCACAAACAAACATCGACCATAAGAGGCGGCAAAGGGCGGCCAACCGAATGAGCCAGAAATCATCCAGAATTCACTGCCAGATTCTTTTATGGTAGCTGGATACAAATTGCCAAGTTGCCACCATCCCCCAACCCAAGAAAGCAAAGCACAGAATCCCGCATAGATGAAAGCTGAGAAAAACACAGCGGTGCAAAAAGCAAAAAATTCCACACTCTACCCCAGTTTGCTATTAAATGAATAATTGACACTTATCACCAAAGTTATCTTCCAAAATGACTGTCTTGTATTCCATTTTGCCAATATTGTCGTTGACGCAATATTCTCGAAATAGAATACAAAGCTGCGAACCCCTCATAGGAATAAAGCATTCTTTTAAACGGGGCTCCGCCGATTTTGACCAGTTCAACTTTGAGCAAGCGTTTCAGCGCGTCCAAAGCTTCGCGGCGCGGCTTGACGCCCCTTAGCCTAGAAGTTTTGCGATATTAGCCGCCGTGACCGGGCGAATGATACCCCGCTCGGTCACCAGCGCCGTGATCAACTCCGCGGGGGTCACGTCAAAGGCCGGGTTAAACACCCGCGTATCAGCCGGGGCTGTCCTTCGGCCAAAAGCTTCCGTCACTTCGCGCGGATCACGCTGTTCGATGGGAATCCCCGCGCCGTTCGAAATATTGAGATCAAAAGTGCTGGAAGGGGCCGCCACATAAAACGGCACCTGGTGGTAGTGGGCTAGGATTGCCAGACCATACGTGCCGATCTTGTTCGCGGCGTCGCCGTTCGCGGCGATCCGGTCCGCACCCACGATCACCGCCCCCACCTGACCCGCGCGTAAGACTGTGGCGGCCATATTATCACATATCAACGTTACCGGCACGCCCGCCTGTTGCAGTTCCCACGTGGTCAAGCGCGCGCCCTGTAACAGCGGCCGCGTTTCATCGGCATACACCTGTATGTTTTTTCCCTGGGCGTGCGCGGTGTAAATGGCCGCCAGCGCTGTGCCATACTCGGCCGTGGCCAGTGATCCGGTGTTGCAGTGCGTCAAGACGCCGCGATTGGCTGGCAATAGCTCCGCCCCGTATTGTCCAATGGCCCGGCACATGGCGGCGTCTTCCGCGCGAATGCGATGAGCCTCTGCCAGGAGTTGCTCTGTTAAAAAGGCTACCTCGACCGACTTGCTGGCTTGTTCCCGCCCAAATTGTCGCATGCGCTCCAACGCCCAAAACAAATTCACCGCCGTGGGGCGGGATTGGGCCAATTCCGCGGTCACGCTCTCCAGTGCTGTTAACCACTCGCTGGTATTTGTGGGACGGAGATGATGCACGCCCAAGACGGTTCCATAGGCGGCGGCAATGCCGATGGCGGGCGCGCCGCGGACGCGGAGGGCGCGGATCGCCTCAAAAACGGTGGGAACGTCGCGGCAGGCTAAGCGCGTGATTTGACCCGGCAACAGGGTTTGGTCCAGCAGTTCCAAATAGCCATCCGTCTCTCCGATCCAACGCGTGGCGATGATTGGCTCATGATTCATTTCAAAAACACCTTTAGTTATCCTGGTTCAATCAGTTGGCTTCCGGGGCAGAGATGCGACGACCACCAAGTGCCAGCATGCAATTTTGTGATTGAATGGCAAGTCTGTGGGGATTCATCCGTGAAAAAATTCACGAAAAATGCGCAAAAAATTAAGCTGTATTAAAATTCAACTCTTTGCTTCCTGCCAGATTGTACAATTTCGCAAAAAAACATGCCAAAACTACAATGTGACAAGTTTCACAGACTATTTATGGCAATTCCTGGATTTAGCGCAAGTTGATTTACAGTAATAATTTAAGTTTATGTTTATGCCTGTGCATAAGGCCGTAAAAATCGTTTAGAGCACCTTGGCACATTGTTTGCGTTATACGAGAGGCGTCCCCGCAAAGTTGGCAAAACCCGACCGTGATCCGGTTTTTTGCCAACCCGGGGTGGCCCGGTGTGTTAAATTTTCAATGAATTCCGATTTTTTGGCCAATTTGCAAAAAGATTCCGTCACCGGCGGCAACAAACTCGCGAACCACGGCCAAAACCACTGCGTAACCATGAGTGTCACCATCGAACGTCCTCGAACCAACTCGATAAGTTTTATCCCCTGGGCGGAACGATCCGACGAAGAATTGCTGCGCGAGTATCGGACCACCGATACCCGCCGCGCTTTTGAGGAACTCGTCTCGCGGTACGAGCGCGAATTGTATAGTTATTTGCGCCGGTATTTGGGGGATGCGACTTTGGCGGAAGACGCGTTTCAGGCGACCTTTTTACAGGTTCACTTGAAGCGCGACCAATTCGACGAGGAACGCAAGTTTCGGCCCTGGCTGTATACGATTGCCACAAACCAGGCGATTGACGCCCAGCGCCGGAACAAACGGCACCGGATGGTCAGTCTGGATCGTCGGACCGAGCATGACCACGGCGAAGAGATCGGCACCTTGCTCGAATTGCTCACCAGCACCGAGCCAGAAGCCGACACCAACCTGGAAATGCTGGAACGGCGCGACTGGATCCGCCAAGCTGTTCAGGAACTGCCGGAGGGACTCCGTACTGCCTTGATCTTGGTGTATTATCAGGGTTTAAAGTATCGTGAAGCGGCTGATGTGATGGAAATTCCCGTGGGGACGGTCAAAAGCCGCCTGCACGCGGCCATCCTCAAGCTGCATCAATCCTGGAAACAAACCCATACCGCGGAACATGACTGAAACTAACCCCCGCGTCCAGCTGCTCGGATATTTATTGCAGGCACTCGAGCCTGACGAAACCGAGCAAGTCGCCGACCAATTGCGCCGCGACACCCTGCTTCGTTACGAATGTTTATGCTTGCAGCGCGGTTTGCAGCTTCTTTCCGCCGATGAAGAACCTTTTGATCCCCCGGCCCAATTAGCGGCGGCTACCTGTCAAAAAGTTTGGACGCAAGAGTCGCGTCCTTCCCCAGCTTCCGCCGCGGTGGAAGTCACTCCCGCCGGGATCGACCATTCGCCAAATCAAATTTCTCCCCTGGCGGATGATTCCGCCGCGTTGGATCTGACCGGTCAAACATTGACACCCCTGGGCGTGGCTTATCATCCGACTCTGGGTGGCGCCGCTCCTATCCCGCCGACTTCCAGGACAATTGGCACCGACCTAAACACCTTGACGGCTGGCATCACCGATCAAGTATTTCAGACCAACTCTCAAAATTCCGCCACCGCGGTGGATGTCGCCGGGCATGTCCCCGATTTTTCCACCCGTAACTGGCGGCCGCTGGATGTCGGCGTGGCTGTCGGTGCCATGCTGTTTTTGGGTGCGTTGGTCTTGCCATCGATTTTACAATCCCGCGAGCATGCCCAGTTAGTCAATTGTCAAAACAACATGCGCGAGGTCCATTATGGGCTAAGTAGCCTGGCCGCGCATCATCAAGGGATTTTCCCTGTGGCGAGCGAGCGTGGTCCCTTGGCGGCGGCTGGGGTGTATGCCACCCAACTTCAGGATGCGGGTTATTTGACCCATCCCCGCTTAGTTCTGTGCCCCGAGTCCGACTTGGCCCGCCAGTCGGAATTTCGGATTCCACGCACCCAGGACCTCTTGCGGGCCTCCCCCGCCGACTTGCGCAAGCTGCAAGAGTTCATGGGGGGGAGCTACGCTTTTACCCTGGGCTATCGTGATAATGGTCGTTATTACCCGGTCAAAAACCAGTCGCGAAAGCATTTTGCCCTGATGTCGGACCTTCCCCGCTGCACGATTCTAAACGGCAAGTTGCAATACCTAGGGCATCACGGCGGGAACGGCCGGAATGTGCTGTTTGAAGATGGTCACATTTTGTATTTGCTAGATTGCCGCGAATCGCCCGAAGGGGATCACTTTTACCTGAACCATCTGGGCGAGCCACTAGCCGGTACCAACAACAACGACGCGGTGTTGGTGGGAAGCGGACAGGGACCGTGAGGTAGGAGGAGTGGAGTTTGGAGTAATGGAGAGTGGATGGTGGAAAGTGAGTAGTGGACAGAGCATGCTGGAAAAGCAAAAAACTTTGCTGGGCAAATTGTTAGATAATTAAATATTCAAGCGAGCAGAATTTCTCCCCCCCGTGATAAGGTGCGTCAAGTGGATACTTGACGCACCTTATTTATTTAGGCTCAGAGAGGTATAAAGTTAACATCCGATCCGGATAAAATGCCAAGTAGCAATAATGGCAACGGTTACGTACCATTTGTGTTACCAAATGAACTAAATATTTTGACGCTGCTATGAAGACACTTTTTCGTCTGTTGATCTGGGTTTTAATTGTTGCGGTTCTAATTTCATGTTTAGGCTGTAGCGATACTGAACCGTTTGATCCAGTTGATTGGAAACAGAATCGCAATCGAAAACAAATGGTCCATTCTCTCATGGCTTGGGATATTAAGCAGGGAATGACTCGAATGGAAACAAGAAGGCTACTCGGTGCTCCCGATGATGAAAATAAAAATTGTGACCGCTTCTTCATCTACAATGATCCTGGAATAATCTTTGATTATTTATTGATTAATTATGACAGTGGCGATTGTATTGATTCATTCGTAATCGAGACTACGGAAGATACAAGGTAAACCAGTAGCGCCATTCTAACCCTGTACTACCCGTAACTGCCGTGCCACCCGCGCAGGTTGGGTTGCGTAACTTTCTTGAATCGCACAGCGGGGATAAGTAGGTTGCCACTTGTTTCGGACTGCAATCCTCGTTTCCCTACACGGCAATAGGGAACAACACAATGGATACGCCTGGCGGAGACCAAACTCAATCACAAAGTGGATTTCAGGTGGTAGGCCAATAATTATGAGCAAGTATTCCTTTACTCTTCGATCATTATTGTTATTTCAGATTCTTGCGCTGTTAACTACTTGTACATGTGTATGCATTTGCAGTTTCTTCACTACTGTGGAATTGATGCATGAAAATGAACTTAGGCCGGATTTCGTAATGAACGAAAAAATAGTTTTTGTCAGCGAAACAAACGTAACGGCAACTAATTTAAAATCGTATTTAAAGGATGCAAATGATGGTCTCGTTTTGTTTGTAGCAGGATGGTCTTTCTCGGATATGCAATTACTGCAAATGTTTGATGCGGCATCGTTAAAATTTTCAAGCTACGACAAACTCGTTGTAATTCTAACAGATGACCAGCAAGTGTTGCGTTCAAAAATGGACGCTTTCATAAAATCCTGCGACTATGGGCAACCCGCCTTAGTCAGCTTTAAACGCGACATTTTTCACAAAGTCATTTGCGGTTATCCCTCTCAAGCCGAAATAGAGAATTTATTTCAGAACAAATAATCCAGAGAGGGTAGAAATCTTAATCTAAGCTAATCTCCTTGCAAATTCCTCTTGAGATTTCACCGCGCAGAGCTAGACCACCTGCGGTGGGCTTTCTGGCGGCATACTGTTGGGATTGAATTTTTACTAAATACTAGCAACCATAAACCAAATACCAGCTTCCGGTGGTTTTCGCTACGCTCAACCACCGGCTAAGGGCTGCAAATTTTGCATCGAAGTTTTTAAATTACTCGTACATGATGGCATTCTGGTTTCCTACACCCCGGCCCTCTCCCGATAGAGTATTTACACAGTAGGAAACGCGACTATCGAGAGAGGGAGTGGAAAGACACCACCCACCAACCTCCCACACTATCCACTACCCACCATCCACCTCCCACTCTTCTCCCCCCCCATGCCCCAGCATTTGCTTTTAATACACTGTGCCGACCAACCGGGGCTGATCCACACGATCACGGGCGTGTTATTTCGCCGTGGATTTAACATTATTAATAACCAGGAATTCGTGGAAACGGCGGGGAACCAGTTTTTTATGCGGACCGAGTTCGCCGGCGGGCCCGATCCCGCCGCGGCCCTGGCAGAATTGCAATCGCTGCTGCCAGCGGGGGCGGATGTGCGGTTAGCGGTAGCGGCGGCGCGGCCGATTGTGATTTTGGCCACCAAAGAGCCGCATTGCCTGGGGGATTTGCTGCTGCGGCATGCCTATGGCGAACTGCCCGCGCGAATCGCCGCGGTGGTGAGTAACTACGACACGCTGGCTCCGCTTGCCCGGCAGTTTGAGATACCCTTTGTGCATGTCAGCCACCTCGGTTGCGAACGGGCCGAGCATGAGGCCGCGCTGGCCCACGCGATTGCCCCCTTTGAACCGGAGTACCTGATCCTGGCCAAGTACATGCGCGTGTTGTCGCCCGACTTTGTCGCGCGGTGGCCGCGGCGGATCGTCAACATCCATCACTCGTTCTTGCCCGCCTTTGTCGGGGCCAATCCCTACCGCCAAGCGTATGAGCGGGGGGTAAAAATCATCGGCGCTACCGCCCATTATGTCACGGCGGATTTAGACCAGGGGCCGATTATCGCCCAGGGAGTGCAGCCGGTGGATCATTCGTATTCGCACGCGGACATGGCCCAGGCGGGGCGCGAAGTCGAAAAGCTGGTCCTGGCCAAAGCGCTGCGGTTGGTGCTAGAGGAACGGGTCTTTGTCTATGGCAATCGCACGGTCGTGTTTGAATAGGGCAACTGTGTATTCTTCTCAGTCCCCTGAGAAGTGCCGCAGTAGGGTGGCGACACGCGGCCACATTCCATGTTGCTTGGTGAATAAATTATGCCTGCACTGTCCACCAAGAAAGCTTCGGGTTAAAGCCCGAACTACAGTCTGAGGATATTATTTTAAGAGGTAATTTTGAGCCGCGGATATTTCCACTTGAGCTGCCAGCGGCCAAACACGCCCACGCCGCTTTGCCCGATTTGCAGGCGCTGTAACTGCGGAAAACGCGTTAAATTTTCCAGTCCCGCGCGGGTGATGGGCGTGCCAACCAGGATCAATGTGTGCAACAGTGGCAATCCCTGCAGACGCAGCAATTGCCCGTCGCTAAGGGTCGAACGGGTAAAGTCCAACGTGCGCACATGATCTAGCATTGGTTGGTTTTGCGTTAATTCGGCCAGGACGCGATCGGCCTGGGGTTGGTTCCAGCAGCGGATCGTGTCGATGCGTTCGGTCACGACGGCAAAATCCTCACCCACCGATTTGCGCAGCCAGTCAAAAGTTTCCATTTCCAGGGCACAGCCCAACTGTCGCAGCCGTTCCGCTAGTGCCTCTTGTGCGGCGTAATGTTCGACTTGGGCGGCCAGCCAGGCACGACGGCTGGTGCGAAAAGCGACGTATTCATTGGCCTGTTGAAACGCTTCGTTGAGTTTTTGAAAGTCGGCGGCATTTCCCCCGCGGTCGGGATGGGCCTTCATCACTTTGTCGCGAAAGGCGGCCGCCACGTCATCAGCGGAATAGGGAGGCAACAGCCCCAAAATTTCCATAAAGGGGGGGCGCTGGGGGGCGGAAGACTGGGACATGGGGGGTAGTTTTTGCGGACTGCCGGGAGGATTTATTAAACAAGGGCAAACGCTTACATGATTTACTATAATTTGCCCACGCTGAATAGTCTGGTCGAAAATCCGATTATCTCCCCGCCGCGGTGCTCTGTTCGGCCTGGATATTTTCCCGCCAGCGTTCCACAAACGTTCGCTGTAACTCAATATCGGCATGTAGGTTGCGCTGCAAGGCCTGCCGTTGTTCCGGCGTGGCGGCGCAAATTAAATCCCGTTCCCGCAGGGTTTGCACGTTCGCATCACGCGCTGCCAGGCTGCGCCCCGCGGCCAGTACATCGGCCCAATAGTAATTGCGGTCGCCGGTTTGATAGCGGTTGATCACGCGGCATTCCAGCCAAGCCAGGCAATCGCGGATGATCGGCGCGCCGCCGCTGGGTAAAACTTCCAGGTTGGCCAGTTTATCCCGCTCACGACCGGAGCCGATGGCAAAGTTGAGCGCGAGGGCTGTTTGTGCGGCACTAAGCAGATGCAGGCCAAAACCGCCAGCGGCGTCGATTAACTCCGCCGTGTAATGATTTGGCGCGATCCCCGCCACCATCACGGGGCGTTCCGGGTCAATACTGGCTTGACTGATCCAAGTCGCGACCAAGCCCCCCCGCCGCGCGCCGGCTTGCGCGGTGACAATCCAGATTTCACGATTCACCAGTTGCAAGGCATGCTCGGTGGCGAGTCGCGGACTGGGTGATGGGATGGGCATACGACACCAAAAAAAGTGAGGACCTGCGGCGTGAGCCAGGAACCACCAGGCAATCGCCGCCTTCCTTATCATACTGATTTTTTTAGCCGGACGTAAAATAATTTTAGGCTAGCCATCTATCCCGAGCTTACTGATCGATCTTCCTACGCCCCGGATGCGAAAGTGGGAAACTTCCTTGCCATGACGGGGAAAACGTAGCATTCTTTGACAACTGAGGTGGATAACTGATTTAATAAGTTCGATGCAACGGTCCCAACTTGCCGTGGTTACACCTTAACTTCAGCTCATTTTTATGCCCACCAGCGGTATTCAAGCGTTTTTGGAATTACTTTACCAGGCCGGGTGCCGCTATATCTTTGGCAATCCCGGAACGACGGAATTGCCGCTCAATGACGCGTTATTGACGGACCGGCGGTTGCAGTACATTCTCGCATTGCAAGAAGTACCCGTTATGGCCATTGCCGATGGTTATGCCATGGCCTCTCGCCGCGTCGGGGTGGTCAATCTGCACATTAGCCCGGGACTAGGGCACGCAATGGGCCTCTTGTACAATGCCTGGCGCGAGGGAACGCCACTATTAGTCACGGCAGGCCAGCAAGATCGGCGGCTGCAATTTGAAGAACCGATCCTGGGTAGCGATCTGGCCCGTGTCGCCGAACCCTGGACAAAATGGTCGGCGGAGGTCCGCCGCGTCCAAGATTTGCCCAGCGCGGTGCGCCGCGCTTTGCAAATTGCCACCACGCCCCCGACGGGGCCGGTCTTTTTGTCGTTGCCGTTGGATGTGCAGATGGAAATTGCCGAGTTGGACCTTTCTCCCGCGGCGGCCATCAATCCCCGGTTGCATCCACCAGCGGAAGTGACCACCCGGGGGGCGCAAGTTTTGTTATCCGCGCGTGCTCCCGCGATTTTGGCCGGTAGCCGGGTGCTTGAACAAGACGCCGTGGCGGAATTGACCAGGGTGGCTGAACTACTGGGGGCTCCCGTCATTGCCGAAAGCGGCACCACGCATGGGCGGGTTCCTTTTCCTTGTCAGCATCCGTTGCAGGCCGACGGGCTGCCCCTGTGGTCGCCCGAAGTGCTGGCCCGTCTAAGCGAATATGACGTGTTACTAGTAGTCGGAATGGATCTGCTGCGGCAATATGTCTATTTTGATCCACCATGTCCACTGCCGGCGGGTATCAAAATCGTGCAAATCGACGAGGACCCCTGTCAACTGGGAAAAAATTATCCCTTAACCGTGGCGATATGGGGAGAGACCAAAGCCGCGCTCGGTGATTTGGCCAATGAATTGGCCCAACGCGTGGATCCCGCGTGGCGCGCCGCGGCCACGGCCCGCAGCTCCGCTGCGGCCCAGACGCAAGCCGCCTCCCGCGAAAAGTTGCTGGAACAAGCGGCGGCGGAATCATCCCTGCGGCCCATGACCGCGCTCACTCTCATGGAAGCACTATCGCGTGTTTTGCCCCCCAATGTCGCCGTTATTGAAGAGGCTGTCACCACCACCAACCGGGTGTTTGAACGCCTAGGCCGCCTGCCCACGTGCGATGGTTATTTTGGTCATCGGGGCTGGGGACTTGGTTGGGGGTTGGGCTGCGCGATTGGGGTCAAGCTGGCGTGGCCCGATCGGCCGGTGCTGGGGCTGATAGGCGATGGAGCGGCGATGTACGGGATCCAGGGGCTGTGGACGGCGGCGCGGTATCAGCTGCCCGTGGTGTTTGTGATACCCAACAATCGTTGTTATCAAATTTTAAAAGTCGGCGCGCGGGGGATCGGTTTGCCGGGGGCCATGCGGGGGGAGTTTCATGGCCTAGATCTGGATGGGCCGATCATCGACTATGTCGGGTTGGCACGGTCCTTGGGCGTGGAAGGGATGCGGATTACCGAGCCAGCCGAATTAAGCGCGATGGTAGACTCGGCGTGGTCGCGCACGACGCCATTGCTGATAGAGGTCCCCATCGACGCCGCGGTGCCAACGCGGTTGAATTATTAGGAAGATGAATCGGGCCGTTGGCCCTTTACAGTTTTTATACCCGAGACCTAGGGCGACGCTGCGCTCGCCCTAGGCTGGGATAGGTCGGGCCTTTGGCCCGCAAAGAATCAAACGCCGTTAGCAAGCTGTCAGACACAGCCTACGTATTTATCATACGGATTATGCTGGGCACCTTAATGCCCGCAGCCGCAGTTCGCTCCGCAATCACCGCCGCATGAACTTCCCGTGTCACAGCCGCAACCACCACTAGAGCTGCATCCGCACGAGTCGCCGCAACCGCCGTGGCAATGTCCCTTGAGCTTGGCGATCAGGTGTTCCTCGTGCCGGTGCGAATTCAAGTGTTTGCAATCCGTGCAACCACTGTGGCCCGTGTAGTTGCCGTAGCAATCGCAGGGGTTTCCTTGCGGGGGATGGCTGTGCCAATCGCCATAATAAGCTTCGCCGCAATCGCAGCCATGATATTTCTCGCTGCAGCCCGGACCATGGCAGCAGCCGTTAAAAAAGCAGTCCAGTTCCCCGCCGCGATGGCACGCGCAACCCGTCGCCAAGGATAAAAATAAAATTCCCGCCGCTACCCAACAAAGTTGCCGCATGGTAGTCCCCCCGGACAAGACTGCGATCAAAGAAATCGCCAAAGCTAAAAAACAATGTGTGTATCCAAGGCCTCTCGTTTTGCGAATATCTCACCCAACTCAGGGCCTAAGAGTGCCTATCGTCTGCCCAAGGCCGAAAAATCGAGAAAATCACCATAATCGGCAAAGTCATTAAAACCATCACCTGGTTGCATTTACGCTAGCTGCCTGAAATCGTCTCTCGAACATAAACCATGCAAAGCGGAACGATCGATCAAGGTCCTTTCAATTACTGCGAGTTGATTTACATCTCATTGATTTGTAATAGCTATAAAAATCCTGGAAGATATCAAGTATGTGAGCATCTCGCCGTTGTCACAAAACTTACTACCTATTTATTTGACCTGGGTCTCTTTGGGGGTTACCATTAGGTTGATTGTTTTCTTGCTAGCTGGAAAGACCGGATATCCAGGGGGAGAGGGAATGACCCGAATTTCCGCCACAGCGCGCCTCCCGCTTAACTACTACAAACGCTACCGGATGGAGCTTGATCTCCGGGGCCGGGGGTTGCTGGCAAATCCCCTACCTGCGGGTTTTCGTTTTGTTCCCTGGCATCAAACCACGCTCGAGCAACACGCTCAGGCCAAATTTCTTAGTTTTCACCAGGAAATTGACTCTCAGGTTTTTGCCTGCTTGCGTGATTACGAAGGCTGCCTTCGTTTAATGCGGGAAATCGCCCGCAAGCCCGGGTTTATGCCCCAGGCAACGTGGCTCCTCGTCCAAAATCCCCCCGCCAGTTCCTCTCGCCAGCCTACCTTGGTTGGCACGATTCAAGGGATCGTCGATCACGAGCGCATGGGGGGCATTCAAAACGTGGGTATCTTGCCCATGTTCCGCCAACAAGGATTAGGGACCGCCCTGCTTTTTCAGGCCTTTGCTGGTTTTTTGCATGCAGGGATTACCCGAGCGGCGCTCGAGGTGACATCGCGTAATGAACGCGCGTTGCAACTCTATCGGCGGCTTGGATTTAGAAAGATTCGCACGGTTTACAAAGTGATTGAGCGAAATTCCCAGTAACGGCGTGCATTGGCAAATAACGGCCTCTCTGGGGAAAAATTCCCCCTCTTGGCCCCACCCACTGCGAGAGTTGGCCAGAAATGTCTATAATTTCCTGAGCGACCGGGGATGGCTACAAAAGCCCGGTTTTCGCGATTGTGAATGACACAATATTCCCGTTAGCCCCTCTTTTTCGAGGTCCCGTTGCCGCAAAAGTTTTTTCAACACACCCTGACAAATGGGTTGGTAATTGTCGCCGAGGAGATGCCTGGCCTGGAATCGGTGGCTTTTTCTTGGCAAATTCCCGCTGGAACCATTTATGAGCCGGCAGACGGCCAAGGCCTAAGCGCACTAACTTGTGACCTGATGTTACGCGGCGCGGGGGAGCGGGATAGCCGCGAGTTCTTATCCGCGCTCGAGAATCTGGGGGTGCAGCGGGGGGAGGGGGTTTCATCATCGCATATGAGCTTTGGCGCGGCGACCGTGGCCGAGAATCTTCCCGCCACGCTGGAAATTTACGCCGATTTGCTGCTGCGGCCACACATGCCGGAAAAGGATTTTGCCGCGGCCCAACAGGTGGTGCTGCAGGAATTGTTGGCGATTGAGGATGATCCCGCGCATAAAGTCATGCAGCACCTGCGACGGCAGCATTATCCCGATCCCTGGGGCCGCCCCAGCGAAGGGGAAGCAGCGGCGATCGAACGGGCCACGATCCAGCAATGCCTGTCGCATTATCAACGGTTGATTCAGCCCGCGGATAGCATTTTGGCCATCGCGGGCAAGCTAGACTGGCCGCGCGTATTGGACCAGGTGACGCGGTTGTTTGGCGATTGGCGGCCTGTTCCGCCGGCGAAAGTGCCCCGCGGTGCCCGGGGCGCAAAGCTGTCGCATTTGCCCCACGAGTCCGCGCAAATTCAAATTGGCATCGCGTATGAATCCGTTCCGTTCAATCATCCGGACTACTTTCAGGCTTCGGGGGGAGTGGGTGTCCTTAGCGGGGGGATGAGTTCCCGGTTATTTACCGAAGTCCGGGAAAAACGCAATCTATGTTATTCGGTGTATGCCAGTTATCACACGCATAAAGATCTGGCCAGCGTGATATGCTATGCGGGGACTTCGGCCGATCGGGCGCAAGAGACACTAGACGTGACCCTGGGGGAGCTAAAACGGCTGCCGTTGGGAATCGAGGAAAGCGAACTGAACCGTTTAAAAGCCAGGGTCAAAAGCGGCCTGATCATGCAGCAAGAGTCTAGTTCCGCCCGCGCGGGGGCGATCGCCCGCGAATGGTACCACCTGGGGCGGGTGCGCACTTTGGCGGAGATTGGCCAAAAGGTCGATGAACTCAGCGTCGAGAGCATCAACGCCTACCTGCGCCGCCAACCTCCCCGGGACTTTACCGTGGTGACCATTGGCCCGCGGGAACTGCAAGTTGCGGAGTAACCGTGGAATTTGCGAACCCAGGAGTTTGTAACCGACAAGTGACGCACCTATTGGTTTTTGACAAATAATCGCATTCGCATTTCATTTTTTGACAACAACATGGAATTTTTGCAAACACGGCTGGACAACGGGTTAACCATCATTGCTGAAAGCAATCCCCAGGCGCATACCCAGGCCTTGGGCTTTTTTGTGCGGACGGGGGCACGGGACGAGGAAGATGCCGAAGCGGGGGTGAGCCATTTCCTGGAGCACATGATTTTTAAAGGTTCGCAGCGTCGCAGCGCGGCGGAAGTCAATCTGGAATTTGACGAGATGGGGGCCGACTACAACGCCTACACCAGCGAAGAGGCGACTGTTTATCACGCCAATATATTGCCGGAATTTCAAGCGCGGACCGTCGCGCTATTGGGGGATTTGTTGCGTCCCGCGCTGCGCGAGGAGGATTTTGACAGCGAAAAAAATGTGATCCTCGAAGAGATCGCCATGTATGACGACCAGCCCCCCTTTGGCGCGGATGACAAATGCCGGGCGCTATTTTTTGGCGGGCATCCCCTGGCCCGCAGTGTGCTGGGAACGACCGCGTCGGTCAGCGGCATTAGCGTGGAACAAATGCGGGATTATTGTCGGCGCCGCTATCAGCCCGCAAATATCACGCTGGCTGTGGCGGGCAAGGTCGACTTTGACCAACTGGTAAACACCGCCAACCAAATTTGCGGTGATTGGCAACCCGGCCCCGCGGAGCGGGGGTTTTCCACTCCCCTGTACCAAAACAACGTCAACTGCCTGCACAAGGAAAGCGCGACTCAAGAGTATCTCTTGGCCATGGCCGCCGCTCCCCATGGCAAGGATCCCCGGCGATTCGCGGCCAAATTGCTAAGCATGATCGTGGGAGATGATTCCGGCAGTCGCATTTACTGGGAACTTATCGAAACGGGCAAAGCCGAACACGCCAGCCTGCATTATTACGGCTACGAAGACGCGGGAACGTTTTTTACCTATCTTTGCTGTCAGCCCGAAGCCACCGCTGATAATCTGCAGGTTATTCGGCAAATTTATCAGCAAGCGCGGCGAGATGGCGTTAGTCAGACGGAATTATCCCTGGCCCAAAGCAAATTGGCCGCGCGGGTGGTGCTGGGGAGCGAACGCCCCCGCGGACGGTTATTTGCCATTGGCAACAATTGGCTGTACCGGCGGGAATATCGCAGCGTGCGGGACGACCTGGCGTCCATTCGCGGCGTCACGGTGGCGGACTGCAATGCCATTTTGCGGGATTACCCGCTGGTCAGCGGAACCGTTTGCGCCGTAGGCCCGTTGGCGAGCTTTGCCACGGAATGGAATAGCTAAAAATCCGGCAAAGAATACAGATTCAACGGGAACGGGCCCCTTGTTGCGCGGGGCGGCGCTGCTAGAAGAAGCCATCAATTGCCGTTATACTGAATTGCACGGCACGCAGGCGAATAAGTAGGCAACCCTTGTCCCCGGTTGTCTGTGTGGGCCGACACACCATCACCAGGGTTGCAAAGCGCGGATGCAGCGGCGAATTTGGCGATTTACCGGACGGGTGCAGGGTGTCGGATTTCGCGCCACGACGCGGGAACTAGCCCGTGATTTTGCCGTGGGTGGAACCGTGGAAAACCTTCCCTCGGGTGGAGTGCGCGTGGTTGTGGAAGGAGCCGAAGTGGAGCTAGCGGGATTTTTGGCGGCCATACGGCGATGTTGGGGGGGCGGTATCCACTCGGTGGACGAGCAACCCGGCGCGGCCACGGGTGAATTCGCCGATTTTGACATTTGCTATTAAGATTTACTTAACATTTGGGCACTTGGCATGAGCAGCGCGTTACTCCTGGCGGATCGGTTTATCTGGCTCACACCTTCGTGGCTGTTTGCCATGGGCATCTTGGCCGGGTTGATGATTTTGCTCTTACTGTGGGGAGTGGCCCGCCTGGCCAGTCCAGCGGTCGGCCGCTGGCTGTGGGACACCGCGACCGAAGGGGTGCTATTGCCCATTTTTGCCACGGCGGCGGTGATTTCAGTCTATGCGTTGATGGTGCTGGTGGCGGCGATCACATTTGAGTCCAAGCAACTCAATGTAGGGACGATGGCCACATCGCTTTCCCGCGTGCTGGCCAACGATAATTTAACACAAACAGTCCCCTTAAAACCGTCGGAAAAGAACCGCGCGGTCGTATTTGACGCCAGTCCGGTGGAAATCGCCGAAGTTCATGTGACGCCGCTGCATAACGCCGAGCTGATGCTGGTGCTGCCGGGCGATCCGGCCTTTAGCCCCTTTCAGCCGCGCACGATTATAGATCCCAAGCAAACCTACACATGGAAGCGTTCCGGCAAACAGCGATATTACTTTACCGGCGAACAGGTAAAATTTTATCTGACAAATAACACGAATCTGGATAACCCGGTGGAAGTCCGCCTGGTCGCCACGGCCGAGCATCCGCAGGTGGCGGCGATTCCCGCGACGGCCCTCGTGTTAATCAGCGGGGTGCTGGCGTACTTTTTATTCAGTTGGTTGTTCCCCCGGATTTCGGCGGTCGCCAACACCACCATGAAAGAGGCGATTTATCAGCCGATTTATGGAATTGTGCTGTGCTTGATCCTGGCGTTTATTTTTATCCAATTGGTTATTCCGCTTTACACCTTTGGGGAGGATATCAAAGGATATAAAGAAAACGTGCTGACCGTGCTGACGGTCTTTTCCCTGTTGGTGGCGATTTGGACGGCCAGCAACACCATCGCCGATGAGATTGACGGGCGGACCGCGCTAACCGTGCTGAGCAAGCCGATCAGCCGGTTGGAATTTGTCGTGGGAAAATATTTCGGCGTGTTGTTTCCGGTGATGATTTTGTTTTTGATCGGCAGTCTGTTTTTTATTGGCTGTATTCCGTTCAAGATGGTCTATGATTCGCGCGAGTCATCGCAACTAAATGTGTCCTGGCAACAGGGCTACGAGGAAATTCGCACGATATTGCCCGGGCTGGCGTTGACCCTGATGCAGATCATGTGCCTGACGTCCATCTCCGTGGCGATCTCCACCCGTTTGTCGATGCTGGTCAACATGATTATCACGTTGACAATTTATGTGCTGGGAAATTTGCTGCCGCAATTGGTGCAATCTTCGCGCATTGGGACGGATTACAACCTGGATAAATTGGTGGAATTTTCGGCGCGCTTTTTTGCGACCATTTTTCCCACGCTCGAGACTTATAATATTCACGCCGCCATTACCGCGGGCCAGGAAGTCCCGTTACAGTATCTGGGATTAACGCTGGTATATACGCTGTTGTATTGCGGCATGGCGCTCTTGGTGTCGCTCTTGCTGTTTGAGGATCGCGACCTGTCATAACGACGGATTGCCCCCCCTACGCACTATTAATCCTCAATACGCTTGCCGCCGCTTTTACCCCCGCGGCATCACGCCGAACGGCGGTAGTCCCCCGGCTTGGGCAGGGTGGGGGCCGACCAGTGGGGTGGCTTGACCACCGCGGGAGGCTGTCCGCTGTGCGGTTCCGCCACCAAGGGCGTCGGCTGTCGTTCGTGGGAGCGAATTTTATTCAAAATACGTTCAGCGACCGCCACGACATCCCGCCCTTGTTCCCCCGTGACTTGGGGATCGCGTCCTTCGCGAATGGATTCCAAGAAATCCAATTGCTCGTCCGCCAGGGGATTGCAGGGGGCGGGGTCCAAATGTTCCAGATGGATATAATCCGTAAAGACTCGCTCCTTAACCTGGGCTTGTTCGGCAGGAGTGAGCGAAAGCAAATCTAATTCGCCTTTGAGCAGCCTTCCGTCGGTGCGGGCGATCACGCCGCTACGGTCGGCAAAGTCGATCCTGCCCCGCGTTTCCGCGCTCCAGACTTCCATTGTTCGCCGCGGCAGGTCGCTAACCCGCGATGCCTGCAAGAGCGCCACGCAACCATTATCAAACTGCAACCGCGCGTGGGCCAAGTCTTCCTGGCCCCCCATGACCGCGGTTCCCCAGGCCTCGACCGATTGCACGGGAGAGCGGGCTAAATTCATCGCTAAATCCAAGTCATGCACCATTAAATCCAACACCACCCCAATATCCAGCGAGCGAAAGGTAAATCCGCTATAACGGCTGGCTTGGATCAACCGGGGGGCAAAAATCGCCCCGCGCAACGCCTGATAAGCGGGGCTAAAACGTTCGATATGTCCAACCTGCAGCACCAATCCCTGCTTGCGCGCCAAGGCGACCAAATGATCCGCCTCGGCGCTGCTGGATGCCAGGGGTTTTTCCATCAGCACATGCACGCCCCGCCGCAGCAGTTCCCGCCCTATGCCAAAGTGCAGGCAAGTGGGGGCGGCCACAATCGCGGCGTCGATATGGGGGATCAATTCGCGATAATCAGCCACCGCCCGGCGTGCCAAAAACGGCCCCGATACGGGAAATTCCCCCGATTGGGCGTCAATTGCCGCCAAGGCGTCAATTTCCGCCACGATTTGCTCCGCCGCTCCCGCGCGGGGGTCGGCCACTCCCACCAACTGAAAGTCGGGCCGCGCCGCGGCGATCCGGGCGTGAATTTTTCCCAAATGACCTGCCCCGATAATACCCAGGCGTAGCGGCATACGGTGGAATCCTAGAAAAAAGGGGTGAATGTCAACGGCGGGGATCGTGGCCCGCTAGTCTGATGATTAGGCGGCCCGACGGGTTTCCTGGGCCCGTCCATGCCGACCGGCGTGGGATTCTTCCAGGAATTGCAAGGCGCGGAGGACTTCCGGAGGGAGATTATCGGCGGCCCGCAGCAACTCGCGAGCGGGTTCTAAACCGACTTTGGAGCGGTAGATCAGTTTGTGAAGTTCGGCCAGGGCGTGAATGGCCCGGGCGCTAAAATTGTTGCGTTTCAACGCCACGATATTGACGCAGCGGGGTCGGGCGGGATGCCCTTCGGCGAGCATATAAGGGGGAATATCATGCAGGACCCGGCTGAGCCCGGCGATAAACGCGTAACTGCCGATCGTGGCATAATGGTGCACCGCCACCGCGCCCGATAGCGACGCGTGATCCTGCACCCGCACATGTCCCCCCAAGAGCGCGCCATTGGCCAGCAGCACATGGTTGCCCACGCGGCAATCATGCGCGACATGGCTGCAAGCCATCAAAAAATTGTGATCCCCCAGCGAAGTCAGTCCTTCTTCTTTTTCCGTGGCGCGATTAATAGTCACCCCTTCGCGGATGATATTTTGATGGCCGATCTCGACGCGCGTGGGTGAGCCGCGATAGCTGATGTCTTGCGGTTCGGCCCCGATGACCACATTGGGATAGATATGGTTTTCCTCGCCGATGGTCACGTGACCGGTGATGGTGACGTTATTTTCGATGCGCGTGCCGCGACCGATTCGCACGTCGGGGCCAATCACGCTAAACGGTCCCACCCAGACCTCGTCCGCCAGTTCCGCGCGGGGGTCGACATAAGCGGGTTGGACAATTGTCACTGCCATGCAAAACCATTCCTTACAAATCCTGCCCGAACCGGCGTCTCACCGGGAAAAAATTAGGCGCTGCGCCGCAAAGCCGGCGGCCGCGCCAGCAAATGACTCACAAGTTCGGCGTTTAACCGGTGTCCGCTGCGATGCGCCGTCACATGCCCCACCAAGTCGCAGCCGGCCAGGGCCAAGTCCCCCACCATATCCAATAATTTGTGCCGGACGCACTCATCGGGAAAACGTAGGGTGTTTTCAACAGGGCCTTCTGTATCGAAAACCAGCAAATCCCGCAAGGTCGCCCTTCGTCCCAGCCCCTGCGCCATCAGCCATTCCGCTTCTTCCCGCAATAAAAATGTGCGGCAAGCGGCCAATTCCTCGCGAAAAATCCGGGGACAAAGCTGGATTTGTTTGATTTGCCGGCCAATGGGTCCGCGCGGCCCATAATCCAGCACATAGCGCAAACTTAGCCCCGGACCGGCGGCGGGGCGGGCCTCGATCCAGCTTTGCTCATCTCCCAGGCGAATGACTTCAGAAATGACCAATTGAGCCCGCGGGGCTTGCTGCGCGCAGACTCCCGCCCAGGTGAGCGCATCGACATAGTCCTGGCTGGAACCATCGAGTCCGGGTAGTTCCTGGCGGTCGAGCCAGATTTCGCAGTTGTCGATTTGTAGGCCGGCCAGGGCGGCCAGGGCATGTTCGACCATTTCCACGCGGGCGGGACCATGCTCGAGCACGGTTCGCCGGGGAATTTCGATGCGGGCGGCGGCCACCGCGGGTATGCGCGCTGGCTGAGGTAAGTCCCCCCGCACAAAGACGATGCCCGTGCATTCGGGCGCGGGACGGAACTCCACTCGCACTTTCTCGCCCGTCCAATAGCCATGTCCGGTAACACCCACTGCGCGGGCCAAAGTGCGTTGCCGTCGAGTCCGCTGTAAATTCAACATGATATCGGCAAAGAAAAGTCAAACTCGGCGGAAACCACTCGCCACCCCGCCTCCGCGTAGGCGGCCATGCGACCAACGGCACCGTCGCGATTGGGCGCGGGCCGCGGACAATCGGCGGTTGCGACGAAAAGGGACCAGCCACGCGGTCCCCCGCGTCGTCCCCACCCGTATTTTTACTGGCGAATTTGCACGCCGGGACGCGCCACGCCGGGGACCTGGGCCGTCGCGGGAGTTGTCGCTGGCTGCACCGCGCCCCGATTCAGCACATTCAGCACGTGCTGGGTAATGTCCAGGGCGGGATTGACATAGACGATCGGCTTGCTGATGCCGCGCAGAATCTCGGTGCGGTCATTGGAGTCGATTTTGTCGGAATGATGCCGCAACACCAGCGCGATGTTGTTGCGAATGGCGATTTCCTTGACCACTTGGTCAATCTCCAGGTAAATCGCGTAATACAGCTTTCCTTCGCGTTCGGCAAAATCCTTGGAGGATTGGGCGCGTTTAAACTTAAAGTCCAAATCGGCCTTGGCAAAATCCGTTTCTAGCTTTTTAAATTCCGGCGAGCCGGGATTCATGGCCTTGATCTGCTCGGCCATCTTTTTCATGTTCTCGTAATCGGCCTTGAGCGAATTTTCGACCTGCTCCACCTCGGTCTTCATTTGCTCGATTGCCTGCTTGAAGCGCACATGATCCTTAAAGATCACACTGACATCAATCACGGCAATGTTATGCCCGGCCGGTTGCTGGGCAACCGCCGGAAACGCCATACCCAGGGCCATGGCCCCCGCCAACAACGCCATCAGATGAAATTTCACGACGTAACACTCCTTGCAAAGTCGGAAACAATGATCGCCGGCCCGCCATGGCCGCCGAGGTGATGTGCCTAACGGGCCCGCACACGCGGGCCCGCGGGTTATTTGTAACTGGCCATAACCAGCTTGGTGATATCCAAATCCGGGTGCACATACACAACCTGGTTGTTTAATCCCCGCATGATATCGTTTTTATCATTGGGATTTACTTCCAGGCTGTTATGCTTAATCACCAGGGCGATCCCATTGCGCTGGGCAATTCCCTGGACAATCTGGTCGATCTCGATATACAGGGCATAAATCAGCTTGGCTTCGCGCTCGGCCAGTTCCTTGCCCATTTGCGTGCGGCGAAAGTCAAAATCCAGCTTCTTTTTGGTGATTTCCGCCTCGAGTTGCTTGGCCTCGAAACCGCTGGGGTCCATTGATTTTTGCAGTTTTTCAGCCATGCCGCGCAGGGCTTCGTATTCTTGCTTGAGGGCGTCACCGCTGGCTTGCGCCTCTTGCTTGAGCTTTTCCAGTTGGGCGGCGACCCGTGGACTTTGCTTAAAGATGATCCCCACATCCACCACCGCGATCCGGTGGCCAGAACTTTGCGCGGCGGGGGCCGCGGCAACCGCCGTGGAGGAGGGAACAGCCGCGGCGGCGGGATTGGGCGCCGCGGGGCCGGGCAACCCCTGGGCCTGCGCGTAGGCGGCACCCAGCAAAAGGCTGGCTAAGGGGGCGATCCAGGTTTTTCCATGCAGGAACGTCGGGTAACTCACGGCGGCACACTCCCTTGTGCAAATAGGTCTCGCGAAGCCTCCGCTCGCGGTAAAAAGTAGTCAACTTATTCGGCTGCGTATGACCCGCGGCCGGATGAGCGGCGGGAATTGTGGCGATTTGACCATCAGGCGTAAAGAGCAATCAGAAAAATCACCGCGAGGGAATAGCTGGTCAGTTATCGGCCAAACCGGGAAGTTTATGGGGTAAATTTTCCCAGCTAGCTTCCAACTTTGGCAAAAAAACTGCTTCATTGCGGATACTTCCCCTTTATCGCTGTTCCCAGGCTGTTATTCGGTTAGTCGCTTGCGATTGAGCCAAGGCCTGTTCATGCTCGCTTAGCAGCCGCAGGATGTACGGATCCGCCCACGGTAATAAATCCGTGGCTGTCATTACGGGGGGGCGGGTCGCAATAACCTCGCCGGTCAGTAATTTTCGTGAGGAAAGTGCCATGACCATTGGTATTAGCCTCCACAAAAGAATTGCGTTTTGCCGTTATTTTGACCATGCCAGCGACTCTGGCTAAATCTTGTGACGATTGCCCCTCCGAGTTGTTGTGCAAATCATGGGCCAAACTGTGCCTGTCGTCTGTCGATGGGGAGAGACGATTCATTTAAGCCCTGTTTTTGCGAATAAGTTGTGGTCAAATTAACTAGAAACCTATTGCCGCTAGCAAGTTGATAAACAGAAATTTTTACAAAATCGGTTTTACCCTTAAGTCAATTAACGCCCAGAGCCAGCTCCCGCGGGGAGCTGGCTCTGCATGAGCGCATCGAATGATGGAACTAAAGCGGGAGTTTACATTTCAGGCGTGTGATTCAACACAATGTTAAAATTAGCCGTCAATTCGCCGATTTTGGATTTGGGCAGGGGGGCGAATTCGACCGTGATCGCCTCCCGTTGCTGGGGATTGCGAACACTATTGTAAATGCCATCGCGGGCGTTGAGGGGTTCCCCTTTGATGTAGCATTGCGTGGTAAAGCGGCGTTGCTGGCCAGGCAAGTAGACAGCGTAGTGAATATGGGGCGTGCGGCCGGGATAGGCCACGGGCTTGATGGTGCGAAAATAATATTCGCCGCTGCCGCCGGTCAAAAACCTTCCAAAACCCTGGAAATTTTTATCCTGCCGCTCGCGATTATCGCTGCCAGTATGTAAATACGCTCCCTGGTGGTCGACCTGCCAGATTTCGACCACCGCGTTGCGAATGGGATTGCCGCTGCTGTCCAAAATCTTCCCCCCCAAATGCGTGATTTCTCCCACGGCGGGAGTAATGCTGTCATTTAAGATGAGTAAATCATTATCGGTGTCCAGGGGCATTTTGTCTGGATAAAACGGCCCCTCGGTTTGTGCGGGGGTTTTGACCAGCTCCTCGGCAAACAATCCGGGAGTGGTGAAATACGCTAAACCCGCGGAAATACCGCCCAAAAACATCCGTCGCGAACCATGGAAAGGGGAGTAGGACATGCGCGTCAACCTGTTGATAAGGAATGGTGAGGTCTAGCTTGGTGATTATCCAACCCGGATCACGTCCCCGGGTATCGGCCAAGCGCTACCGCTCAAGTAGATTCTAGCGTGTTTGGCAATTTCGCACCGCAACAACTTTGTCACAAACTGGCCCAAACCGGGGCAAACTGGTCTTGTGGAAAAACGCCCAAATCCCCAGAATTAGCCGCTGATTCCCCGGGAAAACCAACAAATTTCCCGCCTAGGGCTTTGTCAGTGTGATCAGTCGCGTGGCACAAGATCATGACGAAAGCGGCATAAACCGTGGGCTGACTTGCCCAACTCGAAACGATCGCTTTGACAAAACGCGAAGGCCACCAGGGTTGGCGGCAAGAACCCCCGTGGGGGGCATGATAAAATTTTTTTACTTTTGGTTACCGCGCAGGGAGGCGCAGTTTGATGTCCATACAAACGAATTCAGTGCGGCCGAAAGGGTCATCTGTGATGCGGATGTGCGGCGGCATGATCGCCGGAACGGTGATTTTCTATTGCGGTTGCCAAGGCTCTGACTCGGCGACACCGCCGGATGATACCCGGCCCGTCGCCGCAAAGAACGCCCCGGGAAACAATGCCGCGACGTTGTCGATCGGCAGCGAAGCGGCCACCCCGGTCGAAAGCTTGGATCCCCTGCATCCGCAAGTTGTTATCGAGACCACGCTCGGTCCGATCACCGTTAAGCTGGATGCCGAGCGCGCTCCGATCACCGTTGGCAATTTTTTATCTTATGTCCAGCGCGGCTTTTATAACGGCACCATTTTTCACGAAGTTCAAAAGAATTTCATCGTGATTGGCGGAGGCTATACCCCGGAATTAAAAAACAAACGCGTGGACCTGCCCATTCGCAATGAAGCCCACAACGGACTAAAAAATCAGCGATATACCATCGCCATGGCCCGGTTGCCCGATTCGATCGACAGCGCCACCACGCATTTCTTTTTTAATTTGGCGGACAACCACCTGTTGGACCATGCCGGAGAAGAGACGGATAAATACGGCTATTGCGTCTTTGGCGAAGTTGTCGCGGGTCGGGAAGTCGTGGATCAACTGGGTAACACACCCACCAGTCCTAAAAGTGACTTTCCCGCCTTGCCCGCCCAGACCGTGGCCATTAAAGGGATGAAACGGATTCGCTAAAAAACCTGGCCGCGTCGGTGAACCATGAGGGCTGCTCGTGGGTAAATTACTTGCTGATAAATAAAGGCTGCAATTCCTGGATGAACGCCCGCACGGTATAAATCCGACCGGTGGGGGCGTTAAAATCGACATCCGCCGCCGCGCCTAGCATCTTGCCGAGGTTTTTTCCCCCTTTGGTCGATGCCAGATAGGCAATCAGCTTATTTCCGTCGCGGGCGTTAATGAGTTGCTTGACCAGTTGCTTGCCGTCGGGGAGTTGCAGCAGGCGGTCCAGTTTATCATAGCCACTGGGGATCGTGGCGATTTCCCGCATAAAAGGTTTACCGCCGCGGGTAGCCAGCAAATCGAATAGGTATTCCCCATCGGCGGGGACTTTTGCCAAGAGGGTCTCCGCGTCAGGCACATCCCAACCTAAGGCCCGATAGGCCTGGATGAACTCTTGCGCTTGACTTTGGCGGATAAGGTCACCTGGCTCATAATCTTGCCACCGCGTGGTAACACGTTGGGTCTCGAAGATGATCTGCTCAAAGGTGAGTCGTTCTTCGGCGTGGCAAGGGGAAATTTGCTGATGAAAAAGCAATCCCCCAGCAATCCCCAAAAGCCAAACCGTTATTTGCCAGCGGATGTATTTTGGTGCAGGCATGTTATTAAAGTATGAGCAAAAGTGAGCTAGAATTACCCCATGATAAGCATAGGTCAAAAAAGTGGGGGAGATAATAATAGTCCGGCACGATTTTTGCTTAAATTACGTGAACCTTTTGAGGGTGATGTCACTCCTTGGAGTGCAAGAATCCATGGGGAAAAAATGATAGTCGATACCACTGAGGCTTTTGGATTTCGAATATTTGTTGAGATTTGTATCAAATATTCTGATTTAACGCCTGTACCCCGCAAAAGGGGTCTTGTGAATAGTTTCACAAGACGACGATTCCTATCTGTATGTCAGATATAGACTTGCAATTTTTTGAACAAAAGGTAAAATGCGTGCGTAAAGGTCAACAAAGACCTTTTTCGCCGCAATTGGGTTTTTTCCTTATTTGCTTGATGATCAGGCAATAGTGTTTTGGTAGGACAGTGTCAGGGTAGGACAGTGTCAGGGTAGGACAGTGTCAGGGTAGGACAGTGTCAGGGTAGGACAGTGTCAGGGTAGGACAGTGTCAGGGTAGGACAGTGTCAGGGTAGTACAGTGTCAGGGTAGTACAGTGTCAGGGTAGTACAGTGTCAGGGTAGTAGAGTGTTAGGGTTATTCCAGGGACAGTAGGGTCCAAAAAGACTATGGGGTCAAAGCAACTCTGTAGTCAAAAACAGTGCGGTTTAACCGCACTCTTATGTTAGCCCAAGAACTTGGTAGAAGGAGATACCTTTCCATGAATATGCCCAGAGCATCCACGGCGACGTATTTTTATCAAGAATGCCCGACCTGCGGCCGCGCCTTGCGGGTCCGCGTAAGCTATCTGGGAAAAAAGATGATTTGCGAGCACTGTCAAGGAGCGTTTATTGCCAGTGATCCTGACAATCCGCACACGACTCCGCAGTGCGCCGCCCCCACCATGCTCGAGCGCGCCAGCTTGCTTTTAGACAGTCTGGAAAAAAGCCGCGCCCTTGTCGGTTAAGGCGATTTTAAACAAGGCCGCTCAGCAACCGTGCTGGCCTCCGCGCCAACTTCTGGACAGGTTCCAATAGTACGTTTATAACCGTACGTTCATAACAGGACGCACCCGGGGCTTAGTTGTGCCAGATCCTCAAAAAAAACGGGGTAGGTTTTTTCCACACAACTTGGATTCAAAATATGCACGTCGGCTGTTCGTAGGCCAGCCAGGGCAAAGCTCATCGCCATGCGATGATCGTTGTAAGTTTCCAACGCAGCCCCAGTCGGCACTTCGGGGGGATCAATTGTCAAACCGTCATCATGTTCGGTAACCCTGGCTCCCAGCTTGCGTAGTTCAATTGCCAAGTTGCCTATTCGGTCGGTTTCTTTATGGCGATTATGGGCGACCCCCCGCACCCGCGTGGGTCCATTGGCAAAGAGGGCCACCACGGACAGGGTTTGCACGGTATCGCTAATCTCGTTCATGTCCACATCGACGCCGCGCAATTGTTGTGGACCGCGCACGCGTATAGCCCCAGGCAGGTATTCCACCGCGCATCCCATTTGCCGTAGGACCTCCACAAATCGCACATCCCCCTGCAAGCTATCCCGGTGTAGCCCCCGCACGGTGAGTTCACCCCCGGTAATCGCCGCCGCCGCAAACCAATAACTGGCGGCAGAGGCATCCGGTTCGATTTCATAATGACACGGCGCATAGCACGCGGGCTGAATCACAAAGCTGCGCCCATCATCGATGGGGACGTTAATCCCAAAAGCCCGCATGACCGCCAACGTCAACTCGATATAGGGACGTGAAACCAGGTTTCCGGTTACTTTGATCGTCAGGGGACTAGCCGCGTACGGAGCCACCATCAACAACGCACTGAGAAATTGGCTAGAGACGTCACCCTTGACAGAGGTGGTACCCCCCTTCAAGCCCCGCGCGACGATCTCCACCGGCGGGCAGCCATTATTGGCCAGGCTACGCGCCGACACGCCAAGCCCCTGCAAACTGATTAATAAATCCTGGATGGGTCGCTCGCGCATGCGGGATGTGCCGTCCAGCACGTAGGTCCCCTGGCCCAAGGCCGCCAGCGCTGTTAAAAAACGGACCGAAGTGCCGCTATTGGCAATAAACAACTCCGCGAGGGGGAGGGGAATCCGGCCCGCTTGGCCGTTGATCCTGATTGTATTGGCGGCCTGCCCCTCACGGGAAAAATCAGCCTGGGCGGTAAATCCCAGTTTGATAAGCGAATCCAACATGACTGCGGTATCCTCGCTCTCCAGCGCGCCTGTCAGGACGGATTCTCCCCGCGCGAGAGCGGCGCAGATGAGCGCACGGTTGGTCAAACTCTTGGAGCCTGGAGGGCGAATCTCGCCATGCAGGGGTGATTTCACGGGAAGTATTGACAGACTGGCGGGCCAGGAGCGCGGCATATCACACGGAAAAAAGAATGCGGAATAGTGGGGCGGATACCGCAGGTGATTTTAACAGCGGCGGGCGAGGGCGTGTAGGCCGCGTGACAAAACGCTTTTCTGCGTTGGTTGCCCGCTCAGATGGTAATTTGATTTTCCGCCAGAATGCGGGCCAATTCGACCAGCGTGGAGACGTTTAATTTAACCATGATGGCATGCCTTCGGGCTTCCACGGTTCGCAGGCCGATATCCAGCCGGGTGGCCACGGTTTTGTTTGGCAAGCCGTTCAGGACCAGGCGCAACACTTCACGTTCATCGGTGGTTAGCTTTTCCAAACGCTCGCATAATTTTCGCCTGGTATCCGCTTTTTTATGGAGTTCCGCCTCCAGCTTGAGGCCATGCTGCAAGGCATCCCACAAATCCTGATCGCGACAGGGCTTTTGCAATACCGTTAATACACCTTTTTCAAATGCCCGGACCGTCAGGGGGACATCCGCATAAGCCGAAACCAGAATGACCGGCAGGGGGTAGCTATCTCCATTCATTTTTTCCAGCAAATCCAATCCGCTCATGCCGCGCATCCGCAGATCGGTCAAGACGCAACCTCGGCGATGTTCGATAGACCGTTCATAAAACTCCTCGGCGGAAGAAAACCGTTCGGTGGGAATGTGCATCGATTCGACGAGGGCGACCATCGATTCGGCCGCCACCGGGTCATCGTCGATGATATACACTTTTTGTTCATTGGTTGAATTCATCGCGGGCTACTCTTCACAGACGGGTAAGGCCAAGAAAAACGCGGCACCCTTATCGGGGCATGGTTCTGCCCAGAGCTTGCCGCCCAACGACTGTGCAATTGTAAGCGAGATGGCTAGTCCGAGGCCCAGGCCATTAGGCTTGGTGGAGTAAAAGGGTTGAAAGATCTGGCTAAGTTGTTCGGCGGTGATTCCCGCTCCATGGTCGCGGACTTCGATCCGCACGTGGCCATCCTGCTCGCTCACCGTAACGTTTATCCCCTGTTCATCAGTCAAGCTGGTGCGTGCGGATTCGGCTTCGATGGCATTTTGCAGCAGATTGGCGAGGATTTGCTGGATCAGGATGGCGTCACCCATGATCCGGGAAAGCTTTACGGGGGCAAACACACTAATTTCCACGGAGCGGGAGCGCGCCTCGGGCAACATTAATTTTACCGCATCCAAAATTACTTTTCGCGGATCAAGTGGTTTTAGCTCTTGGGTTTTTTTGCGGGCAAAATTTCGCAAGCGTGTCAGGATTTCGCCCGCTCGTTCGGCCTGGCTGGCAATTTGCCGGGCCCAATGCCGCAATTTGCTATGTTGTTCAGCGCAGGCGGCCTTAGTGTCCGGCGGATGATTCAGCGAGGCGTTCAGCGCATTGGCAAAGTTGGCGATCGCATAGAGGGGTTGATTGATTTCGTGCGAAATACTGGCGACTAACTCTCCCAGCGTGGAGAGTCGCGCGGCATGGGTGAGTTCCTCGCGCTGCAAGCGTAGCTGTGATTCATATTGGTAGCGCTGGGTAATTTGGGTGCCCGTGCCAATGATTTGCAATCCCGCACCTGCGGTTTGACTGACGCTGCCGTTGAAGTAAAACCATTCCGTCCCCCCTTGTCGATTCAACAACCGTAGTTCAAGTTCAAATTGATCGGATTGCCGTCTCTGGATCCGGTCCAAGAGGGCTGCCACCTGGAGTTGGTCCTCGGGGTGAATTGCTTGCAGCCACTCATTCAAGGAGATTTCACCGGGATCCTCCAAATCTAAAATCTGCCAGATATTTGGATCCACATAGGCACGCTGGCCGGCCAAGTCGAGTTCCAAAATGCCAGCCTTGCCTGCTTTGGTGGCTAGGGCATAACGCTGTTCCCCGCGCATCAGTTTTTCTTCAAATAGCTTTTTCTCGGTAATGTCCCGCCAATTCACCACAAAGGCATCCGGGGCAATCGTGGGGGGGGCTTTGCGTATCGATGCCTCTAACCAGCGATATTCTCCCGAGGCATTGCGCACGCGCACCCGAATAAGCCGAACGGTATCAGCCGCCCCGTCAAGGTCCTTGGCCACGGCCGAGACATATTCATGCTCCTCTGGGTGGACGATCTCTAGCACGGATTTGCCGATCATAAAGTAGGGCGGATAGCCCAAGAGCGGCGCGCCGTTGGGACTACTATAGATCGAGCGCAACTGATGGTCCAAAAGACAAACCGCATCGCAAGAATGCTCCACCAAGAGCCGGTAATAACGCTCGTTTTTTTCCAGTGTCGTTCGGGAACGATGATGCTCGATCGCCAAGGCCGCCAAATGCGCTGCACCCCGAATATTGCGCAAATCATAATCCGTCGGCGTCAGGGGTGTCTTAAAGTAAATGGCAAAAGTCCCTAAGACCTGTCCTTGACTGGCCATGATGGGAATTGACCAACACGCCCGCAAGTCAAACGCCGCCGCCAAATCCAAGTACTTGGCCCATAAAGGATCATGGCGGATGTCGCGGCTGATCACCATTTGTCGTCGAAAGGCGGCCGAGCCGCAGGAACCGACATCCGGGCCAATGTGGATACCTTCGATCGCGTTGCGATAGGCTTCGGGCAGGCTGGGGCCCACGGCGTGCCGCAAGATTTGACTATCCTCATCTAAAAGCAATATCGTGCTGCGACAGCGGGGATCGAGATTCTCCATAAATTTGGCAATTTCTTGCAAAATTTGGGAAAGTTCGGCTCCCTGCAAAATCAATTCTAAAATCCGGTTATTACCAATGAGCAGGGTTTCAAACTGCTGTTGATGTAAATTAACCGGCAGTGGAAAACACGCCTCGGCGGGTTGATCCAGAATCGAAGACGATGCCAGGTTGTTCTGTTCCAGCATAATTCCCCTGAATAATCCCTAAACCCAGTGGCGCACCAAGCACACCTATCAACTTGTTGGTCCACTGCCAGAATGCCCGCCTCAATCGCGGATGGCAAAGTTCGTGATGAAAAGCCCCAAATTATCAGTTAAACCGCAAAGGTGTGATTTTATTGCTGGTAGCCAGTTTATCGCGACTGGCAAATTCAAAGCGGCAATTTCAAGGGAGTGTATTGGTTCAGCAGATTTACAAGTTGTATGTAAGTTGACCCTGACAATAACGCATTTTTATAGTCCGTACCCATGTACCGTCTAGGCTATTTTTACAAATAATAAATACATTAACAGCTATTTTTGTACTGGTGATTTGGTCAATTCCGCAGGCAACTCCGGTAATTGAGATTGAGTTTCGATTAACTTAAGTTTGTCGTTTAGCTGTGTCCCCGTATTTTTGATTTCTCCCCCGGTGCTCAGAAAAAACTGTTTGTCTTGCACGCCCGAATCAATATTTGTGGCGGGGTTGGAGTCAGCGGTAAACTTGGCGTTGTCAATCGCCCGCCATTGCCCCTGCTCATCTTGAAACCAGGAATTTCCAAATTGGGCGGTCCGTGTCTGAGTGGCGGAAACTCGGTTGCGGCGAAAATCCTCAACAAATGAATAGCATCCCCCTAGTAATTCGCCGTTTTTGAGGGTGGAAAAAGTGACTAGTTTTTTCCAGGTCTTTTCGCCCGGGTGATAAAACCAGCCTGTATAGGCGGTGCGTTCGGCATCCTTCCGAGCGGTTACTAGAAAGCGATAAGTCTCATCCAGTTGCCAGTCAAAATCATAAAACGATTGCCCGCCGGTCCCTTCATTGCCAAATCGACCGATTCGCACTTG
Organism: Pirellulales bacterium; assembly: GCA_033762255.1. Classification (NCBI taxonomy): domain Bacteria; kingdom Pseudomonadati; phylum Planctomycetota; class Planctomycetia; order Pirellulales; species Pirellulales bacterium. Next base: position 254,095 of record JANRLT010000021.1, on the reverse strand, counting down.
GGGATCTTGGTCATGCAGTTTCACTCGCTGGCTTTCAGCCACTTGGTTTGGGTCGTTTTGGTTGCCGGGATCCCAAACCGAAAAAATCAAGAGTTTTTTGCCATCGCCGAGTTCTTGCAGGCCAAAGTAACCGGCGTTGAAACCACAAACACAAAAATAAGTTCCCGGCGCGGACTTTTTGATGGTAACCTCGTTATAAAACGCGGTCCCCTGGCCGGTGGGGAACTGCAGATGGACCGATCGACATGCAATTCCTGCCAGCTTTTCATCTGCCTGGCAGGGGGACCCGGATAACATGGCTATTCCCGCGATTAGCGGGACCAGCCACAGACGTAATGGTTGGGCGTACGTCATCCGGGGGGGAATGCCATGCATCGAGAGCCTCGCTGGGTTGGTACAGCCGGAAAAGATGTTGTTTGCGGTGCCTATCAAAATGGATTGCGGCGCACGCAACCCAATAACCGCCTAAAACATATTCTTTCTGATCCCGAAGCCCAAAGCAAGAGTTTATTCCGCCAACAACCGGCTGACTGAGTTTTGAATGGCCGCCAGTTCCAAGCGACTGATGGTTGCGATGATATCCGCGGCAGAGGAGGGGCGTCGAGCTGGGTGTTTGGCCAAGAGACCCTGAATAAAGTCCGCCGTCGCACTGCAGAGCAGGGGTTGTAATTGCCGCAGGGGAATCGGGCGAAAGTGCAATATTTGCTCCACCAAAGCCGTGATCGCCGTTATTTCGGGTGAACATTCGCGAGCCGTCGCTGGGCCATCTGCCAAATCGGCATGATTGCAGGGGTACGGCGAACGCCCACAAAGTGCTTGATACAGCACCACACCGAGAGAATAGAAATCACTTTGCGGAGTGATGCCCTGGCTGGTAGTAAAGGACTCGGGGGCCAAATATGCCGGACTCCCAATAAGGGGCCGTTCCCAAACGGAAGTCGCCGGGACAATCTCTTGGCAAGAACCCAAGTCCAATAAAGTGACGTGACCATTGGGGACCAGCCAAATATTGGCCGGTTTTACGTCCTGATGCACAAATCCCGCCTGATGGATTACACCCAGCGCTGTGGCGACCTGGCGGCCCATTCCCAGGGCCTGGGCGGGGGATAACGGCCCCGATCGAGAGAGCCGTTGTTGCAGGGTTTCTCCCCGCAAGCCAGGCATGACCAGATAATACGGGTGCCGACGGCAATCACCCCCCAGAATGGGCAACAGATGCGGACAATTCAGTCGGCGTCCTAATTCGGCTTCTTGTTGAAATTGAGACAAGGCCCAGGGGTGGTCGGTCCATTCCGTGCGTAAAATTTTGATAGCGTAGGGCAGGGTCGCGTGATTTTGCCATCCTAGCCGCACGGTCGCCCAGGCACCGCGGCCGAGGACGCTTCCCAGTTTCCAGGGTCCGAGTTGCGAAAGCTCGTTCTCCAGCCCGGTGTTGGGTCGTGCGCGGGAAGGGCTTTCAGGCTGTATTCCGCGCGGGAAAGTCGAGGTTGGTTGAGCGGCTAGCATCGCTGGCATTTCGGTTCTAGGCAAAAAAACTAGAAACAGCCCCTGCGCGGCAAAAAACTGCCACTGACGGCTGCGACGACCATTTCTGGAATCAGGACGGCGGAACAAGGATAAAACGCGCGCGAAGGGCGCTGCCGCTTAAGCAGCATCGACGAAATTCCTGTAAAAAGTTCAAGCGCAGCGATGCCACCGCGGGATTTGGTAAAATGTGACGGTTGCCCAATTTTGGTGTTTTGGCGCGAACGGGGTCGCCCCGGGGAGTGTGGTGAATTCCCCCAGGAGCGCAAGAATTCTCACACAACAGACGCATTCCTTTACTTGTTTGACGCGGCATTGCTAGCTAAAATCGTCACTGGGAAGTCGGGAAAACGTGTTGTTTACGAACATGGCGGGGGCGGATTTTTTTGGCCATGCGACAGCTAGTGAGTTGTCAACGTTTTTAGTGGATAGCCGTTTTAGTGGATAGTCGTGGCCTCTGTGATACACCAGCTCAGAGCCTTTCTTTTCTGGGGGGAAATTATGTTATCAGGCTTGCAGTTGCGTCGTGAATTTTTAATCGCCCTCGGGTTGCTCGCGGCTATTCTTCCTTGCGCGGGTTGTGGGGAAAAAACCCCCAATAACAACCAGGCCGGCGGCGCGACAACGAAACGGATTGTCCTGTTGAATAACACCGAATCCACTTTTTGGGATGCGGCGCGGGCGGGCATCAAGGATGCCGTCACGGATCTCAAATTGGCCGATGCCAACTTCACCGCCGAAATGGACAACAACGACGGCACGGGCCAAGGGCAGGTCGATCGACTAAAAAAATACTACACCCGCAACGATATTGTCGCCGTGGGAATCTCTCCCATTGACGCGGGAAACGCCAGTCTGGCCGAAGAACTGGAAAAGCTGAAAAAGAAAGGGGTTGTTATTATCTGCTTTGATAGCGACCTGCCCAAAGATAAACAGCATCTGCGGGATTTTTATATTGGCACCAACAATGTCAAAGGGGGACAGGTGCTGGGAACAGCGGCTAAGAATCTGCAACCCAAAAATAATACTTATGTGCAATTCGTGGGCGTGGACACACAGCAAAACGCCGTAGAACGAATGGATGGATTTAAGGCGGCAATGGGAGATGGATTTCAAGAACTAGAGCGGAAGCTGGACAATTCCGACCGCAAGATCGCGCGGGACAATGTGCGGCAGGTCTTGACCAAGCATCCCGATGTGGGGGTGCTGGTCGGGATCTGGTCGTACAACGCCCCCGCGATAGCCGATGAGGTGGGTGGTCCCGACCGCAAACAAACGGTGGCGACCTTTGACGCCGAGGCCAACGCCATTACCCATATGCAAAAAGGGAACATTGATGTGATGGTGGTTCAAAACCCATTTATGATGGGGTATCTGACGGTCAAGGCGGCTTATGCCAAATTAAACAAGGATGACGCGACCATTAAGGAAATTTTTCCCAATTTGGGAGCGGAGGGGGGAAATATCAAGGATACCGGCTTAAAAGTGGTGATCCCGGAAAAAGGCTCCCCCCTGACCGCGGACACATTCAAAGAATTGAATACTCCCATTTCCCAAGTCGAGCTATTAACCCTGCCCGACTTTCAAGCCTGGCTTAAAAAATACGGATTGACCGATTCATGAGTGATTTATTGCGGCGCGCCGGGCGGTCGATCGAGCTGAAATTGTTGCTGGCGTGGATCGGGGTAATTGCGGTAACGTTGATCGCGGATCGCGAAAACCTTCAATACTGGTACAGCTTTGATGTCTGTGCCTGGGAAATCCTGCAAGACACGATCCTCTTGGGCATATTCGCCATGGGGGCCGCGATTATAATCATTGCGGGAGGAATCGACCTTTCGAGCGGGGCCATGATCGCGCTGGCCGCCACGGTCTTTGCCTGCCTGATGAAATTATTTGACCCCACCGGTTTTGCCAGTAATGAAATCGATATCTCCCCCTGGGCGTTCGTCGGGGCGATCGGGGGGACGCTAGTCCTGGGGTTATTTGTGGGGACATTTCACACGTGGCTGATTACCCGCGTCGGTCTGCCACCCTTTGTTGCGACTTTGGCCACCCTGGTGGGTTTGCGCAGCCTGGCCCGGGGTTTGGCCAAAATCGACGGCAGCGGGCAGGTCAATTTTTCCGAGGAGTGGATTCGCCAAATTCTCCGCAGCCCTACCGTGCTGAGCGCGACCTTTGTCTGCCTGGCGCTTGTCTTGTGGATTTTGATGAGTCGTAGCAAGTTAGGCCGGCAATTGCACGCCCTGGGGGGTAACGAACAAGCGGCGGTCCTGAGCGGCATTCCCACCGACCGGCTCAAGTGGCTGGCGTATTGTCTCGGCTCCCTCACCGCCTGTGTCACGGGGATCTTTTATTTAGGCGAAACCTCCGCCGCCAAGCCCGACATCGACGCGGTCGGTTATGAGCTTAACGCCATCGCCGCTTCCGTCATCGGGGGATGCAGTTTAAAGGGGGGCGTGGGGACGATTCCCGGAGTGGTCTTAGGGTGTCTTTTTCTGAGCACCGTGATTGACGCAATCGGCCGCATCGTGAGCGATTCCAAGGTTTACGAGGGGCTTATCGTGGGAATTGTCGTTGTGGTGGCGGTCGCTTTTAGCCAGCGCGATCGACTCACCCGGCGCTTCTTTAGCGATAGCATCGGCTGGGCCACCATCCCCTTTTTGGCGTTCTTGGCCGGTTGTGTGTGTTATTTCTTTGTCAAGCAAACCGTGGCCAGCCTGGTGGTGGGAGGCATCGTCGGGGTATTACTGGTGGCCTGGGCGATTGCGGAATCGCGCGGTTCAAAAGTCAGAGGAGAGGGGTAAGGGGAGCCGAGGGAGTGGGGAAAACGGACACAAAGCCGCCGCTGGTATCGGCGGAACGAGAGACGAGAGACGAGAGACGGTTAGCCGCGACGCGCAGCGGAGCGCGACGGAATACGGAATCCCGTAAGCTTCAAAGTAAAGCCGCCGCTGGTATCGGCGGTATTCGCTACGGTCGGATTGCAGTCACTGTGCGTACATGTACGCTAATGTCTTATCTCTTTCCCAAATCTGAATTTTAAATTTTTAATTCTTAATTTTTTCATTGCCCGCCTATGTCCCTGATTTCGATTCGCGCGATTGGCAAACAATTTCCCGGCGTGCGGGCGTTGCACAATGTCAGCCTCGATGTGGAGGCCGGTGAACTGCACGCCATCATGGGGGAAAACGGCGCGGGCAAAAGCACGCTGATGAAAATACTTTCCGGCGTCTATCCCGTCTACGAGGGGGAACTGGTCATCCGTGGCCAGACCGCGCGCTTTCGCGGGACGCGGGACGCCGAAGCCGCCGGTATCAGTATTATTCACCAAGAACTCAACCTGGTTGAGCAACTTTCCGTCGCGGCCAATATCTTTCTCGGCCGGGAAAAAACTTTTGGTTGGGGGCTGTTGGATCAGCGGCTGATGGACCAGGAGGCTGCACAGTTGCTGGGCCAGCTCGATTGCGAAATTTCTCCCCGGGCGCTGGTGGGAACATTGCGCGTCGGGGACCAGCAACTGGTGGAAATTGCCAAGGCGTTATCGCTCAAATCCGACATCCTCATCATGGATGAACCCACAAGCGCCCTGACCGAGGCGGAAGTCGCCCGCCTTTATCGCGTGATAGAAAAGCTGCGCCGCCAGGGGGTCACCATATTGTATATCTCGCACAAGATGGAAGAAGTCTTTCACTTAAGCGACCGAATAACCGTCCTGCGGGATGGCCAATTTGTAAAAACGGTTCCAACCCGCGACACCAACCCCCGCGCGATTGCCCATCTGATGGTCGGACGCGAGATCGAACAAGCCTTGCGGCCCACCTCGGCGGCGCTGGGTCAGGTCATGCTCGAAGTCCAAAATCTATCACTTCCCTGGCCGGGGCACGCCCGCGGCTGGCGGCTGCGTGATATTAGCTTCTCGCTGCGAAAAGGGGAAATCCTGGGCATAGCCGGACTCATGGGGGCGGGCCGCACCGAGCTGCTGGAGGCCCTGTTTGGCGCCAGTCCCACCCCCCCTGCGGGAGAAATTCGCCTCAATGGTCAACGCGTCAGCTTTCGCGATCCCGCCGCCGCCAAATGGGCGGGGATGGCCTTGGTCACCGAGGATCGTAAACGCCTGGGCCTCTTTGCCCATATGAGCGTACGGGAAAATATCTCTCTGTGCCGCCTGGCCGAATTATCCACGGCGGGTCTGATTCATCCCGCCGCGGAATTAGCCGCGGTGCAGTCGCAGATTGCGGATTTGGGTATCAAAACCGCCGGGCCAGAGGCGTCCATCACCACGTTGTCCGGGGGAAACCAGCAAAAATGCATTATCGGACGGTGGCTTTTGACCCAACCGCGGGTGCTGCTGTTGGATGATCCAACCCGCGGGGTCGATGTGGGGGCCAAGGCCGAGCTGTATCGTCTGCTGGACCGGTTGGCGGAGCAGGGGATGGCCATGATCGTGACCAGCAGCGAGTTACCAGAGTTATTAACCGTCAGCGACAGGATATTAGTTCTGTGCGAAGGGGAATTGACGGGAGAATTTACCCGGGCTGAGGCGACCGAACAAAAGATCATGGAGGCGGCCACCACCAAGAAGCAGCGGGCGGGTTGATCAGGACAGATCAAGCTGTGGAAATACCCCGTCCGCTGACACACGGCTAAGGCCCTGACTCTAACGCCGCGTCCCAAGCGTCACTCTCGGCGGTTGGGGATGGGGCTATTGATTCACGCGGTAACCACCGGACTCCTCCGCGCAAGATTGATTTCCATACCGAAGGAGTTTCTTTCCCACTGGTAGGTTGGCCTGGCTGTTTTTGGTTGTTGGATTGGATATCCGCGGGGAGTGCGGATTCTTTTTCAGGTCCAAGCCCCCCCAGCACGCCTTGAAACCCCCGCCATGATTTGCGCCAGGCCGACTCCGCCGTGGGAATTTCCCACTCTTGCGCCGCTAGTGCCCAATCGGGAATTTCCCAGACATTGACAGCCGCCAAAGCCTGCGCGTTGGGCTCTAGATCAAGTGTTTCGCGCAGCCTTTGTTGCTTGTGTGCTTGCGATTTGGCCCACATGGCGGATGTTTCCACCAGATTGGCCCTGGTAAACGCCAGTTTGAAGTTTTGGATAAAGCTTTCTTGCAGCAATACCTGGCCCATTTCATCGACCCATAGTCGCGCGCGGGGACGGCGCTGGTTGGTTCCCAAAGCGCCCGAGTCGGGCCGCATGGTCACCACCAACACGGGATGCAGGTCATTTTGCCATAATAAAATATCCCGCCGCTCGACTGTGGCCTGATACATTTCGACCGGGGAGGATGTCGTCACCCGAAATGGACTATAAATGGGAACCGTCCACGTTTGGCCCACGGTCAATCCCGGCAGCCGCGACATGGGGGAAAGGTCGTTTCCCAGCACCACGTTGCCCGGCAATTCGAGCTTGGTAAATTGCTGGCTCTGGTTAAAAATAACGATTTGTAATTTTTCGTTGCGTAACTGCCCGGTGACGCGGATTGGTTCGGGCAGTTCGGGGCTAGTGAGATGAAATGATAATGATTGCAACAAACCGTGTGGGTCGATAACGATTTTGCTATCGGCGTCGAGGTGAATCTTGCCTAAGCCGCGTACGCGGCTGTCCCATAATCCGCGAAACAGGACCGGCAGTAATTCGTCCACCGGCAAAAAGTCAAAATGGACATGGCTTTGCACCGTGGTGTAGTTTTGATCGTCGCATTCATAATGCGTCACCGCCCAACCCATGGGCTTGTCCCGCCAGGTCATCTGCCACCCGACTGGGCGCGGACGGGAAATGGCGGCATTTCCATAAATTGAACGGTAAGAAGGGGGTTCCCCCATTTGCAGCGGTGGCAATAGTTTTGTCACCAGCAACCAACCCATGGAGGTTACCCAAAACGCCACAACCAAGCCGGCAAACCAGCGATGCCCCATGATTGAGTGCCTCGATCTGGAAGAAAATAGGTGCCGTGCCGTCAAAACTGGCACGGCGGTTTGGTAGGGGCTAACCTGGTGTTATACCTGTCGAGCCCGGTTGATATTCGCATTTTAACAAATAAGGTTGCCCCGCTCGCTAGAATTTTTGTGTTTTTTGGGCAGCAGCGAAAATTTAATTTTCCGGCAGAGGGAGGGCAACTTAGAGCCAATCTCCCCGCAAACAGGTGGCGGCTACCCGTGCCGACGGGTCATACAACAGCGACTCCCACCCGGATAATTTTCCCGCCTTCCCTGATATTACGGACATATTTGCCCTTTTTGCCACCTCTAAACTGCCAATTTCCCCAGCCTTACCCAGGGCCTTTGCCCCCTCCAGAGTTCCCATTGTTAATATTTTTTCTGGCTCGATAGCAACATTTCTTTCCGCTAACCACTGCATTTCCCGCCAGAGGGAAAGATCGGGATTGGAGGCCCGGCTGTCCGTTCCCAGAGCCACCGTTACCCCCTCCTTTTGCATAATTTGCCACGGATGCGGGGCATGGCCAAAGAAATCATGGGTGCGGGGGCAATACACGACACTCATGTGGTCGGCGTTTTTTGCTAATAAATCAATTTCCGCCGTACCCAGGTAATTGCCATGGACCACCAGGGCCCGGGGAGCGGTTGCCAAGATTTGCAATAGATCATGGACCGTGCGCGCCGATCCGCGCAGATCTTCACGCCAGACACCCGCCCCAAACAGCATTTCCATCAACGGCCCGCGACCAGTGTGCAAAAACTCCAATTCCGCAGGGGTCTCGGCCAAATGCATCGCCAGGGGAAGTTGGTGCAGGCATGATAACCGTACTAATTCGTGCAAGAGGTCTGCGTGAACGGTATAGGGGGCATGGGGGCTTACTCCCGGTTGCCAAACGTCCGCGGGTCCAGGCCGTGACGCTAGAGAATGATCGTGCCGTACCGAATCATAGCCGCATCGGCGGGAAATCTCGGTAATCTTGGCGGGAACGTCTGTTTGGCTAAAACAGATGGCTTCTTGGAATAGCACGGCGTCGGGGACCGGCCTTGCCGAAAAAGCCTGATCAGTAAGCCAACCTTGCGTGTCAATTTCACCCACGGTCGTGACGCCCGAAGCCAAGCTTTCGCGCACGCCAGCCATAAGTGCCTGCTGGCGATCCATGGGCGTTTGAGATTGACGCCATTTCACCACCAGTCGCAGCCAATCTGTAAATGGCATGCCGCGCTGGCCCAACGGTGCCGGTAACGTGCTAAATTCCCAGTGCGTATGGGCATTGACCAGACCCGGCAGGATCGCCACGTCCCCCAGATCCACAGGTGTTTCCCCGGACCAGCAGTGGGCAGTTTCGATGGCGGAAATTTTTCCAGCGGCGAAGGCAATCACGCCGTTTTCGATGGGAGGCGTGGTCACGGGGACCAGCCATTTAGCGCGATACGCGGGCATGATTACGTAACTCGCACATAAAATCGAATTAGGTCATTTCTAACTGCCGATTTTCCTGGATCGCGTCCCAAACGGTCTCCTCTTCGGTCCGTTCTTGCGGCAAGCGGCCAAACCAAGCCAGGATTACCCCGGAAATCAGCAATGCCAGAATGGTGATGGCTGGAGTAAAGGTAAATGTTCCGCTTTGATCCGCCGTGGTCCCGCGGACCAGCATCCATTCTAGCCAAGGGGCCTGCTGGGCGGCCGCCGTGGCGACAAAAAAGCCGAGCGCGTTATGTAGCGCGTGAAACGTAAAGCTGGGCAAGATGCTATTAGATTTGACGGCTATATAGCCCAGCACCACGCCTAGGATCATCGCACTGAGGGATTGTTGAATAATGGTATGGGTAATGCCAAAGAAGAACGCGGAGAGCAAAATTGCCCGGCGGCGACTGCCCCAGTGGCGCAGTCCGCTGAGGATGAACCCGCGAAAGGCTAGTTCTTCGCAAATGGCGGGTAGCAAGGCCAATAACACATAAGGCAACCAGGCCGGGCCGGTCTGTAGGGGTTGCAGGTGCACCTGCAACGCGGCCTGGTTCTCGGCGGAGATTGGATAGAGCACTTGTAGCAGATGCGCCAATAAATGCGTCGCTGGTTGCAGCACCAAGGCTAGTAACGCCGCCAATGCCAGCGTGATCAGTCCGCTTAGCCACCAGGCGCGATCCGCCGCGGGGGCGGGGGCCGACTGGGCGGAGGCTAACTCCACCGTTACCCGCCGATAACCGGGCCAATGCAGCAACAGCGTCTTATCCGGACGCGTTGTCAGCATGATCGTCATGAGCAAGCTGGGCGTGGCGATCACGACCAGTTGCGAAATGAGCACGAGGGTTACCAGCGACTTGAGCGTGGGAAGGCCCCCCGTCCCATGGCTGGCCAGCAACCAATTAACAAAAAATTGCACGATCAAAATGAGCAAGGCGCAGGCCAGACCCATCGCCACATTGGGTGTTTCACGGCGATCACGGAATAAATGCCAGATCCACAGGCGGAGATCAAATCGCTCGCTTTCACGGAAGAGAATTTCCTCGCGATTAAATTGATCCACGGCCCAGCGCACCGCGACCCAACAACCTAGTCCCGTGACCACGGTAACCGGCAAAAAATAGGGCCATACCTTGAGAAATTCCCCTTCTAATAGGCTCCGCAACAAAAGAATCAAGCCGCTGATCGGCAACAACGCGTTGCCCAAGGTAAGCTCCATGCGGGGATCCATGGGAAGGATGGCAAGCGGCAGCACGCACAGCATGAGGGGCATCATATAAAACTGCCCTTCCTTGCTGCTGCGGGCAAATGACGCCAGCGCCACGCAAAGCGCGCTGAATAAAATCGCCACCGGGATCAATCCCAGCACCAGCCAACCCATGGTTTCCAGCGGGGGGACGCCGAGTTCCTTGGAATTGACCACGCTTTCTAATTGCTTAAAGATAAACAATCCCGTTAGGCCGATGCTAAGCAAATTCAATAGCGAAGTCCCGACACTAAACAGCATGACGGTTAGCATTTTTCCCGTGACGATTTCCTCGCGCTCGGCGGGACTGCAAAGCAATGTCTCTAGCGTACCGCGTTCTTTCTCCCCTGCGCACAGGTCAATCGCCGGATAAAAGGCCCCCGTTAACGCCCACAGGATTAAAAGCATGGGCAAAATACGGGACCAGGTGGCCGCGCTTTTTTGCTCTGGCTGGGCCAGTTCCACGGTGTCGAATTCAAACGGGCGTAGCGCCTGGGGGGGAACCTGCGTGTCCGAAAGATTTTTTTGTGAAATCGCGCTTTGCCAGCGGCGGAGGACTTCTTGGACCTGATGCAGGGCCAGGACCGACTTTTGCCGGGCGGTATTGCTAAAAATTTGCGGCTGGGGCATCCGCGGGGGAGAGTCCAAATGCGCGGTTCCCTGACGGACCGCCAACAGCCAGGTGTGAAATTCATTCAGGCTGGCGGCAAAATTCGCCGGAAAAGCCACGACCACGTCATAATTCTCTTCCTCGATCCAGTGACGGGCTTGCTCCTTAAGATTGTTGGGCCAGGCGTTAACATCGTCGGGCCAGTCTTGCTGCCGAATCTGAAAAGTGTTCAGGTCCTTGACCCATTTTTTGGAAAATTCCTCCCCCTGGACCAACGGCGGGTATTCGGCCGAGCGGGGCGCGCCGATGAGCAGCACTTTGGGGATGTGCTGCTTGAGAAACTGCGTCAATTGCATCACGCTCAGGCCCATCAGCGGATAGAGCATCAGCGGCAGGATGAACATCATAAATAGCATTCGCCGGTCGCGCAATTGATCGCGCACCTCGCGGCAAAAGATCAAAAATATGTTCGTCCAGTTCATACCGATGGGCGAAGGGGAAGCTTAGGCCGGGACAGGGACCGGGGAGGCGTCATGGTCGGAAATCAGGCGAAAAAACAACTCTTCAAAATCGTGTTCGTGGTGCCGGTCGCGCAGTTCGTCCAGCGAACCTTCGGTGAGGATCTTGCCGCGGTGAATAATGGCGATACGATCGCATAGTTTTTCCACTTCGCGCATGATGTGCGTCGAAAAAATGACGCACTTTCCCTGGTCGCGCAGTTCGGCCACTTCGCGAATGAGCGAGCGGGCCACCAGCACATCCAGCCCCGATGTCGCCTCGTCAAAAATCAACACCGGCGGATCGTGCACTAGCGCGCGGGCGATGGAGACTTTTTGCTTCATGCCGGTGGACATCTTGGCCCCCAGCAAGTCGCGGATTTCCCCCATCTGCAGCCGCTCAAATAGTTTTTCCATTCTGCCGCGCAATTCTTCGCCGGCAAATCCGTGCAACCGGCCAAAGTATTCCACCATTTCCCAGGCGGTCATTCGGTCGTACACCGCGGTGTTCATTGAGACAAACCCCAACTGCCGCCGGGCAAAGCTGGCCTGCGAGACCACGTCAAAGCCATTGAGCAGCGCGGTCCCCCCCGTCGGTCGCAGCAATGTGGCCAAGATCCGCAAGGCCGTGGTTTTCCCCGCACCGTTGGGCCCTAATAAACCAAAAATCTGCCCCGGCCGCGCGGAAAAACTGACACCCCCCAGTGCCACAAACGCCCCGCGCTGCAAATCGGTGTAATGCTTCGATAAGTCGCGGACTGTAATCATCAGGATCTATAAATTCTACTCGCCGCGTCAGCCAATACGACCAGCCATTCCGCCACACGCCAGCTTACCGTTTTTTGCGGGCTGGCACTACCAACTCTCCCATAGTTGGCGGACTTTCCAGGCCATCCCGGGGAGTTACAATCGTTAGAACCGGACGTTTGCCGCAAAGTCGGCCATTGGCAAACATAACGCGGTTGTGGGGATGAGCAGTTAATAAACGACTGTTAAAAAATGATCCGCTGGTGCCTTGCACATGAGCACGGCTGAGTTGGGAGAATCAGGGCGTTGAGTCAGTTAAACGGGCGTCACTATGTGTCCCCTGGTTTGTCAGACCGGCAGGAAATTAGCTAGTCGCGTTCATTGCTAGCAGCCGCTCGATTTCGGGGGCGATACTGGCTGGCGTCTCCATCGAGCCATACCGTTTGACCACCGTACCCGCGCGATCCACTAAAAATTTGGTAAAATTCCATTTGATCCCCTCCGTCCCCAAAATCCCGGGTTGGGCGGTTTTGAGCGCTTGATACAGGGGATGCGCCTGCGGTCCGTTGACGTCGATTTTGGCAAAGAGGGGGAACGTCACTTTGTAATTTAGCTGGCAAAACTGCTCAATCTCGGCCTCGGTCCCTGGTTCTTGATGCCCAAATTGGTCGCAGGGAAATCCCAGCACCGCGAACCCCTGGTCCTTGAATCGCAGATAGAGTTCTTCCAGACCCTGGTATTGCGGAGTAAAGCCGCAACGACTGGCCACATTGACAATCAACAGGACTTGGCCACGGTAAGGCTCTAGCGTGGTATTTTCCAGCTTGATTGTTTGAATCGGAATATCGTAGAGAGATGTTTGCATGGGAGTAGGTCCCGTCCGCCGGACGGGAGGGTGGTTGGGGGCAAAACGTGCTTTTTGCCTGCGTGGGTTGTGTGTTGGGGAAATGTGGACGTGGGGGGAGCGGGAATACGTGCAATCTGAAATTCGTAATTTTCAAATCGTTATTAATTCTACCCCGCTCTCCTGTTCCCGCCACTGCCGCGTCTGCCGTCGATCCCGCGCCAGATTTTGCCAGATCCGCCACAGATAGAGCGGATTTCCCACCAAATATCGCTGCCATTTGTGCGGTTGCTGTAACAAAATTTGCAACCACTCATAACCTAAGCCGCGCACCCAGCGGGGCGCGCGGGTCAAGTTTCCCCCCCAATGATCAAACAACCCCCCCACCGCCATGGCCAACTTGACGCCCAGCTTTTTTCGTTGGTGATGAATCCAGTTTTCCTGCAGTGGGTTGCCCATTCCCACCAATAGCAAATCCGGCTGGCACCGCGCGATCTCTTTTGCCATGGGACCCGCGGCCTCTCCCTGGACATAACCGTGATGGTACCCCGCCAGCCGCCACCCGCCAAACCGCGTTTGGGCGTACTCCGCGGCGCGGGCAATCGTCTGTTCGTCCGCCCCCAGCAAATAATAGCTGTACCCCTGATCGGCCAGTTGATAAAACATTCGCGGGACCAGGTCCGTGCCGTTGAGGTTTGCCCGCATCCGCGCGTGTTGCGCCCGCGCCCCCCAGCGGACGCCCGTGCCGTCGCCAAACACCCGCCACGCGGCGTTTAGCACGCCGCGAAATTCCGGATTGACGCTGGCGATATTAAGCGTATGGGCGTTCACATAATAAATTGGTCGGGTGACGCCGTCTGTTGCGGATAGGGCAAAATCCAACAGGGAAATTGCCCCTGAAAAATCCAAATTTGTTACGCCCACGCCTAACAGGGAGACGGCCTGGCTCCAACGATGTTGTAGCTCTTCCGGCAACCCGTCGTGCCACGTTGAATGACGGAGCAAACGCTGGTGATCTCTGTCGGCTTGCAGGGCCTCGGGAATTGCCTGTTCCCAAACTTGGGGCGGGTGGGTTTGCGCGCCCAGAAATTCCGGCTCGGGCAAGACCTGGGCCCGGCTGGCCAACTCGATGGCATTGGTTGAAGCGGGCGAAATGCCAGGCGACGCGGAACCATAGCCAATAGTGGTGGTGGTCGTTGTCGTATTTTCAACGGTGGCGATGTCGCGGGGCATGCGTGCTACCAGGAATCAAAATCGTTAAGGTGAAATGAGTGGTTCATCACGGTGCATCACGGTTCGCTCGCTTACCCCCCGTATAGGGGGCCGGGCGTGATTTGCAATTTACGGACCTAGAGCGAGACCTTTTGACAAAGAGTGGCGAGCGGATGGGGCCTGAGTGGCGAGAACATGCGCATAGAGTTGCTGCGTGCGGCGGGCCATGACCACGTCCGAAAATTCCGCCGCGTGGCATTGTTGCCCCGCCTGAATCATGCGAGCGCGGAGCTGGCTGGAATCTAGCAATTTCTCAATGGCACCGGCCAATTCCGCCGCGCTCTGTGGCTCGACCAAGAGGCCGTTTTGTTCGTGGCGGATGACATCAGTCACCCCGGGTACACGGCTGGCAACGATGGGTACGCCCGCGGCCAGGGCCTCGAGCAGGACCATCGGCATCCCCTCGGCCAGCACGCTGGGAAACGCCAACACATCCAGCATGTCCAGCTCCGCGTCGATGGGCTGGCAAAACCCGCGCCAGACAATGTGATCGCTTAATCCCAGATGTGCCGCGCGGGTTTTTATCTCTGCCTCATACGCGGATGTTTCAAAGCTTCCCACCACCCATAGCCGCAGCGCGGGAAAACGCGGCAAGAGTTGCGCCGCCGCGTCCAAAAACACCTCGAGTCCTTTGCGCGGCCGCAACCATGCCACAAACCCTAGTGTGGGACCGTTGTGGGATTGACTTGCGAAAGAATGGGAAGCTTCCACTAACTGCCGAAGGGGGCGCCCCGGCACGCCGTTGGGGATGACATGAATTTTATGTGCGGGAGCGCCGTGCTCTGTTAAGTAACGGGCCGTACTGTCCGAGACGGCAATCAGCCCCGCGCAGGACTGTAAAATACGGCGCTCCAGTGTGGCGTTAAGCCAAGTGGACCATTTACCCCCGACTTCCACTCCGGTCTGACCATGCACGTGATAGACCACTGGCGTGTTGGTCCACCAGCCAGCCAGGCTGGCGATGAGCGCCCCCCGGGCGCCATGCGCGTGCAGCAGTTGCACTTGTTGCGCACGGATGAGCCGCGCGAGTTTGTGCGCCGGGCGCAAATCGATCTTCCCCCGCATGGGAAAGGACCACAGCGGCACCTGCCGGGCAAGTCGCTGTTCGGGAAATTTGTTAGGTTTGACACAAACCAGACCATTCCATAATCCCAGCCGGTCAAATTGCTCCGCCAGTAAATCTTGGACACGCTCGGCCCCGGCGTAATGTTCGCCATTGACGACTTGCAGGACCCGCGGCGCGACGGATGGTGAAAGATAAGATTTTGGTGGGCAAGCCGGATTGGGCGCGATTGATTCTGGTCTGGAAACAGGGGTTTCCCAGACTTCAGCGCGCCCCCCCAATGCGACCAGATCCGGTACGGGGGGACAAACAGCGGTAGCAGGCAAAAGCGGCATGCGCAAGCATAGGTCATGCCTGGCCGCAAGCCGGAAAGTGTGGCAATTATGCGGTTTAGAAGGAAAAAACCGGCGGGGAGGAGAAGCTTACTGTAAAGATCGCGCTCCTGCGGAGCTGGGTGGGGCAATGGAATTGACTGCCGCACAGTTCCCTTTTTTATGTCGCGCTCCGCGGTTAACCAACAACCTTCACCCCCGCACCTCTGCTCCTCCTCACCCCACCTGATAAAGCAGCCTGCTCGGCAACGGAGTTGCCTCCTACAAATTTTGGCTATTCGACGACGGAATCGCCTCCACCTCTTTTTCCTAACTTTTGCCAGTACACCCTGGCTTGTTCCCACTGCGCGAGCCGCGCGGGCTGTTCGATGCCGGCAGGTTCTTCGGCGCGGATGGCCGCGATTTCCCGGTCCACCCAATCGATAAAAAACCGTGCTGCGGCGGGGTTGAATCGCTTTTGGTAATCAAACTCGACAAAAAACGGCCCGGTAGTGGCGTGGCGGTAGGTCGACTTTTCGTTTGTCACCGCCCGCAATAAAAACCAACCACTTTCGGTAAATGTGAGAGGGGGCACTTTTCCGCCAGATTTTTGGTATTCCGCCAAGCGGAGCTCATTCACGACCACGCCATTATGGACCACTTCGATGTAATCGATCTTGTCGCGGGTGGACAGCGTCAACTCCGGCAGTAGCTCCAGCGTTTCGCCTTTGCTGGCGGTAAACGTGTGCCCGGGATATTTACCCTCCACGGTGCAGCGCAGTAACGGCCCATTCGTCACCATGACCCGCCCCGCCCGGACCGCGGCCCACCACTTTTCCAGGGTTAATTCCCCCTCCACCTGGGCGTACACACGATTGTACCCCAGCGGGTTGGTGTTGGCCCCGGAACCGCTCCCCGCGGTCAGCGGCAGGCGCAGGCCGCATTCAAGCAGTTGATAATAGATGTGTTGACTCCAGCGCCCGTTGCCAAAGGGGGCGGGATAAAACTTTTTGTCGCGGGCGTAACCGTCGGCTTCATGATCCACGATTCCCCCGCGTAGCAAATGCCTATTAAGCAGTTGTGCGGAGTCCAGCTTTCCAGCCGCCACCAAGAGCGGCAACTCCCGCGAAAACAGCCGCGCCCCGTCCACCCAGCCGCGCTCGGCGTGCGCGGTCGCGGCGGTCTGGGCCAGCGTGGGCCAGAGATCGGCAGAGCGCGGTAAGGTTAGCGGCTGCCGCAGGTTAAATAAACCCAGCGCGCTGCCGTGCCGTTCGTCTCGCCCCCCCAGCAGATCAATCAGGCGATGATTGGGGTGCTCGGCGATCGGGGTTTTGGGAAGTGGGTTTTGTTTATTCCAAATCGTCTTGTCATTTTGCCAGGAGGTGAGCGCGACCACGTGCAACCCCTCGGCCGCCATGAGCAAGGGTAGATCGTCCACCGGACGCTGAGCATCCAGATCGCCCCCGTACCACCCTTCGTCGGCCAGGTTACAAAAATTTTTCAGATCGACGGTTTCAACATCATCGGCAAATCGATTGATCGTAAAATGCCCGCTGCGGATGAGCGACTCTGGCCCGCGTTCCATAGTAAAGGTGTAGTTGCCGCGCGGCAAACGGAGCACAATTTTATCGGTAATGACAACGTAGTCGCCATGTTGCAACGCCCCGGGGATTTTGACCGGCTTGCCCGCGGCGTTTTTTAGGTGCATGCGGCACACAGTCGGCTGTCCGGTGTCGCGGTCGATGACCCGCAGTTCCAGTTGGCCATCAGCGGCGCGTAGCACGCCTGGCCAGCCCCCAGCAAACGCTGTCAGCATTAGCCCCGTGCAGAACACGATTTCCCGTAACATCGCCAGCATTCTTTGTTCCTTGCCGCTCATAATATTTTCCACCCCACAGGCCGTGTTAGTACAGTGTCAAAGCCGCCGATTCGAGTTGGGCCGATCAGCCGTCGGGCGCTAACCCACGGTATTTGCCACTGTTCCATCAATCGTCGCGATCTATTCTTATGATAATTCCCCGCGCGTGCCCTCTCGCTAGATTTTCGTTCTGGCGAGGCTGGCCCACGCCCGCTGTCAAATTCTTTTGGTCGCATTCTGCCGGATATGACGGTCATCCGCCACGGGAAATTTCCCCGGGGAGTTGTTGGCGGGAGGGAGTGTCATCCGTTAGAATCAGGGGCATTCCCACCATTAACTTTCCCACCATACCACCCAAAAACTTGCCATGCTTTATCGAACCGTTTGCTTGCGGGGTCTGTGTTACTGCTTATTGGTCATGGGCTTGTTGGCCAAACCTGCCCCCGCCGCCGAGGTGCCGGCCCTGATCGCCGCGATCAAGTCCGCGGGCCAATCGACAGAAGGGTTTGCCGGGGCCAATGCCGCCGTAAAGGAACTCGCCCAGCAGTCGCTAGCCACGGTTCCCACGATTTTATTGGCGATGCGGGACGCCAATCCCAACGCGGTCAATTATCTGCGTAGCGCGGTCGAGGTGATTTTAGACCGGGCCGCCGCGAAGGGAGAGCAGCTCGCTCCGACCGTCCTGGAAAAATTTATCGCCGATCATGCCAATGGCGACCGCGGGCGCCGGATGGCCTATGAATTACTGACAAAAATCGACCCGCAAACCCCCGACCGCTATTTGCCCGATATGTTGGATGACCCCAGCCTGGAACTACGCCGCGACGCCGTGGCCAAGCTGATCCGCGACACCGACGCCGCCGTGGGGGAAAAACCCGCCAGCGAAGCCGCGCTGGCCGCGTATAAAAAAGCGTTTGCCGCCGCCCGCGATATCGATCAAATCGAAAGCCTGGCCAAGAAACTGCGCGACGCCGGACAGACGGTTGATCTGCCGCGGCAGTTGGGCTTTCTCATGGAGTGGCAATTGCTGGCCCCATTTGATAATACCAACCAGTCGGCTTTTAACATCGCCTATCCGCCAGAGGAAAAAATTGACTTAAAGGCCAAATACCAGGGCAAATCGGGCGAGATCGCCTGGCAGGCCCACACGACCAACAGCCCCACGGGCGAAGTGGACCTGAACGCGGCCCTGGGCAAGATCAAGGGGGCTGTGGCCTACGCCTACACCGAATTTGACGCGGATAAAGGGACGGATTGCCAATTTCGCCTGGGCTGCATCAACGCCAACAAAATCTGGTTGAACGGCGAACTCATCTGGCAGCGGGAAGTGTACCACGCGGCCAACGCCATCGACCAATACATCGCTCCGGCCAAGCTAAAACCGGGCAAAAACACGATTTTGCTCAAAATCTGCCAGAACGAGCAGACCGAGCAATGGGCCCAGGACTGGATGTTTCAACTGCGGGTCTGCGATAGCATTGGCACGGCGATATTAGCCGCCAACCGGCCGGAAACCCCTGCCGCGGCCCTCTCGCCCAAGCCCGCGGAAACACCGCAGTAAGGGGGGCGGGATACAAAGCCGCCGGTGGTATCGGCGGTTAGGAGGCGAGAGTAGATCCCGTCCGCCGGACGGGACTGGTGCAACAGTATGCGAGAGTCAAATTAGTTAGCCGCGACGCCCAGCGGAGCACTTAACGACATGCCATAATCCACACAAAACCGCCGATGGAATCGGCGGTAAAAGACGGTGGCAGACGCAGCATACTATCCCTGCTTGATGGCAGGAGAGGACGAGTGACAATAATTTATGCAACACAATTTTACATTCCATTTCATAAACAATCATCTTCACATGTTCAGAAATCCAACCATGCGCACAACTTCCCTCGCCATTTTTCCCTTCCTGTTTGCCCTTGCTCCTCTTTCCCTTTCTGCGGATTGGACCGGGTTTCGCGGCGATGGCACCAGCGTCGCCGCCGACCAAAAAACCCCGGTCAAATGGACTGCTGACGCCGATAAAGCGGAAAACATCGCCTGGAAGACGCCTCTGCCCGGTAATGGCGTCGCCTGCCCCATCGTCGTGGGGGATCGCGTTTTTGTTACCGCGGCCAGTGGCGGTAAAAACGACCGCCTGCATGTGATTTGCCTGGACAAGGCCACTGGCAAACAGCTCTGGGAGCGGCAATTTTGGGCGACGGGGCGCACGCTTTGCCACCCCAGCAGTTCCGTCGCCGCCAACACCCCCGCGACTGACGGCCAGCGAATTTTTGCGTTCTTTTCGTCCAATGATCTCATTTGCCTCGACCTGGATGGCAACTTGCAGTGGTACCGCGGCTTAACGGTCGATTACCCCCTGGCGGGGAATGACATTGGCATGTCCTCGTCGGTGGTCGTCGCCGATGGCGTGGTGATTGTCCAGTCCGAGGCCCAGGGAGATTCCTTTGCCGCGGGTTTTGACGCCAATACCGGCGAAACCAAATGGCGCATCGACCGCGACAAATCCGCGCATTGGGCGTCGCCGGTCGTGGCCGCTGGCAAAACCGCGGGCGAGTCGGTGGTTTTGCTGACCAATGGTAAAGGGGTCTCCGCCCATGACCCCAGCGACGGGCAGCAGATCTGGTTAAATGCCAAGCCATGCGACGGGATCAGTTCGTGCGTGTATGTCGGCGATGTGGCGTATGTGCCGGGGGATGGTCTGCGGGCGCTTAAATTTACCGGCAGTTCCAGCCCGGAATTGCTCTGGACCCAAAATAAGCTGAACGCGGGCGCCGCCAGTCCCATCGTCCACGACGGCAAGGTCTATGTCATCAATCGCGCGGGGGTGCTGAATGCCGCCGACGCCGCGACCGGCAACCCGCTCTGGCAATTACGGCTGAAGGGGCAGTTCTGGGCCACCCCCGTCATCGCCGACGGCAAGCTGTACGCCACCGCCAAGGACGGACTGATCCAGGTGGTCGATTTGACCAAGGAAAAAGGGGAAGTCCTGGCCGAAAACCCGCTGAATGAGGAAATCATGGCCACCCCCGCGATCGCTGACGGAGCGATCTTTGTGCGCAGCAATCAGCATGTGTGGAAGTTAGGGAAGTAGCGGCGACTTTTAGTCGCCGTGCCATGTAGGAGGCAACTCCGTTGCCGAAGTGAGAGACGGGAGACGGGAGACGAGAGATGGGAGACGAAGAAGCGGGGGCGGCGAGCGGTGGGCGTAAGTCCACCGGTACGCTAGCGACGTGGCATGGGCATTTTGCCCATGTGTGGTGAGGGACTGGACAAAGGGCTTGTGGCGGTAGAAAACTGGTTAGCCGCAACGCGCAGCGGAGCACGCTTTTGATATTCCGCAACTCACTCAAAGCCGCCGATGGTATCGGCGGTGTAGGAGGCGTGAGACGAGAGGGTGGCGGGGTCAAAACTTGTTTTTTGTCTCTGTGTGGGGAAGGGAGGACAATTGTAGGAGGCAACTCCGTTGCCGAAGCAGTTACACACAAGCGATGGTTTATCATTTTTCGCTATATCGATTTTGGCTGCGATATGCTGCAAGTATGTATTGGTTGCGTCGACCACTTTGATTCGCGATTTAATTTAACCTAAAGGACACTAAGTTAGAATCATGCAATTTATTAGCAATGAAAGTCCATTCCACTTTTATGCAACCCTGCAGTAGTTTACTGTTTCATGCAAAATCCCTACTCCGCGCCACAAACTGGTGATGATACGAGTTTGATCAATCCGCCCCAAATGCTTGGCGTGCTTTTGTATGCCGTGGGATTGGGGAGTTTGATAGGCATGATTACAAGTTTTATTAACGGATGGCTTGGGCCGGCATACTTCCATTACTTGATGAATTGGAATGATTCGATAATCATTCGGGCGGTTATTCAAGGGGCGATCGAAGGTGCTATTTACGGCGGGATAAACGGATTTGTATTGGGAGGGGTGGTCTTTTTTTGGTGTGGCGGAATTGCAAATCCAAAAGTCTTAAAACGATATGTGCTCATGACAGCCATCGCTGTCAGTGTAATTTGGTTAGTCGGAGGCATATTGGGGATATTGTTATTGCCTATGTATGCCAAGAATGTCTTAGGGCCTCCCACACCTTTTCCGCAACATTTGGCACATAATTGAGGATTCGCCTTTGCATTGGGTTCTATCAATCTGACTGTTCCGGCCTCTCTGCTTGTTACTTTGATTAGCGGTGTCGTATATGTTACAAATTCATCAAAATAGCTAGTTTTTTTGTTTGGATTTAAAAAAAAGTGAATATTTTCTGTCAGGAAATATCGTCGTAACTTATTAATAAATCATAGGTTACGAACTTTTTATTCATGCGCGATCGTAATATAAAAGCATTACGCCACTACCCAACCTAACGCCGATAGGTATTATTGTTGTGTAGGGCAAAATGATTGCGTTAGAACCGCCGTACGTTATTTTCGACGGCAAAGTTGCCTCTTCCGGTCCCTTCGGCGACAGATTCGCCCCGTACAGCTCATTCGGCGACGGACTCGCCTCCTACATACACCCATGAAACTCAGTTCCGCTGATCGCCGTGCCCAGGAAAAAGAGCGTGTCCGCACGCTGATCCTGGATGCCGCGCGCAAGTTGTTCCTCTCCGTCGGCCTGGACGGTTTTTCCATGCGCAAGCTGGGGGACATGATCGGTTACACGCCCACGGGAATTTATTTTCACTACGCGGACAAAGAGACGCTACTGCAGGCGCTCATGGACGAGGATTGCCAGGCATTGCGGCTCTCCGTGCAAAAATCGCTAGCCGAGGCCGACCCCGTTCGGCGGCTAATGCTGATCGGTTGGGGTTACGTGCAATTTGCACTCGCGCATCCTCAGCATTATCGACTGCTCATGATGACGCCGGGGCACACCCGCAGCGCCGAACTGACCAAGATCGAGCGCGGCAATCCCAACGAGGATGGCTACGCGTTCCTCCGCGCGGCGGTCGATTACGCCTTGGCTGCGGATGTTTTTCGGCCAGAGTATCACGACCACGAGCTGATTTCGCAAATGTTGTGGGCGACGGTGCACGGGATTTCATCCGCGTATATCGCCAAAGGACAGGATCAGTGGATTGACTGGCGGCCCGTGGAGGAGACTGCCCGGCACATGATCAAATCGATGCTGCGCGGCATGTTGCGCGACCCCGCGCGTATTACCCATGAGGAGGCGTTGCCATGAACTGGGTTGCGTTAAAAATGCTGATGGGGGATCGGGCGAAGTATCTAAGCCTGATTTTTGGCGTGGCGTTCGCCACGCTCCTCATGACGCAGCAAGTGTCGATCTTTATGGGGATCCTCACCCGCACGGGCAATCAAATTTTGGATGTGAACGACGCTGACATTTGGGTGATGGATCGGCATGTGCGATTTTTGGACGAAGCCCGCCCGATTCGCGATGGGCAGTTGGAACGGGTACGCGGCGTGGCGGGAGTCGCCTGGGCGGTTCCGCTGCACAAAGGGCAGGTGCTGTCCCGGCTGGAAAATGGCGAAACGCGCAATGTCTATTTGACCGGCGTGGACGATACGAGCCTGGCGGGAGCGCCGACAAAGTTGCTGGCGGGTAATTTATTGGATCTGCGGCAGCCGGGAGCGGTCATCATTGACAAGGCGGGTTATGAATACATGTGGGGAACGGAGCCATACCAATTGGGTCGGGAGTTTCACATCAACGACCGCCGCGTGGTGCTGGTCGGGGTGTGCGAGGTCGGGTCGCCGTTCTTTTCGGTGCCGATTATCTATTCGCGATTTTTAGAAGCGGCGCGGATCATGGCTCCCCGCGCCAAGGCGACCACGTTCGTCCTGGCAAAGACCGCGGCGGGCCAACCGGTGGAGACCGTCCGCAAAAACATTGAGGCCGCGACCGGTCTGACCGCGCTCTCGCGGGACCAGTTTTTTTGGAAGACGGTCTGGTACTTTATCGGTTCTACCGGCATTCCAATTAACTTTGGCGTGACGATCGCCCTGGGCTTTATCGTCGGCGCGGCTGTCACCGGCCAGACGCTCTATCTGTTTATCATCGAAAACCTGCGGCAATTTGGCGTATTAAAAGCCATGGGCCTACGCAACAGCCGGATCTTGCTGATGATTTTATTGCAATCATGCGTGGTCGGAGGATTGGGCTTTTGCATCGGGCTGGGCATGACCGCCATGTTTTTTATCGCGACTAGCGGCATCACCGCGCTCGCGGGGATACACATGACATGGCACGCGCTCGCGTTGACCAGCGCGGCGATCTGCGTCATTACCCTGGGCACAAGCCTGTTTAGCGCGCGAAAAGTGTTGGTCCTGGAACCCGCGGTCGTCTTCCGAGGGTAAGTGAGGTGACGAATAAACTTGTAGGAGGCGACTCTGTCGCCGAAAAGATAGACCCGTAGGAGGCGAGTCCGTCGCCGAAAAGAATAAATGTAAGCCACAGAGTCACGGAGGAGTTCGCAGAGAAGAAAGAGCATGTAGGAGGTGACTCCGTCGCCGAAGAATCCCCCCGTATTCTCAGTGAATATCACTGTGAATACAGTGCCATAGTGCTTTGAAAATTTGGAATCTAACATCATGCCAACAACTCTGCAATTGCCGGAAAGCCACACCAACTCGTCTAGAACCTCCCCTCCCGCGGTACAATGCCGGGGACTGACTAAGGAATTTGGCAAAGGGAATGCGCGGGCGACGGTCTTGCGCGGTGTGGACCTGGATGTGGCATATGGCCAGATGACCTTGTTGGTGGGGCCGTCTGGTTGCGGTAAAACCACGCTGATTTCCATTATCGCCGGTTTGTTGCAACCCACGAGCGGCCGGATTGAGGTTTTAGGACGTGATTTGACCACTTTGCGCGGAAACGCGCTGGTTGATTTTCGGGCCGCGCGGGTGGGCTTTGTGTTTCAACAGTACAATCTGCTCCCCGCGCTGACCGCCGCCGAAAACGCCGCCATTCCGCTGTTAATCGCTGGAAAACCGCGCTCCGCGGCGGTCGCCGTGGCGACCGAGGTCCTTTGCACGCTGGGCCTTCAGGATCATTTACACAAAAAAATCTCCCAATTGTCCGGCGGACAGCAGCAGCGGGTGGCGATTGGCAGGGCGCTGGTGCATGGGCCGGAACTGCTGGTGTGCGACGAACCGACTGCGGCACTGGACGCCGCCAGCGGCCAAACGGTGATGGAACTCTTGCGACAAACGGCGGTCCGGCCTGACCGGGCGGTGATCGTGGTCACGCACGATAGCCGTGTGTATCGCTTTGCGGATACCATCGCCACCATGAGCGACGGCGTGATCGAAAGTGTCGAACAAAGTTAAGCATGAATTTTATCCTGTGGCAAATAAATCGGGCCGTTGGCCCTTCCACTTGTAATCCATGATTTGACCTACGGCTCCAAACTCCATTCCTCCCACCTCCACCCCCATGTTGACTAAACTATCCGCGTTGTTCCTGCCCGTATTGGCCCTCGGCATGGGGGCCTTGGGCGTGTATCATGTCGCCACATCAGCCGCGCCGCAAGGAGCCGCGCTTCCCCCGTTGCCCGTGGTGGCAACACCCTACGCGCAAACCATTTCCGCGCGGGGAATGATAGAACCAGTCAGCGAGAATATTTCCGTTGGGGCGGCGATCTCGGGCATGGTCTGGGAAGTCTATGTTACAGTGGACCGCGTGGGGACCACGGTAAAGAAGGGGGAACCCCTGTTTCGAGTCGATGATCGACAACTCCAAGCGCAGTTGGGCGTCGCCTACGCCCAATTAAGCGAGGCCCGCGACCGCTTGGCCAAGCTGCAAGCGCTTCCACGTCCCGAGGAGCTTCCTCCGAGCGAAGCCCGCGTTAAACAAGCGGAAACACGCGTCGCCCTGGCGCGGGATCGGCACGCCCGCGCGCAGAAACTGCTATTGGAGCGGGCGACATCGGAAGAAGATGTCATTCGCGCGCGGTTGGAGCAAACTGTCGCGGAACAAGCCTGGCAAGAAGCCCGGGCGGCTCATCAGTTGCTCTTGGCTGGCGCTTGGGAGCCGGATAAGCAGGTCGCCCGCGCGGCGGTGTCCGCTGCCGAAGCGGCCGTCAGGCAGATCGAAACCGAAATTGAACGGGCGACGGTGCGGGCCCCCAGCGGCGGTCATGTCTTGCAGGTTAATGTGCGGGCGGGCGAATATGTCAATTTACAGGCGGGCAAGGCGCTGTACGTCCTGGGGGATCTGGATGAGCTGCGCGTGCGAGCTGAACTGGACGAAGAGGACGTGGCGCGGTTTGATCGGAACGGCGCGGCGGTGGCGATCTTGCGGGGCCAGCCAGAAAAAAAGTTTCCGTTAAGGCTTGTCCGGATCGAGCCGCTGGTCGCGGTAAAAAAGACCTGGACGGGCGACAACACTGAACGCTCCGACACGCGGGTGTTGCCGGTAATTTACCAGATCGACCCCGGCGAGACGAATTTGTATGTGGGGCAACAGGTGGATGTCCGGATCGAGGAAACCAACAAAATTTCCCATGTTAATAAACTGAATACCGCACCAAGGTAAATGTTTCTCTATCAACCAGCGTTATTCGTCCTCTCCCCGTTCCAGCTTAGCCGTTTTACCCCGCGTCCCCGGCCGACAGGCGACAAATACGCCCAACACTACTAGCAGGCCGGTAAAGACATACTGCAAGGTATAACCCTTGACCGCGGGTTTGGCTGGTTCCTCGCGCTGGGCCAGGACCGGATTTGCCGTGACAAAGATCAGGCCCAGGCTGAGAACCACAGGGCGTACAAATTTTGACAAGTGTGGCACAAGACGGGTCCAGGATGCCATTTTTTGCGGGTGATTATTCATAGCCCCGATTGTAATTTGCCCGGCCCCATTCGCCAAGCGTGCCGCCAGACGGGGCCAAGAGAGAATCGTGCCTGCCATCGTAAAAACGCAATTTTCATGGGGAAAAACCAATGCTTAAAGCCAAGTTATGCCGAGTTTTTTGCGCGAACACGGGCCAGCTTGCTCTTGTCCGCAAAATATCCCACGAAAATTCTCTCCTGCGAAAATTGTCATGGGCGGATATAATTAAAAATGGAGCGGACCGGAAGATCGCTGGTCGGGGTAATTCCCGGCGAGAGGAAAGTCCGGGCGCCGCAGAGTACAGTGGTGGGTAACGCCCACCGGCCGCAAGGTCAGGGACAGTGCCACAGAAAATAAACCGCCTGGCTGTCAATTTGGCAGTTCGGTAAGGGTGAAACGGTGCGGTAAGAGCGCACCAGCGGCGGGGTGACCCGTCCGGCTCGGCAAACCCCACTGGGCGCAAGGCCAAGCAGAAGGATCGTCGTCGTTCCCCGGGATCGACGCCGCGGGCTGACTCGGCTCGACCCCCCTTCGGGTAGGCTGCTGTTGAGTCGCGCTGCAAAGCGCGGCCTAGAGAAATGATCTTCGCGCTGGCCATTTGGCTGGCGTACAGAACCCGGCTTATAGGTCCGCTCCATTTTTTTGCTTTTTCTATATTTGCATCCTGGGAAAATTTACTTTTAAATCCATGACTCAAGCTCAACCACAGCAACCCCTGGCGACTGGCACCAACCTCGACTCCCTGCACCACGTGGCGATTTCGGTGCGGGACATTGCGGAGGCGGTCAACTGGTACACCAGCAATTTTCGCTGCACAATCAGCTATCAGGACGCCACCTGGGCGTTATTGACCTTTGCCAATACGCAGTTGGCGTTGGTCATTCCCGAACAGCACCCGCCGCATATCGCGTTTTCCCATCCGCAAGCGGAAAAATACGGCCCGCTCAAGGCCCACCGCGACGGCACCCGCAGCACGTATATCGCGGACTGCGCGGGAAATGTCGTGGAGCTGATGGCGGAATAGCGTGCAAAAAGTCGGAGCCGCAAAAATTACAACAACGCTGTAGGCCGCAAGAATAGCAAGAAATACTAAAAAGTAGTGAACTCGTGCTTTGTCAAAGTTAAAGATCCGAGTTAGGCATATCAGCCGCTGGGCACTAGCCCACGGTTCTTGTTCCTCTAAATGTGGGGTAGCGCGCTAAGGCTTATCCGATAATAAATTGTTGACAAAGCACTAGTGGGCAATGAGTTGAGCTGTAAAAGTCAAAAATAAGGCAAATGGCCGCAAGAATAGAAAAAAACACAAAAAAGTATTTATAATCACAAATTTATTGTGCACATTTCGGTCTGCTCTTAACTCGATTTGCGGGTTTTCCTCCTGGCAAGTTATAATCCCCCTACTTCGGTCGTGTTTTCACGAGGGGATTTCACTTTCTTTGGGAGTTGCGCGGACTATGGCTGTGTATTTGGGGATCGATATTGGCACGTCGGGCACAAAAACCCTGGCAATGGACGAGTCGGGCAAAATTTTGGCCGAAGCCACGGAGTTGTATCCCAGCCACCACCCCCAGCCCCTCTGGAGCGAGCAAGATCCCGACGATTGGTGGAATGCCACCGTGGCAACTATCCGGGCCGTTGTCAAAAAGGCCAAACTCAAACCGGCCGATGTCCGCGCGATTGGCCTCTCTGGCCAAATGCATGGGTCGGTGTTTTTGGACAAAAAAAACCAAGTCGTGCGGCGGGCGCTCCTGTGGAATGATCAACGTACCGCCGCCGAATGCGCTGAAATCGAACAGCGGGCCGGTGGACGCAAAAAACTGATCCAAATGGTTGCCAACCCCGCGCTCACCGGTTTTACCGCGCCAAAAATCCTCTGGCTGCGCAATCACGAACCAAAAAACTTTGCTAAAACGGTAAAAATTCTCTTGCCCAAGGATGACGTGCGGCGGCGTTTGACGGGGGAATTTGCCACGGATGTCAGCGACGCCAGCGGGATGCTGCTCTTGGATGTGGCAAAGCGAAACTGGAGCAAACCACTTTTATCCAAACTGGAGTTGGATGAAAACCTATTTGCCCGTTGTTATGAGTCCGAGGAAGTGACCGGCACCTTGACGGCGGAAGTCGCGGCTCAATTGGGCCTAACCACCGCGTGCAAAGTGGTCGGCGGGGCGGGGGACTGCGCGGCGGGGGCCGTGGGTAATGGCATCGTCAGAAGCGGCGTCCTTAGCACATCCATCGGCACGTCGGGCATCATGTTTGTCCATAGCGACAATGTCCAAATCGATCCCGCCGGGCGGCTACACACCTTTTGCCACGCGGTTCATGGCAAGTGGCACCTCATGGGCGTCAGCTTGAGCGGCGGCGGGAGCTTGCAGTGGTTTCGCAATCAACTGTGCGCGGCGGAAATAGCGGCCGGAAAAAAAACCAAGATCGATCCCTACGCCATCCTGACGGACGAGGCGGCCGCCGTCCCCACCGGTAGCGAAGGGCTGTTCTTTTTGCCGTACCTCAGTGGAGAACGAACGCCCCACGCCGATCCCGCCGCGCGGGGCTGCTTTATCGGCCTGACGCTGAAGCACACGCGGGGACACTTGGTGCGTTCGATCCTGGAAGGGGTCAGCTATGCCCTGCGCGACAGCCTGAGCATCATTCAGGAGCTGGGCGTGCCGGTAAAGCAAATTCGCGCCAGCGGCGGCGGCAGCAAAAGTCCCCTGTGGCGGCAAATCCAGGCCGATATGTTTGGTCAAAAGGTCGCCACACTGAACGCCGAGGAAGGTCCCGCCTATGGGGTGGCGCTGCTCGCGGCGGTAGGGGATGGAGCATATAAAAACATCGAAGAGGCGTGCGACGCCACGATCAAGATTGTAAAAGAGACCCCCGCGAATAAAGCGGCGGCCAAGTTTTATGATCGTGGCTTTCCGTTTTACCAACAGCTCTACCGCTCGCTCAAGAACGATTTTCAGGCGATCGCCAAGCTGGCGGAATAGACGCGTCAGTACGGCCCGGCCGGTTAACGACGCCGATACGCTGCGTTGGATGTGGGTAAGTCGGGATTTGTATCCCCACATTCGAGATCCCGTAGTAAAATGGGGGTAATTTCCAAGTTCCTAATTGTTTAGTCATTTGAAATGTTAAGAATAAACCGGACGCTAGCGCGTGGCGGCTGTAGGTTGTTGCTGTGGCGAAATCAGCCGCCGGGCGCTAGCCCACGGTTTCTGTGCCGTAAACGGCTAAACAGTTACCCAAGTTCAACTTTTTTTTAGCCTAACATGTCCACCCAACCCATCCAAAAATATACCGTTGATGAGTACCTGGCGATCGAAGCGACGTCCGAATTGCGCTATCAATTTTATCAGGGTGAAATTTTTGCGATGGCTGGGGGAAGCCTAAGCCATACCCGCATCGCACACAACTTGCATTGTTTAGCAAATCAGGAATTACGCGATACCGGGTGTGAATATCTCGGGGAAGGGATGCGCGTTTATTGCTCCCCCAGCTTGTACACTTATCCCGATGGATTGATTGTGTGCGGCGAACCGTTTTTGGATGGGCGATACACTCCTTCGCTTGTCAATCCGCGAGTGATTTTTGATATTTTATCCCCTTCGACGGAAAACTTTGACCGGGGGCAAAAATTTATTCAATACCAGAGGATTGCCACGCTTTGTGACTATGTTTTGATCTCGCAGTTTGAGCCGCACTGCGACCATTATGTAAAGACAGAACATGAGGGCTGGAAGTTGCGCTGTATAGATGGACTGGACGCCAGGATCGAGCTTTCCTGTGTTTCCTGTGAATTACCGCTGCGCGATTTGTATGACCGGGTGGTCTTTGAATCATGATGTTGTAACAGTTTAGCTGTTAGGAATATTGTGATGAACTCAACCGGACGCTAGCGCGTGGAGGCTGTAGGTTGTTGCTGTGGCGAAATCAGCCGCCGGGCGCTAGCCCACGGTTCATACTACTACAAATGGCTAAACTGCTACTGATTATTCCATTACAAAAAGCTCCCTCCATGTCCACGGCTCCCCTCCGTAAATTTACGATCCAAGAATACCTGGATAGCGAAGAATCCGCGACGATGAAACACCAGTTTTATCGGGGCGAGATTTTCGCCATGCCGGGGGGCTCGCTCAACCATGCGCGGATCATTCGGAACTTGGGTCGATTTGTGCCCATTCAACTCGATAATACCCCATTTGAATATCTAGCTAACAATGAGGTAGCGGAATTCGCCAGAATTCCGCGTTGGATTTAACAGCATGAAGTACAAAGTCACCCACTCCACGGTCTATCAATACAGCGAATCCGTGCCGCTGTGCCATAACGAGGTTCATCTGACCCCGCGCGAGCACGGCCGCCAATATTGCCTATCGCACCGGTTGGCTGTCCGCCCCGCCCCCGCGCGGCTCGAACATACGCGCGATTACTTTGGCAATCATCGGTCGCTGTTTACCATCCAAGAAGGGCACCAGCGGTTAGCGGTCACGGCCGTCAGCAAAGTCGAAGTTCTCCCCCCCGTCGGCGTCAAAGGAGAGCAAACCTCTCCCTGGGAGACTGTCCGCGACCGGCTGAATTCCGTCCACCCCCCGTTGCATTTAGAAAGCCGCCAATATTTGTACGACTCTCCCCATATTATCCGCAGCCGCGAATTGGCGGAGTTTGCCGAGGTTTCGTTTCCGTCCGGAAGATTATGGCTGGATGGCGTCACGGACCTGATGGACCGCATTTTTCACGAATTTACCTACGACCCCGCGGCGACCAATATCAGCACCCCCTTGCATCAAGTCCTGGCCATGCGCCGGGGCGTCTGCCAGGATTTTGCCCATTTGATGATCGGCGGTTTGCGCGCGCTGGGCCTGAGCGCGCGGTATGTCAGCGGCTATTTGCTGACCATGCCGCTCCCCGGCCAGCCAAAATTAATCGGCGCGGACGCGTCGCACGCCTGGCTGTCGGCCTATAGTCCCGAAACCGGCTGGGTGGACTTTGATCCCACCAATAATTGCATTCCATCGGTCGATCATATCACGCTGGCATGGGGGCGGGACTATAGCGACGTCTGCCCGATCAAAGGGGTGTTCATCGGCGGGGGGCAGCACGGTCTGACAGTGTCGGTCGATGTCTCTCCCCTGACCGAAGCTGCGCGGGAATTGGAGTAAACCCGCCTTAACACCGGGCTTGCTCCCTCCTGTTATCTTACAGAAATAAACAGGAGGAAGCGGAGGGAACAGAGGTGTAAATGATCACATGTTTCGTCCCGCGTGTTGCTTTCTGTTACGATCTATTGAGATATTTTTACGCGGGCTTGATCGCATACACCCGCACGCTGGCCACAAAATCGTTCACATTGTAACGCCGCAACAGATCGGACAATTCGCGATGCAGTTCGGAATTGCCCGACTCGGTGCTAATTACCGTCAAGCTCGCTGGCGTAACGCTGGAATCCTCGACCGAGGATTCCGGCTCGCAGCACATTCCCGGCGAGCAGCACCCGGACTGGTTTTCGAGACTGGCATACGCATTCAGGTCGGCCCCGGTATTCACGACCTGCACTTCGGCAAAGCCCGCGACCTTTAACCCGCTTTCATACTCCTGTACGGGTATCGCACCGGCAATGCAACCCACGTACGCCATTAAATTTTCAGCCAGCTCCGCAGGTAACGGTTTTAAAAGAGCTAAATCGCTGATCGCCAGCCGCCCGCCGGGTTTCAGCACGCGGGCCATTTCCGCAAAGACCGCGGGTTTATCCTCCGCCAGATTGATCACGCAGTTGCTAATGATGCAATCCACGGTCTGGTCCGCCAAGGGTAGCTTGTCGATTCCCGCCAAGTGAAATTCCACATTTTCCAGGCCTCCCTTGACTGCATTTTGTCGGGCCAAGTCCAGCATCGCCGGGGTCATATCAATTCCAATGGCGCGGCCGGTCGGACCAACTTTTTTTGCCGCCAAGAAAACATCCAATCCCCCGCCGCAGCCCAGGTCAACCACGGTTTCCCCTGGCTTTAAACTGGCAAACGCCGTGGGATTGCCGCAGGACAGGCCCATGTTTGCTTCCGCCGGGATCGAGCTTAACTCTTCCCCGCTATAGCCAAACGCCTGGGCGATGGCAAGGACGCCGGCGTTATCGCTGGATAAGCCACTTTTGGCGACATTACCATATTTTAGCTGGACAATTTCGGTTACCGACATGATTGCACCTCATTTTTAGTTGAAGACGCCAACTGCTCCACTAATCGACCGATTTCATCGCGAATTTTGGCAAATTCCTCGGGCGGCATTTCTCGCGGATCCGGAATTTGCCAGTCCAGGCGGTGCTGCGCCCGCAGATGGGGACACGCGTCCCCGCAGCCCATGGTCACGGCGTAGTCAAAGTCCACATCCGGCAGATCGGCCAGCGATTTTGACTGGTGGGTGGAAAGGTCATAGCCAAGTTCAGCCATGGCGGCGATCGCCTTGGGGTTCACCTTTCCGGATGGGCGCGAACCCGCGCTGTAGGCCTCTAACCCATGCAATTTGCCAAACGCCTGGGCCATTTGGCTCCGGTTGGAATTTTCGACACAGACAAAGACGACACGCATGGAAAAAAACCGTGAGAGTTATTGTTCACGCCACAGATAACAAGTACAGACTGTTAGAATTCACATCATAGTGGGTAATTGTGAGAATATTATGATTTTTGACATGGTAATTCCAGTTTTTTATGGTCACATGCGCGTCAAATTTCTTAACGGTTATTTGCTGCCATTTGGTTTTCCCTAGCATTTGGGGATAAAACCAGACCCTAGCCCCCAATTTCCCCGGAAAAACCGTTATAAATATTCTTCAATCCCGCAAATCACATGGGAATTTACGCGTTTCCTTGACTGGCGGATTTGCCGCTATTTATACTAAAGAGTCTAGTGATAACAGTTTAGATTCATTGTCACGGTCGGTCCGGCTGGGGCTGCAACTTCTGTTACCTCATCGTACTCTTGCGCAATCTTTGCATTAGGCAACCATGAATTTCCGGATATTTCAGCGTTTTGCACTAGGGTTGGGCCTGGCCGTTTGCGCGGGAACACAACTCTCCACCGTCTCCGCCCAGGCGCCCTCTCCCCCGACGGGTTTGCGGCGGTTGGTTCCTGGGACGGAAATTACCATTACTCCGGACCGGCAAAAAAACGAAACCTTTAGCCATCAAGACCTAGTCGAGCTAAAGATTGGGCATCCGGAGTTGATGAATTGGCCGATTAAAAGCAGCGACTTGGCCGAGACCCAGACCTTGCGCTTTGCCGCCACTCAGACTCCGTTTCGCCGCTCGGTTTGGAGCCTGGAGTTCAGCTTTAAGCCGCCGCGGATGATCATGGTCGATTTTCCCACAGAATCGGGCAAGATGCAGCAAAAAGTCGTCTGGTACATCGTTTATCGCGTGCGGAATGTCGGCAAGCATTTGCAACCGTTTCAAACCAATGAAGGGACCTGGGACGTCAAGGAAGTTGACCAACTGACCTCTAAGGTGGCTGGCCAGGAGCAAGCGATTCCAATTAACTTTGTCCCCACCTTTAGCCTGGAGACCGTGGACAAGAAGAAAGCGTATCTTGATCGCTTGATTCCCGTCGCGCTCAAGCCGATTCAGGATCGCGAGGATCCCAATCGCCGACTCAATTCCACAATTGATATGCTGAATATCCCGATCCCCCTTTCCACCCCCCAAAAAGACAACAGTGTCTGGGGCGTGGCCACCTGGGAAGATGTGGACCCGCGGATCGATCAATTTCAGGTATATGTCGGCGGATTGACCAATGTCTACCGCTTTACCGATCCCCCGGGGACTTACAAACCCGGCGATCCCCCGGGTACGGGTCGCATCTTTGAAACCAAGTTTCTCCAGCTTAATTTCTGGCGCCCCAGCGACGCCTTTACAAAGACCGAAACCGAGATCTACTTTGGCCTCCCCATGCGTGATCCCGCGAGCGGTGAAGAGGCGGTCATTGACCATCAATGGGTTTTTCGCTAAACTCAGGGATTCTACGGCTTTCCGTGTTTGCCTGGTGGGTCTAAGTCCTTTTCCCACTGGGGTTTGCGCGGGCGATTCGTATGATCTAGCATCGTCATGCGGGGTCGGTTGGCCCGCACCCAACAATCATATTTTATGAGGAGGCTGTGTCATGGCACATAAAAAAGGTCAGGGCTCTACCCGCAATGGTCGGGATTCCAACGCCCAGCGCCGCGGCGTCAAAAAATTCGCTGGTGAAACCGTGCGGGCGGGGAATATCCTGATCCGGCAGGTGGGGAATCGGTTTTATCCTGGTCGACATGTTGGCCAGGGAAAAGACTATACGCTGTTTGCCCTAATGGACGGGCAGGTTCATTTTGACCGCGATGGCCGCCGGATCAATATTGTCCCGGAAACCGCCGCCACCAATTAAGTTGCTAGCGCCCCGCTAGCCAGGGCGGGGCGAGTCTATAATCTGCAAACCGCTTTCTATTTGGGAAAGCGGTTTTTTTGTGGTCTGGGCCACAAGCGGTGATAATTGATAAGCCTACGTTAATGAATCGGGTTGTAAGTACGTAGTAGGCAGTGTCCCGCTGCCGTGTGAGTACGAAGCCGTTTGTATCACGCTGTGCAAACAGTTTTATTATTCAACGGCAGCTGGAAGGCGCCGACTACGTTACCGTCCCGTTGCCTAAACGCCGTTTACCAAATTTTTATTCATCCAGTGAAAAAATCCCCGCCCGGCGCGAGGGAAGGAAAGGTTCATCCGACAGATGCCCTTGGAAACTCTGGCCCTGGCGTCTGCTGCGGCGTTGGTGGCGCTCTTGTATGCCGCGGTCGGGCACGCGGGAGCATCGGGCTATATTTCGGTTATGGCCCTCTTTGGTTTTTCACGGGACGTCATTCAACCCACAGCCTTGATCCTGAACATCTTTGTGGCTTGTCTGTCGACGGCGCAGTTTTACCGCGCGGGGCATTTTCGCTGGGGCTTGTTTTGGCCGTTTGCCGTAACTTCGGTCCCGTTCGCCTACTTGGGGGGGTTGTGGAAGCTGCCACCGGGGGTGTTTCACTTATTACTCGGTGGCACACTTATTTTTTCGGCGATACGCTTTATCCGGCCCACGCGCGGACCATCAACTTCTCACCCGCCGGGACTGGCGGCTTCGATGTTGACCGGGGCGGTGCTGGGGCTGTTTGCCGGCCTGACGGGCACGGGAGGGGGAATCTTTCTTACACCGGTGCTGCTCCTCATGGGCTGGGCCACGCCCAAGATCGCGGCGGGGACATCGGCGCCCTTTATTTTGGTCAATTCCATTTCCGGTCTCGCGGGGCACTTTCAAAAGTCGCCCACGGTGCCAGACGTGGTTTGGACGCTGCTTCCCGCGGTAATTCTGGGCGGGTGGGTGGGAGCCACGATCGGGAGTCGATTTTTATCAGAAACCGCGATCAAACGCTGCCTGGCGGTGGTGCTCTTGATCGCGGGGGGAAAGCTGGTGTTGGGACTGTAGAGAAAATTACAAATTACCATTTACTGATTACGAATTAATACTTGATATACGTGGGTTTGGAAAATGGCATTATTGCAAACTTTTATAACTTTGTACGAATTGCTGCTTGTGGGCCGTTGGCCCGCAAAGAATCAAACGCCTTTGGCACGCATTTGTTTGAGCTATGAGATATCTTTGAACAACACAAGGCATGTAAACTTTACAAGTACAAATAGCCCCGTCCGGCGGATGGGACCTACGCAAACAGTTCCTTCACCACTTCTCCCCCGTCCACGACCTTAATCGGCCGGCCGATGCTGCTCATGTTTTCCTTGTTCGCATCCACGCCCAGGCTGTGGCAGATCGTGCGTAAAAAGTCGGCCACGGTGACCGGGCGGTCGGCCACGCCCGCGCCGCTGGCATCGACCCGGCCGATGACCTGTCCCCCCCGGACGCCCCCGCCCCCCAGCATGACATTGAACGCCCGGGGGTAGTGGTCCCTCCCTCCGCGGGGATTGATCTTGGGCGTGCGGCCAAATTCCCCCATCCAAACGACCAGAGTCTTTTCCAGCAATCCCCGCGCTTGTAAATCATTGAATAAAGCGGCGATCGGTTTATCAATTTGGCCGCACTGATTTTTCACACGGCTAAAATTATCATCGTGCGTGTCCCAACCGTTGGAGACCACCTCAATAAAGGGGACGCCCGCCTCGACCAGCCGCCGGGCCAGCAGGCAGCCGCTGGCAAAGTTTCCCGTGCCGTAGCTATCGCGCGTGTTGGCTGGTTCGCGCGCTAAATCAAAGGCCTGCATGTCCTGGCTTAGGATCATTCGGGCCGCTCCGGAGTAGAGTTCTTGATGGTCCTTAACCTCTTGTGGATTGGTCTTGGCGAATTCCCCTTGGAGAGAATCAAGCAGGCCCAGTCGCTTTTGAAAGCGGGCAACTTCGGTAGCGGGTCGGCTGTTTTGCGGCGGTTGAGTGGGATTATTAATGTCAAAAGGATCGAACTTTACGCCCAAGAAACCGCCTGTGGCAAAGGTTCCGCGTCCGCCGATGCGGACATACGCGGGGAGTTCGCTGGTGGGATCGGCGATTTCGGCGGCGGTAATCGCGCCAATGGCGGGGTGCTTAATCGATGCGGTGGGCAGATAACCCGTGTGTAGCAGGTACGACGCGCGCGGGTGGCTCCCTTCTTTACTGGTCATGGAGCGCACAATGGCAAATTTGTCGGCGACTTTGGCCAGTTCCGGCAGATTTTCGGCAATTTCGATCCCCGGCACATTGGTCTTGATCGCCTTGGTTTCCCCACCGTTGGCGTGGCCAACCAGGGGGCTAAAGGTCTCGAACTGGCTGGGCCCCCCTTGCATATACAGCAAAATGCACGCGCGCCCTTCCTTGCGCAGGTCCGCGGCGCGGGCGGTAATGAGGTCCGTCCAACTGACGTTTCCGGCGGCCACAGCCGCGGCGGAAATCCCACACAAAAAATCCCGCCGGCGAATGACAGCCTGATCGCGGGTCTGTACGCTGGAGCAAAGATGGAGGGGCATGGTGGAGTGTGGAGTTTGGAGGAATGGAGTTTGGTATTTGGAGGCTGGTTTTTGGTTTTTGGGGTGCCACTGCTGGTTTGCACAGCAGTGGAGGTCCGTGTATGAATTCCTATCCGTTTCGTCTGAAAAAATGAAAACTTCACATAACAAACTGCTTATTTCGCCTAATTTCTATAAGCAAATTCCGGCGAATTAATTAACGCCCAGAGAATGTCCTCGAATGCGTCGGCGCGGCTACTAACTGAATTACCCCCCGTGGACTTATTACCAGCCGAAGCAATGTATCCCTGGCAGGTGGCCAGTTCGGCGGGTTTGGGCTCACGGGAAAGGCAACGCAAGTACAATTCGCTAATGGCATCCTCATCGGCGG
The DNA here is from genome assembly GCA_033762255.1 of Pirellulales bacterium. Taxonomy (NCBI): domain Bacteria; kingdom Pseudomonadati; phylum Planctomycetota; class Planctomycetia; order Pirellulales; species Pirellulales bacterium. Next base: position 216,542 of record JANRLT010000021.1, on the reverse strand, counting down.
GATTTTCAGCCAGGACGCGGTTTAGCATGGAATTGCGACGGTCTCCTTCCACCGCGCGGTTGAGTTGCCCATTCATCAGGGCGAGTGCTTGGGGGATGGAGGTCGCCACCTCGTCGCGGCGCACACTGGGGTCGTAGCCAAACATGGCATTAAACTGAAAGCGTGGATCGCGCAGACCATAACGACCGCCTGCTCCGCCGGGCCCCCGGCCATAAGCCCCCGCCGCATCGTCCCGTAATTCCAGCACATGCATCAGTTGTGTATAAAGCTGATCCGCCCGCAGCCGTTGAGCCACATTTGCGGTAAAGGGGGTCTGCGTGGCGGTCCGTCGCGAGCGGCTGGCCCGTTGGTAGGCGTCTGTCTGCGTGATCGTGCGAAAGAGCCATTTCAGGTCGTATTTATTGGCCACAAATTGCGCCGCCAGATAATCCAGGGCGCGGGGGGCGGTGATCTCGCGATCGGGACCAATATCGTCCACTGGCTCGATAAATCCCTCGCCGGTCAATTCGCTCCACAGTCGGTTGACAATCGCCCGCGAAAACCAGGGATTTTCCCGACCGGTAAACCACATCGCAAATGCGCCTCGCCGCTCCAAATCGCTCAGTCCCGACGGCAGTTGCTTGCCATTGACAAAGAACACCGGCTCCATTTTGGTCCCCTTGGACTCCGGGTCCTGGAGGTCGCTCATAAAATGTTCCAGTGATCCGCGGGGACGGCCATTATCCGGTCCCCGTGCCCGAAATTCCCGCTCGACCGAAGCCAGTGTAAAACTAAGCTGGTCTCCCGGCATGCCGGGGCGAACCGTATTTCGTGGAAAAAAAGCCGCGAGTTCGTGAAATTGTTCACGCTTCCACCGATCCGACGGATGATCATGACACTGCGCGCATTGAATTTGCACACCCATGAAAATGCGGCACAACTCCGCGACCACGTCCTCATTATCCCCCATTTGGGCCATAAAGATCGCGGTGTCCCCATTTTCGGTAATGGGTCCGGTGGCGGTCATAAAAGACTGTGCTAGTTTGTCCCAGGGGGTGTTTTTATTCAACTCGGCGGTAAGGTATTCTTGTAGCGGTTTATAGACCAGATTGGCCCGGTCCTCCGCCTTGCGGTACATGATCACATCTCGCCAATAGTGCGCCCAGTTATCGCCATAAGTCGATTGAGCTAACAATTGGTCGATGGCCTGCGCGCGCTTGCGCGGGTCGGTATCCAGGGCAAAGGCCGTGATTTCCTCGGGGGTGGGGGCCCGCCCAATCGTGTCCAGATAAGCCCGCCGTAAATAAGTCTGATCATTGACTAGTCCCAGCGGTTTTTCGGAACTATTGGCAAAAACATCTTCGTGGATCAACTCGTTGATTTTGGCCGCGGCAGCGGCTGGACTTTTGGGAGTCAACACCGGCAAGGGGGCGGAATCTTTGTCTTTTTTGGCACCGACCACTTTGGCGGCGTTGGCCGCGGCGCGAATTTGCTCTTCGCTGGCGGGGGTGGGATTGGCCAGCGCCTGAATCCGCTGCCGCAGCATTTCAGCCGCTTGCGGATTGGCGGGAAGATTGGCCGCCGGTTGGCCAGGTTGGTTTTTGCCCTTCCCTTTGGCGGCGTTTTTGCCATTTTTGGCGTTCTTGCCAGCGGGCGCGTCGGCCGGCGGGGATTGCAGTTGGGCCTGGCGGGCGGCCTTGAGTTTTTCGGACAAAGCCGCGCGTAATGGTGCAGCTTGGGTGGGGGGGTTAGTAGGCTGTTCCGCAGCCCGGGACCCGGAAAACCCGCAACAAACCGCCAATCCCGCGATAAACAACGGCCAGAGCAAGCGGCAACGTTGGGTGGACATTGTTATTACCTATCAAAAGTGGTTCTAAACGCGGTATCAAACCGCCTAGTCCATTAAACGAATTCCAACCCAGCTAGTCGCCTGCTTAAAGATAAATACGCAATCGCCAAGCCAGAAAATTCATCCCATTAGTAAAATTTACCCCACTTTCAGGGAGAAAGTCTCGGTCAATCTGGCTAAAAAAGTAGATACCTGCGGCAACGGGAGTTGGATTAATGGATAGTGACGCCCCGGGGACCGCTTTTTTTGATGTAAATTGAGGATTTGCACAAAGAAGCTGGCATGGCGGCCTTTCATTGCCGTCAGGCCAAAACAGTCTACAATGATTTTTCACGTCTGAACTCGATTGTGAGTCGAGTGTTTTTGCAAGAAAAAATTTGAAAACTTGCAATCACTGAACGGGCGGACCAGCAAAACATCCAGGTTCTGGAGTGATAGGTACTTTTCATGAAAAAAATGGTTCTTTTCCGCCCCTCCTTGATTTGCTTGCTAATTTTTATTTGTGGGCAAGCTGTCTGGTCGGCGGATTTGCCAACGTTGACGGCTCAACTGCAATCGGAGCCTTTGTCCGATATCGCCCGGGATGCGCGGCAGCATGGCGATGCGGGACGTGGCGCGATTATTTTTTTTCAATCGTCAATTTCATGCGCGAAATGCCATGATGGAGCCAATAACGCCCCTACCGGCCCAGATATAACAAAGACCGACAAAGGAACCACCGCCGAGCACTTGATTGAATCCGTGCTGTCCCCTTCCAAGGTGATTAAACAGCGGTACGAGACCGTGATTGTGAATACCACGGATGGCAAATCGCATACGGGAATTGTCGCGCGGGAACAGGATGGAACGCTGACGCTGATCGATCCCGCGGGTGGAAAAAGTATCGATATCAAAAATGAGAACATCGAGGAAAAAACCCGCGGCGCGCAATCACTCATGCCCGAAGGGCTGATCAATGTGCTTTCGGATCGCCAGCAGTTTCTGGATTTGGCAAAGTATTTGATCGAAGTATCAGAAGGGGGGCCAATGCGGGCCAGCCAGTTACGGCCCGCGCTGACTCCGTTTGTATTGCCCGAGTATGAGCGTGACATCGACCATGATCGTTTGATAAGCGGGCTGGATCAAAAATCCTACGAGCGCGGTGAGGCAATTTACACCCGCGTCTGCGCTAATTGCCATGGAACCATCGATCAAGCGGGCTCGCTTCCCGCGTCTCCGCGATTTGCCAGCCATATCTTTAAAAACGGCAGCGACCCTTATAGCCTGTACCAGACGCTTACCCATGGTTATAACCTGATGGCCCCGCAGACATGGATGGTCCCCCGGCAAAAGTACGACGTCATCCACTATCTCCGCGAAGCATACTTAAAACCACATAACCCGACCCAATATCAGCAAACCGAACGCGCCTATCTGGCTAATTTGCCAAAAGGCCTGTCCATCGGCCCGGAGCCTGCTAGTGTGGACCCGTGGATGGCCATGGACTACGGCCCCAGTCTCATAAACACGTATGAAGTCGGCGGCGAGGGACCGAATTTTGCCTATAAAGGTATTGCCATTCGGCTGGATCCCGGCGCGGGAGGTGTCTCCCGGGGCAAGAGTTGGGCGTTGTTTGACCATGATACGCTCCGCTATGCCGCGGGTTGGGTCGGTTCCGACTTTATCGATTGGAAGGGCATCCACTTTAATGGCCAGCACCAAATTCATCCAAAGCTCAAAGGCGAGCGACATGTGGAGAACCCCGTTGGTCCGGGCTGGGCCAATCCCGAAACAGGCAGCTTTGAAGACCCCCGCTTGCGCGGCCGAGATCATCGCGCCTATGGCCCGCTGCCCAAAAAATGGGGAAAGTTTTTGGGCACCTACGCTTATGGGGACCAAACGGTCATAGCATATACCGTGGGGGACGCGGAGATTCTGGAACTTGCCGGAGCGGAATCGCTTCCCGCCCAAAACAACGCCGTTTTCACGCGTACTTTGGAAATAGGCAAATCCTCGCGTGATTTAGTCGCCCGGATCGCTCCTATAACCACTTCGGTCGCTGTTAATGGCAATCACATGGCATCGCTTAGTAAAGCGGACGGGTTTCATACCCTGGTGATTCCAGCCAAAATCACGCCCACCAGGGTAAAGGTGTTGATGGCGCGGATGCCCGCGGATGAACTTGCCGTATTTACAAAAACATCTCCGGAGCCGCGTCCATTAAAACCCCTGACCAAAGGGGGGCCAAGACGCTGGCCGGAAATACTGCGAACCGCCGCCGTGATCGGAAGCAACGAGGGGCCGTTCGCGGTGGACACATTGGGTGTGCCGGATCCCAATCCCTGGAATGCACAATTGCGGCTGACTGGCTTTGATTTTTTTCCAGATGGCAAACGAATGGCCGTTTGTTCGTGGGATGGAGACGTCTGGGTGGTCGGGGGAATCGACAATCCCCAAGAGGGGCTTGCTTGGCAGCGGATTGCGACCGGTTTATTCCAGCCCTTGGGGTTAAAATTTCGAGATGGAAAAATCTTTGTTTGCTGCCGCGATCAGATCACGTTGTTGCATGACCTGAACGGCGACGGCGAAACTGATTATTACGAATGCTTTAACAATGACCACCAAGTGACGGAGCATTTTCATGAGTTCGCGATGGGCTTGCAGACGGACGCCGACGGAAACTTTTATTATGCCAAGAGTGGCCGGCACGCCTTGCAGGCGCTTGTTCCGCACCATGGCACGCTATTAAAGGTCTCTCGCGATGGCGCCTTGACTGAGATCCTGGCCACCGGTTTTCGGGCGGCAAACGGGATCTGTCTTAATCCCGATGGTACTTTTTTTGTTACTGATCAAGAAGGATTTTGGACTCCAAAAAACAGGATCAATTTGGTGGAAAAAGGCGGGTTTTATGGCAATCTGTGGGGATATACCGATATCACCGACACGGCGGATACAGCCATGAAGCAACCGCTTTGCTGGATAACAAACGCTTTTGACCGCTCTCCGGCGGAATTGATCTGGGTACCCGCAAAAACGTGGGGCCCGCTGCAAGGGGCGCTGCTTAACACTTCTTATGGCATGGGGCGGATTTATGTCGTGCCGCATGAAAAAGTCAACGGACAGGCCCAGGGAGGCATGTGCGCTCTGCCGCTTCCCATCTTTCCCACGGGTGTCATGCGACCGCGATTTCATCCAACCAATGGGCAACTTTACGTTTGCGGCATGTATGCCTGGGCCGGAAACCAAACACTGCCCGGCGGTTTTTACCGCGTGCGATACACGGGCCGGCCCGTCGATCTGCCCATTGGACTTGCGGCCAAATCCGGCCACGTGGAGCTTACGTTTACAGATAAGCTGAATCCAGGCGCGGTGGAGGCGAAAAACTTTGAAGTCAAGATTTGGAGTCTGCGGCGCAGCGAAGACTACGGCTCAGAGCATATCAATGAACGGTCGTTAACCGTCGCCCATGCCACCCTGGGCCAAGATGGCAAGTCGGTAAAGCTGGACTTGCCCGGCCTGGAGCCAACCTGGGGAATGGAGATCCGTTACCGGCTGTCGGGGGAGGATGGCCGCGACATCGTCGGTACAATCCACAATAGCATCCATGAGCTGGCAAAATAACCGATTTCCCGCCAGTGGGCTTTCTTAACCCTTGGGCTATTCTTCTTCGTCGTGGCGCAGGACCAATTCCCGGCGACGATGCGGCGCGGGGAGAACCAATCGCGACGCGCGGGGAGAATGTTCGCGCAGCAGCCTGCCGCTCAGTAGCCGATAAAAGAATAAAATGATAAACGCGCCCCCGGTGGCCACCAAAAATCCCACCGGGCTAATCGGCGTGACACGTTGACCTTCGTAAAAAAACATCAGCGTCCCACAGCCAATGACGCACCCCCCGATTCCCATCAGTACGGTGGCAATCGGGCCCCCGGGATCGCGCCCCGGCATAATCGCCTTGGCCAGAAGGCCCGTCAGCGTGCCAAAGCCCACCCACATGAGCACATCGTGGGCGCACCGTTCTAACAAAACCTGAAAGTCGGGATTAACAGCCGGCATGGGACCATCCCTGGTCAAACAACAAAATGGGCAAGCTGCGGGACAAAGTGAAATTGCTAGCAAGCCGAAAAAGCTGACGCGGGAAAGAGCCGCTCCCCACGGATCACCGCTCTGTGACGAACGGTGACGATATTCTTACTTAACGGTCAAAGAAATCGCGCTACAGCAAGTATTCCGCAAAAAACCGTCCATTTTGCCAAACAGCCGCTCGCATGCCAGTTGCGGAAGGCGAATTTGGCTTTCGGATCGCTGCTTGCTAGCACGAGGCTTGGTCTCGTTAGGGGCGAAATTGCCTCAAATCTCAAACGCGGCGCGGCGGCTGTCTGCGCATCGCTAGCAAAAGTATCGCTATGCCTCCGGCGACCAGCGCGTGTGGTTCAGGAATGGAAATGGGCGCCTCCCCCCGTAAACCCAAGGGATTACCCACTCCTGAACCAAAAAAGGTGTCGATGGGGCTATAGTCGGCGGTGGTGATCATGCCGTCAAAGTCGCCATCCCCCAACGTCCAACCGGCTGACAAGCCCGGGGTGGTCGAGCCAATATTTGAATCCACCACCAGATAGTCGGACCCATCCACCTGGCCATCCAGGTTGTAATCGCCCGGATACGTAAAACGGATGATGACCTGGTTAAACCCTGGATTGGTGGGGTTGGAGCTATTGCCTAGGACCAAACCCAAGAAGGGATTCCCCGTGTCGCCAAATTGCGACGAGGAATTATCCACGGGAATGAGAATTCGGTTGCCGCCGGAGTTATTCATGGCGGTGGAGCCGATACGGGGCAAGGCAAGGTTGTCAGTGTAAAAGTTGTCAACGTAACTGGTGATGGTTTGTATTAACGCGGGATTAGGTCCCGGCTGACTGTAATACAGGACCAGATCGTTATCGTTTAAATCCAACAAGGACCCATTCTGCATGGTTAGATTACTCAGGATGAACGCTCCGGCGGTTCCCCCCTGGGGGCTGGCGATAACCTGGGCACTGGTTCCTAGCAACTGCAAGCCTTGTTGCGACAAGCCTTCCGTGGTCAGGGAGGCTCCCGCCGCAACTTTGATCGTGCCAGTGCCGCTGATTTTGCCGACGGTCTTGGTCCCGGAGGTAATGGAAAAGTTAGGGGAATTGTTGACGATGACGATTTTTTGGAGCCCTTGAGAAAATGGATCGGCTGTTCCGCCGACATTAACCGTGGTGGCGGCGTCGGTGACCAACAACCCAAAAGAGCCGACCGTTCCCGGCGCGGTGGGATTTAGGTTGAGCGTCCCTTGTTGCACGAACCAAGTGCTGCTAATGCCCCAGTTAAAGGAATTAGTGACGTTAATGGTGGAGGTGCCTTCCTTGATCGAGGTGACCCCCGCGGGAATGGAAAGTCCCCCGCCGGTCCCGGTCACGGTTAACGTTCCCGCGCCACCGAGATTGCTAAAATCCCCCAACATCAGATTCTTGGTGGTCAGCGTCTTACCCGTGGCCAGCGATAGTTCTTCAAATAAATTCAGACTTTCAATGCTAATGTCGCGATCCACGGTCACTATGGTATTGGCCCCGGGGCGCGAAATCGTCACCGCATGCCGCTGATCACCCCACTGGTGGGGCATGACATTGACACCCGGCACATCCGTATTCCAATTGGTCGCGACACTCCAATTGGCGCTGGCATTGGTGTTCCAGGTAAACGCGTGAACCGCCGGAACAGCGGGGGCGTTGGCCTTTTTGGAAATACGGTAAAACCCGTCATTGGCGGTTCCGATCAGCATATTTCCTTGGGAATCTTGCAAGATGTCCCGTGGTTGCGACCAAAGTCGGTTGGCAAAGGCGGGATTGCCGTCGTCAAAACCGTCGGCAATCAAAGTCACCGCGCCGGAGAAGGAATCCACCGCGACGATATCGCTGTATTCCAGCGTGTCGGTACCGGGAAAAACTTCCCGCAAATTAGGATTACCGGCTGTCCGGGTGACAAAGACATCGCGGTGGTACTGCACCGGCAGCGCGTTTGATGTGGAAAACTCCAACCCCGCCACGTCGGCCTGCATCCCCAGTCCGGTTTGGGCTTCGGTATTGGGATTAAAGTTTGGCTGGGCCGCGCCGGCCAGGTTATCAAAAGTCAACGAAGTCTTGGCGTTGGCGGCGTTAAAATATCCATTGGCCAGGGCTGTCCCGTTCGTCCGCCAGTTGCTATTGGCAAAGCCAAAATCCGCCTTGGACCCGCCGGTAAGCAATTGATCATGGGGGTTATTAGAGAAATCAGAGTCGAGACCGTCGTTCGCCGCGGGATTACGCTGTTGATTCGCCAGCCAAAGTTTGGCTTCGGGATCGATTCCTATTCCGGCTGGATGACGGGCGCCGCTGGTCAAGTTGATAAGTTTATTCGCGGCGGTGGAGGTATAAGGGTTGGCTAGCGTCATGTCCGTGGTAAGATTTCCCGCGTAGCCAAATCCCGCCGCATCTAGGGTGTCTGTGACGCCGTTCAGGTTTTGAATGACCGCGATATTGCCGTTATAGGCGGATTCTCCCTCAGGCGCGTTTTCTATGCCCCCATTAAAGCTGCGCGTCCCTATCCCCACATACAAGGAATTGCCCGAAATCGCCAATTGGGTCAAGCCATGCGTCCCGATGGGGATATTGTTGACAATTCGCACGTTAACGTCCGAGGGACCCCCATACAGGCCGTCGCCGTTGGCGTCGGTCAAGCGGGTAAGATACCCACGCCGGTTGATTGTGTCATTTTCGGTGAGATACAGCACATCCCGGTTAGACCCATCCCGGTGAAAGGCGATTCCCTGCGCATTAATCTGGGCGATCACTGTGCGATTTGTCAGAGCGCCGGTGGCGGTATTGTAGTCATAACGTAAGACGCCATTGCCGCTAGTCGCCACGTACAGTTTGCCATCTGGCCCCCAAGTCAGTTGATTTGCCAAGGCCCCAGTGCCGCCGAGGGTGTAATCGGTGTCAATTTTGTCAATTTGCAGATAGGTGGCGTGCGAGCCCACGATAAAAGGGGCGGACCAGGCCGTTGCCACTGGTGATAAAATGGAGAAAATGAGTGACAGCGATAAAATAGCTCCCCGTCCTGTTGCCGCTGCCCAAATTTGCCGGATCAATAAAGCAGGGCTGACCAGCATCCTTTTATTGCAATGTATCGTTGGGAGGTTTTCCCGGCGCGAAAGAGTCGATCCACACCGATTTTTTGTGAGAAAATTTGGAAATGTCAGAAAGCGGTTGAATTGACGTATCATGGCTGGAAAACAACGCTTTTTGTAAGAAAAGGATGGGCTGAAACGTGGTGTGTTGCAACCTGGGGAAATACGTAAAGCGGAAAATGCTTTACTTTTGGCCCCTCCCCCCGACAAGCATTCATCTTAGCAACAGATTGCAAGGAATTATCAATATTCACAACAGTTTTTCATGAAATTCGAAAACTATCCCGTCGTCATAGTCCAGAAAAAATATGTCAGTTTTACGGACGATAACTTGCGAGTTTTGCTTTTCACCTAAATAATCTAGTTATTACCGCGGAGGGATTTTAGTTGCCTGCTGTTTGCGCGGCAAATAATCAGAAAATAGGTTCCGCCTGTAGTTCCTGGTCCCAATTCAGTATTGTAAAACCAGTCGTCACCCGCCAATTTCATTTTTGTTACAAAAATAGAGGTTCTCACCCATGCCCTACCCAAAAATTCCGGCCTTGGGCCGCCCCCTGATTGGTCTGTGTCTGTGCTGGCTTTTAAGTTGGGGGCTGGATAGTAATCACGTGACGGCCGATGAACCCCAAAAACCCCACGGGCAAGATACCGTCCCCGGACCGGCGCTTTCTCCCGCGGAGGCCATTGCCAAAATGACCGTCCCTCCGGGATTCAGCGTTGAGGTCGTCGCGTCAGAGCCGGACCTGGTCAATCCCGTGGCCATGACCATCGACGAACGGGGGCGCTTTTGGGTGACAGAAAGCCTGGAATATCCCCGCCGGGAACCGGGAGCGGGAAAAGACCGGGTCAAGATTCTCGAGGATACCGACGCCGATGGCAAAGTGGATAAAACCACCATCTTTGCCGAAGGGCTGAATATCCCTTCGGGCGTGGCGGTCGGACATGGAGGCGTGTGGGTGGCCAACGCGCCCGATCTGTTATTCATGCAAGACACCAATGGCGATGACAAAGCTGACAAAGTTGAAGTGATCGTGACGGGCTTTGGCCGTGACGACACCCATGAATTGCCCAACTCGCTAACCTGGGGGCCGGATGGCTGGCTTTATGGTATCAATGGCGTTTTTAATAATAGCCACATCCATTATCCCGAGGGTTCGCCGCATCATAAGGCCGACCATCCGGGTTGGAAGTTTACCTGCGCCATCTTTCGCGTGCATCCCCGCACGCGCGAGTTTCAGGTTTGGTGCGAAGGGACCAGCAATCCCTGGGGGATTGCCTGGGACAATCACGGCAGCCTGTTTATTAGCGCCTGTGTCATCGACCACCTGTGGCATTTGACCGAAAGCGGTTATTATCAGCGCCAGGGGGGGCCTTATCCCCCGTTTACCTGGGCCATGCGTTCGATTGTTGATCACAAACACCAAAAAGCCGCCTATTGCGGCATCCATTATTTCGACAGCGACGCCTATCCCGAGCAATACCGCGAAAAACTGTACATGGGGAACATTCACGGCAATTGCCTGAATAGCGATCATATTGAGCAACGGGGCTCCACCTATTTTGGCACGCCGCTGCCCGATTTTTTAAGCGCGAACGACGCTTGGTTTATGCCGGTCGTCCAAAAAACCGGTCCCGATGGCTGTCTGTATGTCCTGGATTGGTATGACCGCTATCACTGCTACCAAGACGCCAACCGTGATCCGGGTGGAATCGACCGTTTACGCGGGCGGTTGTATCGCATTCGCTACGAGCAAACCCCGCGCGCGGGCGTATTTGATTTGTCCCGCGACAGCGACGAACAGTTAATCGCGCGCCTGCAAAGCCCCAATGTCTATTACCGCGACATCGCCCAACGGATTTTGAGCGAACGGCAGTCAAAAACCGCGTTGCCAATTTTGGAAAAACTGGTCCAAGATGAAAAGCTTCCGGGGAAGTATCGGATGCACGCCTTGTGGGCGATCCTGGGGGCGGGGCAATTATCCGAACAGATGTTGGACTATTTGCTACGGCAAGATAATCCCGCGTTGCGGGCCTGGGGAGTCCGAGCAGCGGGGGATCAGGGAGAAGTAAGCGCGGCGGCACTAGCTATAATCACGGAATTAGCCCAAAAAAGCCCCCCCGAGGTATTAATCCAAGTCGCCATCGCCGCCAAAAAGCTCAAAGGAGCCAACCCTATCAAGTTGCTGTTTGATGTGCTGGTGTCGGCGGAAGAAGATGAGCATTTGCAGCAGATTGTGTGGCATAATTTGCATCCCTTGCTGGGGAAAAATAGCAAAGAGTTCATGGCCCTGGTCAAAACGCGGGATCTAAAAACCACACCGGGGTTAAAGAAACTCATGCCACGGGTAACAGAACGTATTTTAGCGGGTTCCAAGTAACCTCCTTAAAAAATTCATTTTACAAATTCCACCGCCTGAAGCTTGCGATAAATCAAGTATCTTATTTGACTTTTGCCCCGCGGTGGACTATCTGTAATACCAGATTCCATTCAGCCGCATAGTTTTTTTCCAGCTATGTGGTGGGCGTCGCGTGCGGACATGCGCTAATTTACCCATGGCAATTTCCCAGCCGTACAGGCCACTCCATACACAATTGCAAGAATATTAATTATCAATCCAGCCTCCAAGCCAGTTTAACATCTTTCTGAGGAGCATCACATGACCAAAGCGCACATTCGCCGCGCGTTGTTAGCCAGCCTTTTGGCCGGAACTTGGGGCCTGTCCGCTGTTGCCGTTGACGTCGACTGGAACGGTCCCGCTGGTGACGACTGGACCGTGGCCGGCAACTGGAGCACCGGGGCATTACCCGGTCCCGGTGATAACGTGTTTATTTTCGCCTTTGGCGGAGTGACAAAAAATCTGGTCTATACCGGCGCGATCCCCGATACCATCAATGAACTGGTGCTGGCCCGTGAGGGGGATGGAACCGTGACACTGGACATGACAACCGGCACCCTCAATGTCAATAGCTGGTTGAATGCGGGGCAGGGGTTTGGACCGGTCCCCGCGACAGGGACGGGGATCATCAATCTAAGCGGGAATGCCATCTTAAATTCGACGCACAGCAGCGGCGGCGAAACGGTCATCGGAGTCGGGTTTTCCGCTTTTCCCGGGAATCGTGGGGAATTAAATATCAAGGACACCGCCCAGTACATCCAAACCGCGAATGAATTTCGCCTGGGAGGGGAGGCCGCGACGATTCTGGGCGATGGGATTTTAACCATTAGCGGTAAAGGGGTGTTTTCTCATTTAGGGGGCGGGCAATTTCGTGCCGCCAATAGTGTTGGCGTCAATGGTTCAAAAATCTTGATGACTGATAACGCCCGCATGACGTTGGATGGTTTTTCCAAGTTTGGTCAAACGGGCAAATTAGATGTGACGATTCAAGATGATGCGATTATCGAACTGACTCCCGGCCAAAAATCATTTATCGTCGCGGAAGATTTGTCCAGCGAGGCAATTTTTAATCAAGCGGGAAATTCCGCGGTCAATGTGGGATTGCCGGGGGCAAACTCGCTTTGGTTTTCCATTGGCGGGTTTGGGCGGGCAACTTATAACCTGAACGGCGGCACGATCACCGCGCATACGGATTTGGGGTTTAATGTCGGTGATAATGGCGGCGCGATTGGCGTCTTTAATTTAGCCAATGGGACCGCCAATGTCCGCGAGGTGTACGTTGGCAAATTTGGCAATGGCGTGGGTGTGATCAATCAAACCGGCGGCTCGCTGCGCAATCTGGGCGGGGGGGGCGAATGGCGCGTCGGCGGAGCCAGTGGTCCCGGTGACGTCACGGCTTATGGCATGCTCAATATCAGCGGGGGCACCTTTGATTCCAGGGGTAATAATCTGCAAATCGGCGCGTTCGGCCGGGGTGTGCTGTACCAGTCGGGAGGTCTGATTCAGAACGACACATTCCCAGCCATTGCCCGCTTTACCGCTGATTCCCGCGGCGTGGCTTACCATACCGGCGGTACATACACGCACTCCAACGCGGCTTTATTTCATATTGTCGCAGAGGAAGGCATCGGCCAAATGACAGTCGACGCCAATGCCACTGTCGAACTCTTTGGCGGCCTCTGTATCGGCATACAGCCTTCGGCGGTGGGCGTGGTCAATCTCAATGGCGGCGTCACACTGGCCGAGCGGGTTTTTACGCTAAATCCCGGATCCTATTCGCAGTTGAACTTTGACGGGGGCACACTGCGGGCGATCAACGATCGAGCGGACTTTTTAGAGGGATTGGACGCGGTCACAATCAATGATGGCGGGGCGGTCATCGACACGAACGGACGCGTCATCACGGTTAATCAGCCGCTCTTGGCTCCCGCGGGGGATGGTATCAAGGAGATCCAGCTCGCCAACAATGGCTTTGATTACGTCGGCGCTCCCATTGTCGAAATCACCGGCGGCGGAGGGACCGGCGCGACCGCCATTGCCAAAATGAACGGCGACGCAGTTGATAGCATTGTCATCACCAATCCCGGGCAGGGATATACCTCGGCCCCCACAGTCAATTTGCTGGGAGGCGGCATGCCCGCTCCGGCGGTGATTGGGCCGATTGCCTTGCAGGCTAACAGCAGCGGTGGATTAACAAAAGTTGGCCCAGGCGCGCTTCTCTTGTCCGCCGCTAGCACTTATACGGGGATTACCCGGGTTAGTCAGGGAGATTTAGTCCTGCTACCGGGGGCTTCCTTGCAGACTCCATTAGTTGATGTGCCGGGCGTGGGGCAATTTTGGCTCAGCGGCATCGCTCCCGCGCTGCTCTCTGGCACGCCTATTGTGACTGGCACGGCTAATAGTAACTTGATTGTGAACGGGACCAATCAAATCGCCGGACGCGTCACTGGCCCAGGCACGGTGATGCAGCCGAATGGCGAATCGCGGGGAAATACGAATATCGCCGCCAAATCCACACTCTCCGTCAAAGGTTTGCGGCAAAATAGCGTCTCACTCGATGTAGGCTCCATACCGGATCCCACCCGCCTGCAAATCACGCCCAACGGCGGCGGGGCCTTGGGCCTCATGATCGTCAATAATACCCTAGCCAATCTGGGTTCCGGCTTGCCGGGGTTGAACATTGGCAATGACGCCATCCTGGACCTGCACGACAATGACCTGATTGTGTATTACGAAGGGAACGCCGCCGATCCCAATCCGCTGGCTACGATCACGCAATATATCGATAACTATTACAACTTTGGCATCGCCACGGGGAGCGGCGTGCCGGTGATTGGCAGCACGGTGGTCGATCTGTCGGGGGGATCGCGTGTGATTATTGCCGTGGATAATGCCAACAGCCAGTTTGGGGACATCGGCAATCCCTTTTATGATCAGACATTGGGAAATTCCACGCTGGGGACTGGGTTTAATCAAATCATTGTTCGTTTTACCTATCCGGGTGACTACAACCTGGACGGCCAAGTGGATGGGGCGGATTATGTGGTGGTGGATTCCAATCTAGGGGCGAGCACTCCGGGATTATCCGGCGGCTGGACCCTGGGGGATGGAGACTTTGACGGTGTGGTTTCCGCCGCGGATTACCTGCCCATTGACAGCAACTTTGGTTCGGGTGTCGGCAGCCCCCTGGCCCAACCCGCGGTTGCGGCCATTCCCGAACCCAGTGTCTGGTTTTTGGCAGGCATCATCGGCGGGGGGGTGGCGTTAGCCAATTGGCGGAGAAAGCACTTTTCCGCTTGATCCTCCCCCTGCTGGTTCAAAGGGTAAATTTCAGCAATGATTTTCAACAATCGCAATCAAAATAAAACAAGCCCGTGTCAGACACGGGCTATCATTTTTGGGTTATACCACATTATGAATAAGCAGCAGCGTCTATCCCACAAGCTGTTGCTCGCGATACTCGCGCAGGCTGGTCCGGGCGTGGTTCAACGGTTCGATGATGGCGTCCACCTTGTCGTCAAATAAATCGCCGATCAGCAAATCCGTGAGGATTCCCTTCATGTTGGGATATTCCTTGACAAAGCGGCCAAAATTTAGCCCATCATAAAAATCGCAAACCAGTTGCCGCATGCGGTTCATCCCCCGTACAAAACCGGGTTCCCACTTGCGGAGTTGCGTTTCGCTATAATCGCCTAGGCGCACCGCCTCGGCAATGTTGTCCGCCGCCAATTGGCCGCTTTTGAGCGCGAGCAACACGCCGGAAGAGTACAAGGGATCTAAAAAGCCAAAGGCATCCCCCACCAGCACCCAGCCGTTGCCAGCGACCTGAGTGCTGCGGTAGGAATAATCCTTGGTCGCATAGAACGGGGCGCAGCGCGTGGCGTTCGCAATCCGTTGCAAAGCGGCTGGGCAAAGGTGTAGTTCTTCGGTATAGATGGCCTCGTGATCGCCTCGACTCGCCGCAAACAGCGATTTAAAATCCGAAACCACCCCCAGGCTGACGACGTCGTCATGCAGGGGGATAAACCAGAACCACCCCTTTTTGTCGGGTGTTTGAATGATAATGGTTGCCCCGGCGTCAACGCCCGTATCGCGGAAGGCCCCTTTCCAGTAGGTCCAGATCGATCCCTTTTTCAAATCGGGATCTTTTACCCGCAGTTTGAGCTTGTTGGCAATAAAGCTGCTTTGGCCCGTGGCGTCAACCACCACGGATGCGTGGACCTGGTGTTGGTCCCCCGCCGCGTCCAGTAGCCGGACGCCACTCGCGCGATTCCCTTCCCAAACGACATCCAGCACGCGCACCCCTTCCCACGCCTGCACTCCTTGCTCGCGGGCGTTATCCAGCATCATCTTGTCAAATTCGCTGCGTAGCACCTGCCATGTTCGCGATGATTCCCCCGGTTTATGGTCTGTAAAATAAAACGGTTCGCTCACTTTGCCCTGGGCATTCACAAATTGCACGCTTTCCTTGCGCACAAAGCAGCTTGTTTTCAGCTTTTCCAGCATCCCCAAACGTTCCAACACCCAATACGTCTCGGGGATCAAAGATTCCCCAACGTGAAAACGGGGAAAAGTTTCTCGCTCGAACAGGGCGACATCGACGCCTTGTTGTGCCAGTAAGGTGGCGGTGGTTACACCCGCCGGTCCTCCCCCCAGCACTACCACCTGGGCGGCCGAGGGGATGGTATGTAGGGAATTCGTTTGGATCATGATGATTTGGGACCTAGGTACTTCAAAACGGATTCTTCCATTAATGTAAGAACAGTATTACCGGCTATCGTCCGCCGACAATAGTTGTTTGGACGAGTATTTTCCGCAAAAAAGCTCGTTGTAGGTGTTTTGTTTCGCAAGTCAATACAGCATATCAAGTTACATCGATAAAGCACACTCGTATTTTCGCGTAAATCTTGCGTATTTCGCTTGCCTCTACTCCCCTTAACAGCGGATAATGACGCCGTTGGGATTCTGCCGATGGAGTCTAAGGGGGCAGAAGTCGGCGGACTTTTTGTGCTGACAGTTGCACAAGTGCACGTCCCGGCAACTGACACGAGTACACTTTTAAACCGGGCTTTTCAAACCGAGGTCTCGATGGCGGAATACAGCAAGTACCAACAGAATATTATCAAAAATTACTATGAAAATCTCTCCACGCTGCAATTGCAAAAACTGAGCGAGCAAGTGACAGAATTGTATTTGGCCGAGGGAAAAGCAAGGGAAAAGCGCTGGACGCAGATCATGGTCTTGCTGGAAAAGATGAAAATTCCCGCGGACCGTATCGCCCACATACGCAAGAGCGACAATCCCGCCCTGTTAGCCAAGCTGGTTGAGGAGTTGCTGGCCAAAGCGGGTTAAATCTTGCACGATCCTCCATTTAATGTGGGCTGTGGAATAATGGGGCTGTGGAAGGACAAAGTGTCATAAGCCAAGTGGGAAAAACCGACCCGCTTGTGTTAAATATAGATTAATTACTACTAATTTTCTTGGACAATCGGCTTAACCCTCAAGTTCGGCGTAGTCGACGCCGAATGAATAAAGCATCAAGTTGCCCATAATTGGCGCATATTACCAAGTAAACTCATCTTGACGAGTTTCCCTGGTTTTTGCTCCAATCTGGCCAACCTGCCAGGGATGGCGGAATTTGCCCTATCTAAGTGGGCAATCTTTAGCCAGCCCGGGCCGTGTGCAATTTGCCTTTTCCCTTTTCAGTGCCCTAAGGGAAAAAGCCGCTAATCGACTTGGGCACCTGGTAACGAGGAGCCAACAGAATGGCCACTAAGAAAGCTGCCAAGACCCCCGCCCCGAAGCGCTCTCCCAAGAAGGCTGCCACCAAGAAGCCTGCTAAGAAAACGGCCAAAAAGTCGTAGCTTGCCTTCGCTTGGCAACTGCGTGCCTGATGCGGATGGGGAACTGTCCAATTCTTTTCAGGCCGCCACAACAACGAGACAGACCGGTGCGGCATCTTTGTGATTCGCACCGGTCTATTTATTTAACCCGCTCCTTACCGGGGGAATTTTTATCCACCCATCTATCCGGACCGGGCCGAATAATTGGCCGGTTTTTATCGTGGGCCCTGTTTTTTGATTATCCGCCAAGAAAAAAATCCCCGCAGGGCCAAATCGAGACGACAAAAAGTTAATAATCGGCGGGAAATTGCGGTTTGTAAATTAATTGCTGAAAAAGAGAAGTTTGCGGCATCTCGACAAAAGAACCGATTTTCGGAATAATTTCCCAGATGTTACAATCCACCCGGATTTGTGACATTTGCTGGGAAAGAATGCTCACCTGGCAAGGCCTTTCCCCATGCATACAATTTTGTCCTCAAAAAACATATCCAGCGATCCTGTTTTACCCCCTACCAGTGTTGCTGCCACGGGGGGCAAGTCCGCGACGATAAATTCCGTCGCGTCCGCTGGCATGAATGGGCATGCTTTTTCTGGTTACGCCCCTAGAGAGGAAAAACTTTCCGCACAGCGGCAGGAAGGCTGGCAAATTCCTCCCACTCCCCAACAACGTCAAGAATTGCGAGGGGTTGTTCGTAATGCCGTCCCGCACTGGAATATCGAACGCCTGACAGCCGCAGAACTAGCCGACTTTGCACGCAAAATACTACACGAACGACAACTAAATTCGGAATATCACGCCTGGGTGATGGTAATCGCCGCGGGTGAATACTGGTCGGAGAAAATTCGTCAGATTCCCCCTGAACGAATTTTGTTGTTGCTTCCCCCTGTCACAGGGGGGGGCTCTTCCGGACGCTTAAATGCTTCCTGGCAACAGGTGGCCCTGCAAAAATCGCAGCAGCGAGGATTTCAAGTACTCTGCACGACAGAGACCGACGCAATCTTACACGCTCTGTTATCGGGGCGTGTTCAGGGAGTACTGGGGGTGGATACCCTGCAAAATCTGGAAAAAGCCTGGCAAAAGCTTTTGCCCCTGGGATTGCCGTGTGTCGCGATTCCCTTGCTCGATGCCGATGCACCCCGTTTTTCCCCAGAAAAAACTTCGTCCAATTCCCCTCATCCTGCCGTCGATGAGGCCTGGGTCTGGGAATTGCTGGACTTGGCTGGCTTGCCAAATTCCATTGAGGCAGACGATTCACGGGCACCGCACACCCACAGGTTTTCACAGAAACATCCTGAGGGTTCTGTGTCCGGTGTGGATGCAGGCTCCCGGAGGGATGAGATCGCGGCGGTGTATTTGCCGATTTGGCAAGGGGCGGCGGGGATGTTTACCCCGGAGATGCTGGAACAGCTTGTGCCGCGCTTTCGCGGTGGTCCCTCTTTGGCGGCGATGAATGGCAAAGGAATTTCCGGCCTTAGCCCGATCTGCGGAACCGAAGCCCTGGCGTATGATTTTTTGACCCGCGGTGGGAAACATAGCCGCCCGTTTATTACGCTGGGTGTTTATTTTGCGTTGACCGCCGGGGATTTTCCCACGCCGCGGACCGCGCGGGATTGGCTGGCGACGTTGCCTGCCAGCATCAAGCGCGTCGCCATGTCGATCGAGACCTTTCACAAGGCCTCGCTGGTTCATGACGATATCGAGGATGACGACCCGTTTCGCTATGGGTCACCCACGTTGCACCGTAGTTATGGCATTTCCACGGCGATAAATGTGGGGGATTATTTGATAGGCCTGGGGTATCGGCTTGTTAGCCGGGAAGCGGCGGCGTTAGGTCCCGCGGTGGTGTCGGACATTTTAGATTGTTTGGCGGACGCCCACCTTAAACTAACCGAGGGGCAGGGGGCGGAATTGCTGTGGCGGGATTCCCACGAAAAGCACCTTAGCCCCGCCGAGACGCTGCAAATTTACGCACTTAAGACTTCCCCCGCGTTTGAAGCGGCATTATTCGCCGGTTTGCGGCTGGCGGGTCCTCTGACCCCCTATCGCACCGTCATCTATGATTTTGCCCGGCAGCTCGGGATCGCCTTTCAAATCCTCAATGATCTGGGCGATTGGCAGGGGGACGACCATAACAAATTGCAAGCGGCGGGAGATATTTTAGGGGGGCGGCCGACAATCCTCTGGGCCTTAGCCCTGCAAAATTTACCCCCGACGGACAGGCAGCGCCTGCGACAACTGGCGGCGGGAGAATTGTCCCCCACGGCGTTGGCCGAAATTCGCCAACTTTACCAGTCTGCCGGAGTCTTAGAGACCGCGCGGCTGCTGGTGGATGAACATCGGGTTCAAGCCCTGCAGGCCATTAGCCAGGTGCAACCGCCCGCGTTGCGGGCGTTACTGCACCATTTACTAGAGTTGGTTTTAGGCTGCCAAGCCCCCTCGGCAAGTTAATAACACGACCGCACAGCGTAAATGATCTAAATTCCCTTCGTATGTGACAATTTATCCGGCAAATTTGTCGTTTTTTTAATTATTGGACAAAAATTTGCTTAATTATTAAGGTCATGTTAGGATTGCAGGCAGACCGCTCATTGCCGTGCAGTATTCTTTTGCACTAGCGTATTGTCTCGCCCCAAAAGAATGCAATCGGGGACTGCCATGAAACGTCGTCTCAAGGTCGCGGGAAAAGACCACCCCGCCCCCTCCACAAAAACGCAATTTAAACTGCGCCCCAAGTCGTTTCCCAAGGGAACGCTGATTACCGGGGCGTTGTGGCTGCTATTCACTATCGGGCTGTATCTCTTTGGCCCGCCCGAAATCCCTTTTGCCGCGCAAAAAATATTGGGATTGGTCCATGCCAGCCTGGGGGCCTTGGCAGGCTGGTTTGGCGTGCGGGAATTTTTGAAAAATAGGCACCACGCGCACCACCACCATGCGGAGGACTCCCACGGCGACAGCGCGTTAATGCGGCCCGAGAGTCTGGAAAAAAAGGCTGCCCTGGCTTCCGCCCTGAGCACGCTGCATGTACCGGCTACCGCCCAGGCCGTTGCCGATCCCCCCAAACATCCGGCGGCGCACCCTCATGATCATGCGCATTTGCTGCAGTTTGGCACGGGCCGGACCAAACGTCGTTATGCCAATATTACGGCGGGGGTGTTATTCGCGATCTTGTTTGGCTGGTGGTGGACCCCGTTGGCACCCATTGATCGTTCTTATGTGGATGCCAACTTAGAGACGGACTTGCGCGAAGCGGCGGCCACGGTATGGCTGACGCTGGTGGATCCCCACATTGCCGTGGTCGAGGTTCCCCTTATCCCCTTAAAGACCGAGCAGGACGCCAAAAAAATGCGTCCGGGCGGCGCTCCGTACCGGCAGGGATTAATTGCCCTGGCCCAGCGGGATTTTGAAAAAGCCCGGACTCAGTTTAATAATGAAATCTCGACGAAGGGAGAACAGGCGTCCGTCGCGGAATTGGCCCTGTTGCAGACGGAATTGTTTGCGGGGAATTTCCCGGTGGCGGTCAAGAAATCGGAGGAACTGCTTAAAACACAAAAAAATGACCCTATCCTGCAAACGTACCTCACTATCGCCCTGCTCCACACGGGGCAATTTCCCAAGGCGCTGGCCCAGGCCAAAACCTTGTACGACCAAGCCAAAAGCGGCACTCCGGCTGGCAAACTGACGGCCATCAATTTGCTTTTGGCCGTTTACATCCAACAGGGGCGTTGGGACGAGTTGCTCCGTCTGGAAAAAGCGGCGAATTCCCTTAACTATGACGAGTCGACCCCCATTTTGGCCGCGCTGAAGAACAACTTGGGCGTGCTGCATTTGTTGGCCAGTCCCCCGGATACGGCCGGCGCGCAAATTTTGCTCAGCCGGTCCCAGGACATCATTCGCACCGTCCTCGATACGGACTCGGCCACTTCCCGCAGGGGAGCGTATCTGGCGATTCCCCTGCAAAACCGGGCGATTTTGCATTGGCAACTTGCCCAGACCAATTCGGCTTTTGCGGATCTGGAACAAGCGGCGGCCCTGCGGGGCCATTTGCCAACCAGCCATCCGGCGCATGCCAGCTCGCAGCTACAGCGGCAGTTTCTGGCGAATTGCGGCGGCATCACCGCAGATTATCCCGCGGCGCAGTTACAGTACAAGCCGCTGTTGGCCCAATTTACAAAAACAGACACGCGCGCCTTGGCCGCGCAACTGCTCCATAGTCGATATCTGTTTGCCCGGGGAATGTATTTGGCGGCGGAGCTAAAATTGCAAGAGTTTCTGGCCGCCGGGCAGGCCCGGTTTTTATCGCATCATCCCGCCATGATCGAGGCGCAGTTATTATTGGCCGAATCAATACTAGAGCGGGCAAATGGCGGAGACCTGCAAAAAACTTCCGAGGATGTGCTAAAAACACTGGCGCCCCCCCTGGCAATCCTGGCCGAACGGGGCCGCGAACTGCACCCGCTAAAACTTTGGGCGTTAGGGTTGCAGGCCCGGGCTTTGGCCTTAGTTGGCAAGGAAAAGGAGGGGCTGGAAGGTCTGCGGCAAGGACTGGAAATGGCCCAAAACTCCCTAGCGAATGTGGAAAAGTCCGGCAATTATCCCCTGCACCCCGCTGTGGCAAAATTGTTGGCCACCCGGGCGTTGGTTAGCCTGGGACCTAATCCTGGCAAAACCCAATGCGATGGGGCGTTAAAGGATTATCAAGCCGGATTAGAGCTTTATTTGGCGGCCATGGAAAGCGAAACCGCCGATCAACCGTTGGCCTGTGCGATGCTCTTGGGGATCGCGCGGACGCAATTGCTGGCCAAGCAACCCTCCGCCGCCCTGACGGTCTTGCGAAGGTGGGAGGCCGAGTCCTTACCCGCCCTTCCGGAAAATCATCCCCACGCCGCCGACGGGTTGGAGCTTTTATCCCAAGCGCTTAAATCCAGCAATCAATCAGCCGCCGCCGGCGAATATGAACAGCGCGCTAAATCGATCCGCGCGGCTCTGCAAAAAAGCTAGGCAATACATCTTATGGCGGTTCCCGAGCTTGCAACAAAAATTCATCCAGTTCCAGGCTCTGCCCGGTTTTTAGTAATATCACTCTGATGGCGACTTGGGGATACCCGCAGCATTCCAGCAATTTTTTCCAAGCCCAGAAGGGAAAACTCCCCTTTACCTCGACAGAGCAGATTTTTCCCTCACGATCGCTTAATTGTCCCTCCATTTGCCAGGCTTGCGCTGGTGCCTCGGGGCTTGATAGGTGGCTGTCTTTTGTTTCCCGCATGGACCCGGATACGGGTAATTCCGCGGGCAGCGGTTCGGCCGTTGTCAAACCCGCCGGCCCGAGCCAGTCCGTCCCGACCCAGACAAACGCGCCGTCGGGCTCGCAATCCATCCGGGTGAGGGCATTCAGACGCGCGGATAACTGCTCAAAGGAACAATCAAAAAGCGCCAGACTACCGGCAAAATTCGCCTGGGCGGGGGAAACAGTGGCCGGGGGGACCGGCGCGGAGTCGGGGGACCGGGCCACCAAAAGCAGATGCACGTGGGAAAAAGCTGCAATTGTTGTCAACAGTGCCGATTGCGAGAGCGTTATGAGTTGAGTAGGGATTGCAACAAGCTGCGAGGTGGATTTTAGCCCTGCAGCACGGGAACTTGGCTATCGTATTTGGCAAAGACCATGCGGCCGGCGCTTTTTTGGAGCATGCTGGTCACGGTGACCCGGACGGATTGATTGACATGCTCGCGGCCCCCTTCGACCACAATCATTGTGCCGTCGTCCAAATAACCGATTCCCTGCCCATGCCCTTCCCCCGGTTTGACAATGCGAACTTCGATCGCCTCGCCGACTAAAAAGACCGGTTTGAGGGCGTTTGCTAGGTCGTTAAGGTTAATCACCCCGACGCCGTTTAAATTAGCCACTTTGTTCAAATTATAGTCGTTGGTGACGACTTTGCCATTGAGGTGCTTGGCCAGGATGACCAGCTTCATATCGACCGGCTGGTCCAGGTATTCTTTTAGTTCGCGGTCGTGGATCTGCAGGTCGAGTTCTTTGTTGTTGCGCAGTCGATTAAGTATGTCCAACCCCCGCCTTCCACGGCTGCGGCGCATGCGGTCGGCGCTGTCGGCCACTCCCTGGATCTCGGCCACGACAAAGCTGGGAATGATCAGTTGATTGTCAAACGCGCGGGTCTCCACGACATCGGCGATCCGCCCATCGATAATCACGCTGGTGTCCAGGATGAAGGGCTTGCGTCCCTTGACATCGCGGGCGAATTCCACATAGGGAATGATAAACCGAAAGTCATCCTTGGTCTGGAGGAGGATGCTAATGCAAAAATAACACAGAATCATCCCCACGATCAGTTCGACCCATTGCACCACATCGGCCTTTACCCCCGCCAGCAAGGGGGTCATGGCCAGCCGCACGACATAGGTCAGAAACATCCCCACGATCAGCCCAAAGTACACCGCCGTGACGGTTTGCAGTTCCTTGCGGGCGATGGAATTATCCAAAAAGATCACCCCCGCCGCCAAAAGCATAATCCCGCCAATGGTCGCCCAAGGGAGCCACCACGGTTCGCGCAAGAGGATGTCGGATCCGCTTAGTCCGGCCCCCAGGCCGATCGCCACCATGACAAAGACCGCGCGGAGGACCAATAACGCAAGATTAGGCATGATTGTTGGGTAATTTCATTTTGGCGGGAGGCTGGAATTATTAATAATTCCCGTCTTAAACCTATTGTAACATGGCCACCCGATAAAATCGAATCAGTCCTTCAGCTTTATGCCCAGCATTTCGACCATCAAATACGGCAAATACTTGCGTTCACCCGCCGGTCCGGGGACAAGGATTGACAATTGCTCATCGGCGTTCAGGGTTTCCGGGGTCAGTTTGATAAATTCGTTTTTTACGTTCAGGGAGTAATGTTGTTGCTGCCACTCAAAGCTGGGAAACAATTCCCGGATTCCATGATGCGAAAAACGAAAGTAGTCGTCTGGATAGGCGTGATACCGCCAAACCCAGGGAACGGAGATATAAACATGCCCGCCGGGCCGCACCAGCGTGGTGATATGCTCGGCCATGACCCAGGGACGTTTGACATGCTCCAGCACCGAACAGCAAATCGCCAGGGAAAAGAAATTTGGCTGCAAAGGGCCGATGCCGGTCGTCAGGTCATGGACGATATCGACATTGGGTCCCTCCTGTAAATCCAGGCCGACATAGTTATTGTTGGCGTAAATTCCGCGAAACGGAGCCGTGCTGCCATAGTCATGCGAGCCAATCTCCAAGATCGGTCCCTCCACTCGCGGCAAATGCGTGGTCAGGTAAATGCGTTGATTCGAATGGCCCATGTGCGACCTTTCCGCGGAATCCATACCGCGTGGGATGAAGTTTTACAGGTTTATAAGCGATCACGAAAACCGGCGGTGCGACGCGCCGCAACGCTTTATTCTGGGGTGCGGCGACCAGATTTGACAATGTCAATCGGGATTGTGGATGAGCGGGGTAATTGTGTTTTAGGTGATGGCTAAAAATATCGCCGCCAGCATCAAAAATGCGCCGCACAACCGGCGGATGAATTCCCTCCGGCCCAGGTGCCGCTCGTGATTGTCAAACCAGTGT
This sequence comes from Pirellulales bacterium, assembly GCA_033762255.1. Classification (NCBI taxonomy): domain Bacteria; kingdom Pseudomonadati; phylum Planctomycetota; class Planctomycetia; order Pirellulales; species Pirellulales bacterium. The sequence goes on along the minus strand of JANRLT010000021.1, from coordinate 191,703 downwards.
CCCACCCCCCAAACCGCCAGGATGCTAAAGAAACCGCGGGAATTGTAGATCAAATTGATACGGGGCGGGTCCTGGGTCCAGGCAATGGCGTAGATGAGCGTGGCGCTTTGCAGGCCAATTAGCGCCGAACCGCCGCACAGGGAGGGAATGGCCCCCCGGGGGATCCGCCAAGACCCCACCCGCGCGCCGACCGCCAAGGTGGAGACCAACAAAGCCACCAAAAACGCCAGCGGTATGATCCGTTCTATTCCCCAATGCGGCGACCAGGCGTTGATCAACACATCAAAGAGGGCATAGGCCAGAGCGGAAAAAGCCGCCAGCAAAATGGTCAGGCCGATGCGGCGGGGTTTGTGACCGGTGGCGTTGGGTTGCAAAGCGCTGGCCCGGGGAGCCCCCTGCAGCAGCGTGAGCGCGGCTAAACTTAGGCCCCCCGCCACCCAGAGTTGCAGCCCGGGGGGTTTCCCGGAGAGCAGAGTCATAAAAATCAGGACAAACAAGATTTTAAGGCCCAGGACCGGTGTGGCGATTGAGACCTCCCCCACGTCCAAGGCGACCAGCGTGGTAAACTGACCCAACCAAAAGACCAGCCCCGCTACGATCGCTTGCCACCAGGGTTGGCCGGAGAGCGCCGGCGCGGGGATCAGCCACAGGGGTGCGCTCGCGCAGCACACGGCCACATTGGCGTACCAACTCCCCAGCCACAAGCTGACTCGGTACCGCGCTGCATATTTGAGACACAGCGCTCCGCAAACATAAATCAAACTGCACAAGAGCGGCAGCCACCATGCCAACCAGGGGATGTCCGGCGGCAAAGGTGGGGGCATGGAACGTCTACTAGCATGGGGAAAATAACGGGCCAGCCGACCCGTGGCTGCCACCAAGCGGTCTATGCTACCGACTGGGGAAATTTCTGGCCAGGGGATAACCCACTACCCACTATCCACTACCCACTATCCACTATCCACTACTTCCCCCCGCAGCCAAGTTAAATATTTTTCTGAGCCGCTGGAGATTTCCCAAACCAGAAACTCCGGCGTATCATACGGATGTCGCGAAAGCACCAGTTCTTGGAGTGCCGGCAACGCCGCGCGCGTGGTCTTGAACGCCGCTTGCCATTCGGTGGCGGTCTCGATGATTCCCTGCCAACGGTAAATGCTTTGCAGCGGACCGCTGATCTGGCAACAGGCCGCCAGATGCTGCGCGATGGCCGCCGTGGCCAGCGCTTGGGCCGCTTCCAATGTGCCGCAGGTAGTGACCGCCGTGACAAATTCCGCCATGATTTCCTACACTAAAATATTATTGACTACATTGCCAAACACATCCGTCAGGCGATAATCCCGCCCTTGAAACGTGTACGTCAGCTTGGTATGGTCCAAGCCCAGGCAATGCAAAATCGTTGCCTGCAGGTCGTGGACATGAACTTTATTTTCTGTCACATGATACCCCAATTCGTCGGTTGCGCCGTACGTGAGTCCCGGCTTGATCCCTCCTCCCGCCAGCCACATGCTGTAACAGTGGGGATGATGGTCCCTGCCCAAAAATTTTGACCCGTTTCGTTCCTCATTCATCGGTGTGCGTCCAAATTCCCCAGTCCAGATGAGCAGGGTATCATCGAGCAAGCCCCGCCGTTTGAGGTCGGTTACCAACGCCGCTGCCCCCTGATCGCATTGCTGGCAACGCTCGGGCAGGCTATGCATGATGTCATCCCCCTTGCTCGTGCCGTGGCTGTCCCAACCCCAATGAAATAATTCGACAAAGCGCACGCCCCGCTCGATCAGTCGCCGGGCCAACAGGCAGTTATTGCCAAAGCTTTGCTGGCCGGGCTTTGCCCCGTACAAATCCAGCGTTTCCTGGGTTTCGCCGCTGAGGTCCATTAATTCTGGCACGGCGGTTTGCATGCGATACGCCAGTTCATACTGTTCAATGCGGGTGACAGTCTCGGGGTCCCCCACTTGGGCCAGTTGCTGGCGGTTCAGGTCATTCAACAAATCCAGTGTGCGGCGGCGGCGTTCGGCGTCAATTCCCGCGGGATTGGAAACATACAGCACCGGATCGCCGCTGCTGCGAAATTGCACCCCCTGGTAGACTCCCGGCAGAAAACCACTGCTCCAGAGCGCGGCGCCGGCGTCCGGTCCCTGCGGGGAGGAAATTAGCACCACAAAGCCCGGCAGATTTTGGCTTTCGCTTCCCAGGCCATAGGTCAGCCACGATCCCATGCCGGGCCGGCCCAACTGCGGCGAGCCCGTATTTAAAAAGAGCTGTGCCGGGGCATGATTGAATTGCTCGGTCACCATGGAGCGAATGATGCAGATGTCATCCACGACTTTGCTTAAGTGGGGCAAGAGCGGCGATAGCTCCGCCCCGCACTCTCCATGCCGCTGAAATTCGTAGGGGCTGGCCAGCATTTTGGGCACCCCCTTGATAAAGGCAAAGCGTTCCTTTTTTAGCAGTGAGTCAGGGCAGGGCTGGCCATTTAGCTCCTTGAGCTTGGGCTTGGGGTCAAAGAGGTCGAGTTGCGAAGGGGACCCCGCCATGTGCATGTATATGACGCGCTTGGCCCGCGCCGGAAAATGGGGCGCTCGGGGAGCAAGGGGACGGGTGGCGGCATGCGCGGAGGTCTTTTCATCATTAGTGGAAGTGGTCCCGTTGGCGGCGTTTTCTCCCTCCGCCGCAAAGACGCGCGGGTTGGCCAGCGCCGCCAGGGCCAGCGTGCCGATCCCCGTGGCAGTACGTTCAAAAAAATGCCGCCGGGTGAGTGACTTGAGTTGCTCGAGGTACAGATCCATGAGATGAATTAAGAATTAAGAATGAAAAATTAAGAATTGAAAAGCACACTTGTGTTTGAGCTTGATTACCCAGGAATGGTAACCACATTTCGTATATCTTTACCAATAACCAAGCTCCAAAAACCAAATTCCGGTCAGGGGGCAAAAGCGATTTTTGCCCTAGCCACCCTTTTTTCCCATTCACCGCCCGCCCCCCGTCACACCAGTCCCGTCCGGCGGACGGGACCTACCCGGCGTCACCGGCACAGCACCTCGTCCAAATTCAGCAGCACATTTCCCACCAACGTCCAGACCGCTTGCTCTGTCGCGGAGTTGTCTTTTTCTAAATTGCCGGCAATCGCCCGAGCCGCGGATTCATCACCATTAAGCCGGGCGCGCTCTTGCTCCACAAACGTCGTGAGGGTCGCTAATTCCGCGGGTCGAACGTCACGCGCCGTAACCAGCCGGTAACCCAGGGAGATCCGCTCGGCGGTGTTTGTCCCCTCGCGCAACAATCGCCGGGCCAGCCCCTGGGCCGCTTCCACATACACGGGATCATTCAGTGTCACCAGCGCCGCCAAGGGCGTATTGCTTTTATTTCGCTTAACAACGCAAATTTCGCGGCTAGGGGCGTCAAAGGTCAGCATCGTGGGGTACGGGGCTGTGCGCTTAATAAACGTGTACACCCCCCGGCGATAGCGATCTTCTCCTTCGCTGGTTTTCCACTGATCTCCATTATACGGGGAATTCCAAATCCCCTCCGGTTGCGGCGGCATCACACTAGGCCCCCCCATTTTTTCACTCAGCATCCCCGCGACAAAGAGCGCCTGGTCGCGGATCATCTCGGCCGTTAACCGTTGACGGGGGCCACGGGCCAACCAGCGATTATCCGGATCACGCGCGATAGCCTCGGTCGTGGCGGTTGCCCCCTGACGATATGTGGCCGATAGCACAATTGACCTGTGCAATTGCTTGAGGCTCCAGCCCCGCTCCATGAATTCCACCGCTAGCCAGTCCAGTAGTTCCGGATGCGTGGGCGTGTCTCCCCGCGTTCCAAAATCCTCGCTGGTCCCGACAATTCCCCGCCCAAAAAACTGCTCCCACATCCGATTGACCAGCACCCGCGCGGTAAGGGGATTTTGGCGGTCAACCAGCCAGCGGGCCAGGGCCAGGCGATTGGTTGCATTGTCCATCGAATTAGCTGAATTCGCGGCGGAATCCGAGGAATTGGGAGCGGAGGATGCGGTGCTTAATACAGCCGGAAAGCCCGCCGTCACTTCCTCTCCCGGATTCAAAAAACTCCCCCGGATATGAATATGGGTTTTGCGCGGTTCGGGCTGGTCGCGCATGATCATGGTCCGTGGGATTTGTCCCCGAATTTGATTGCGTAGTTCATTGATTTTGTCCCGCAGGGGTTTAAGTTCGACCGAGCCGTGGGGGATTTTCTCGTGGGCGTCCAGTTCCGCCAAGGCCGCCGCTTGCGCCGGTGTGGGAAACTCCTCCACCACGCTTTCACCCGTGGCGGAGTCGGCATTGTTATTAAAAAACGCCAACAGTTGATAGTACTCTTTTTGCTTAAACGGATCGTACTTGTGCGTGTGACATTGGGCACAGTTGAGCGTGGTGGCTAGCCAGACCGCGGCGGTGGTGTTCACCCGGTCCACATTCACCACATTGCGGTATTCCTCGGGATCAACACCCCCTTCGGTATTGATCATCGTGTTGCGGTGAAATCCGGTGGCGATCCGCTGCTCTGGCGTGGCATTTGGCAAGAGGTCCCCCGCCAGTTGCTCGATCGTGAATTGGTCAAACGGCAAATCGCGGTTAAACGCCCCGATCACCCAATCGCGATAGAGCCACATCACGCGGCTGCCATCTTTTTCATAGCCATTGGTATCCGCATACCGGGCCAAATCCAGCCAGTAACTGGCCCAACGTTCGCCATAACGGGGACTGGCCAGCAGCCGTTCCACCACTTTTTCGTAGGCATCCGGCGACTCATCCTGCAAAAAGGCCGTGACCTCGGTTGGCGTCGGGGGGAGGCCAATCAAATCCAGGCTCACGCGCCGCAGCCAAGTCGCCCGGTCCGCGGCCGCCGTTGGCTGCCACCCTTTTTGTTCCAATGTCATGAGCACAAACGCATCCCACGGCTGCCGCACCCAAGCAGTGTCCTTTACCGTGGGCAAGGGAGGTCGGCTAGGGGGCTTGTACGCCAAATGATTGGTGCCGGAGCCTTCGGCGCTGTCGGGCCAGACGGCCCCGGCGGCGATCCAGCGTTTGAGCATATCAACTTGGGCAGAAGAGAGCTGTTTATTTTCCTCGGGCGGGGGCATGACGGTTTGGGGGTCGGTCGATGTCACGCGCTGGAATAAGAGACTTTCTTCTGGTTTGCCGGGAACAATGACCGGTCCGCTGTCGCTTCCCTTTTGGGCGGCGGCGCGGACTTGCAGGTTGAGGCCGGCTTCTTGGTGTTCGATGCCGTGGCAACTGGTGCAGCGGGAGAGCAGCGGCTGAATGTCCTTTAGGAAGTCGATTGGGGGTGGAGAGACGGAAGGGGCATCAACTGCGGGCAACTGAGCCCCCCAAGTATCCCTGATGACCGCCGTGCCAATTATAAAAAGCAGAGCGACCATCCGTCGGGAGATGAGTGAGTGGCTGCGAAACGTGATTTGTTGAATCAGTATCTGTGTCATGCATGCAGTCCAAAGAAATAAAAATCGCAGCTTGATTGAGGTAAGAACACTGTGCTCCAAAATTTTTCTATTATTATATCACGATATCGGCAAAGCAGGAAATTTTTACGGTGATCAGTTTACGTTAACACACTTTACTATTCGGGCAACCATAAATTAACGCTCGAGTCTTTGTTTTTACCGTTAAATGTGCTGGAATTACCCGCCGTCACCCGCCGCGCTTTCAGCCGGATATACGGGGCCACGAATTGGCTGCGGTGGCCAAATACTCCCGCCGCGGCGCTAGCCCGCGCGTGCGGCGGTTCGCGGCAATCCTCGATCACAAAACCCGCTTGGCACAGTCCGCCGATGAGTTCCTGCCAGCGATGCAAATACTCTAACGTTCCCCCCTCGCGATGGGGACTGCCGGTTACGTCGGGCAAGGGACCGGCTCGATAATAGGGTTCCCGCAGTTCATACCGCCCTTGCGCATTTGGCTCGACCGCGCATTGCAGGCTGACAGGGGATTTATGCTGGCTAATGTACACGCCATCCGGCCGTAACACCCAGGCGACTTGCCGATACACGGCCAAGATATCCGGCACATAACAGGTGCTAACCGGTTGCACGACCAGGTCAAACTCTCCGGTGGCAAACATCCGCAGGTTGTCCATGCTGGTTTCGACGATGCGAATCGGCAAATTTCGCTCGGCGGCCACAGCCCGGTCCAGGGCCAGCATCGCGGGACTCAGGTCCACCACGGTCACCACGCCCCCCGCCGCGGCATAAAGCGCGCTATGCCGCCCTCCGCCCGCCGCCAGACAAAGCACGCGTTTACCCGTCACCCCCTCCCCCAGCCAGCCATCGGCGTTGATCGTGGCCAGCGGATCGGCAAAATCCTCATCCCGCGCGGCCAGGGTGTGCCGCTCTTGACGACTGACCAGGGTATCCCACGCGCGGCGATTATGTTCAAGGTGCGACATGAATTGTAGTAGGCACCGTCCCGGTGCCGTAGAGATTGTAGTAGGCACCGTCCCGGTGCCGTGGAGTGGGTAGGTCCCGTCCGCCGGACGGGACAGGCGCGAGAAATTCATTGCCACGGATAGGCATAGTTCGGGCTTCAGCCCGAAACCCAAGGCTGTAAATTGACTTTGTTAGTTGAACTGGAAGAATCGGGCCGTTGGCCCTTCCATTTGTTTCTTTCTATTTACCTAGGGCGACGCTGCGCTTGCCCTAGGCTGGGATAGGTCGGGCCTTTGGCCCGCAAAAATTAACAAACGCCTTTAGCCCGCAAAGGATTAAACACCCTTGGCAATCAAATGCTTGGGCAACGAATAATCTTAGCACATTTCGAAGCTTTGAAAGGTTGGTAGTACGGAATTTTACGGATTGGAAATTTTGATTTTGACAGACTTCAATCTCAAATTTCAAATCATTATCCTTGTGTACTTCTGTCATTCTTCTCTGTGCGCCTCTGTGTATTCCTTCGTGACTCCGTGCTAAAAATCCGACTGAATTTATAAGGCGGAATGGAGGGAGAACCAGATCGAATTCCACGGAGCAGATTGGAACACAGATGACGCGGATGTGCTAATTTCGGATCTCAAATCCCAGATTTCAGATTTAGAATCTCAAATCTCAAATTTCAAATTTCAAATTAATGTACCTTCGTGACTCTGTGCTAAAAATGTTTTTATATACCTTTAATAACACCACACTTTTTCCCTCGCCTCCACGCCCAGGCCGCCAAACCCGCGCACGCCATGAGCAGCATTCCCGGCTCGGGCACGATGTATCGCACGCCCACGGCGTCCAGGTCAAATCCCGCGGTGTTCCCCGTACCCGGCCAGGGGTCCAGGATCGGCCGGCCCTGACTATCGAGGAACGCCCCGTTCCCCGGCACGTCGATAATGCGCACATATCGGACGTTTTGCAGGTCCAAAAGCCCCCCGCTAACCAGCGGATGCGTGGCCAGCTCCCCTAGGTCAAACGGCGTTCCTAATAAGCTGGCATGCACGCCCGCTAGGTTCCGCGTGTTGGTCACATTCAGTCCGGCAAACGCCCGCCCAAAGGCGACATTTAGTTCCGTGTCGCCGGGAATTCCCGCCCCTTGTTCCACATTTAACGACTCGCTGGCAAACCGGGCAAAATCCACGCCGTTGCTCGAGACTTCCACATAACCCAGTTCGCCAAAGATAAACGGCGCGGTAAAAAAGGCCCCGGCGTTTTCAAATACCGCCAGGTCCCACCCCGGTCCATCGACAAAGGGGGTGGCAAAGCCCAGCGTGATCCGCCCCGCCGGAATTCCGGCGGTGATTTGCGCCGCGGTCAAATCCCCCAGCGACACGATGTTGCCGTTGGCCGGACCTAAGGCGTGGGCCAGCATTTGCGTCGCGGGATCTAAATCGGCCGCTGGCTGGTAGCTGCTCACTTCGCTGGCCCAGTGGATGATCGCGGGGTCTGCGGCTGCAATCGGCGCCACGCTAAACGGCCCCGCCACGGCGGGTGTGGAATTGAGTAACAGCAGACTCCCTGTGCAAAAAAAGATTGACACTGTGGCAGCGCGGGGGCTTTTTCTTATCAATAATCCAATACCACCCAGGCATAAAATCGCCACAGTCGCCCACACCAGCCCTGGTTCCGGGATGACGGTCACTTCCAAATTATCCAGGGCAAAATATGCGGGGGTCAACAGGCCAAAATTGTTATTTCGCGAGCCGCTAATCGCAAACGTCAGTTGAGTGGCTCCGGCCAAGGGGGTCAAGTCCACATTCGTCCAAGCAGTGAGCATGTAATCCAGGCTATTATCCGCAAACCGAAAATCGGCCAGATAAAAATCAATCGGCGTCCCCACGGGTTGGTTCAAGGCATTGAGACCTGTAATTTTTAACAGCAAAAAATCCGGCAGATTGCCATCCGTTCCGCCAAATTTTGGTCCGACAAAGCTATCCCCATCCCGCATCGACAGCGCGGCGTAAGTAGTGTTGGCCACTTGCAGGGAAACCGGTTGCGACCCGGCAGGCAGCGTGATCCTGGGAATCGTAATGCCGTCCAGATAAGTCAAGGCGTAGGTACTTGAGCCGCCAGCCCCACCCCCAGCGGGTAAGGCATACGCGCTGTACTGGTTAAAGTACCCGGCGGTAGTTATGTCCGTTTGAGTGGAGACCGCCCAACCGGCCCAATAGTCCGTGCCAGCGTCATAAAAATTGTTAAAGGCCGCTCCGCCAGAGACAAACGCGGGATTATTCCGTTGCGAGTTGGGAAGGAGACTTTGATCCTCTAGCGTGATCGTCGCGGCGCGTGCCTGGGATAAATCAATAGCGCAGAATAAGAGCAGGCAGACGATTAATTGTCGAGTCAAGAAGTGTGTCATGATTGGCTCCCGGGGGAAAATGTGATCTTGTACTACTAACACCTAGATTTTTTGTTCTGTAGAGATTGATTGTTATTGAAGTCTTCGCGGGCCAAAGGCATTCGATTCTTTGCGAGCCAACGGCCCGACCTGTCCCAGCCTAGGGCAAGCGCAGCGTCGCCCTAGGTTAACAGTAAAACACAAGTTATAGGGCCAACGGCCCGATTCATTCGCATGATACTCATGACTTTCAACCGTCGTTAAAGTTAGGGGGTGTAAACAACAAGTAACGGGCTGAAGCCAGAACTACTTTAATACTCACCCACGTGATCCCCCTCCGCCCGCGTGCAAAGTGCGGCCAATGTGCGCAGGGATAGCTCCTCGCGCAAAAAATGGACGGACGCATCCGCCAATACGACCTGTGCCCCACGCGGGTGCCCGCTGCGGATGTCATTTTCAAACGGCGGGGCCGCGTTGATGGCAAACGCCTGATCAAAGATGTTCCGCCCATTGATCCATTGGCCGTCAGTAAATTGCGAATCTTCCCCCACGATGATCGTGTGGCTCAGGCCATCGGTGATTTGCCGCGCGCGAAACGCCTGGTCATAAATTAGGATGCCGCGCGGCGGGTCGTTAGGGCGGGAAATCCGTTCGCCATAGATGCCGCCGTAATCGCACGCCCCCCGTCCCCTGGCCAAGGGTTCCCCCCGCAGCGACGCCGGGCACAGATACACGGGAACAACCGTCATAGCGGCCGGGGCATTGTCCGGATGATCAAACGGAAGTTCAAAATCGATCCGCCGATAGAGGGGTGTTTCCTCTAAAAAAGGGAGTACCAAGGCCGACCAGGCGTGTTGTCGACGATCGTTATCGGTCGGTTTGGACCGCCATTCGATCCCGCCGGGGGGGAACTGCTTGTGGGCGTCATGATAAGCGACCAACGCCAGGCCAATTTGCCGCAAGTTATTGCCGCAGCGAGTTTTGTGCGCGGCGGAACGAGCCGCCTGCAACCCCGCGAATAAGAGCGCTACCAAAAGGCCGATAATCGCGATCACCACCATTAACTCCACCAGCGTAAACGCGCGGACCGCCGCGCGAATCACGCCCCGCGGAGGCGTGGCGGTGGGGAAAGCGCGGCCCGGCGCAGGGGCGCATCCCGGTTGGTGGGCAGGTCGCGGGGGCATTCCATTTAACGCAGGCGCGCACGTTTTACGCGGACCTCGCGCCGGAGGCTATGGAGGAATTTTGCGGGACACGGAAATACGTTAAACGCAGTCCGGGGCTGGCATTTTCATCCGTAGCGCGCAGCGGGGGGCTGGCGACGAAACGTGAAGCGCGATTAGCGTCCCTTTGAGTAAAGATTGCCGGCTAATCCAAGAATGCCATCGACTCTAAGATCATTACCGACAAACCCGAACAGACTTCAGACCCTCGTGAAGTCGCGTTCGAACCGTGTTGGTAGGTCTTCTGACTTACGGGCAAAACAGCCAGGGCCTTCTCGCGCAAATGGTATTTGTGATTACTCACAACAACCAACGCAATGGCCACAAACAGAGAGGCCGTTCAGTGTGTGGATGGTGCCGATAACTCGTGGCTGCCAAGATATGGAGCCAAGAATCCCCGACAAATCCATACTTACCCGATCACAGCGGCGGGGCCGTCGCGGAATAAGGCGGAAGTGGCTAAGCCTGATCGCAAACGCGAAAAAATATCGAATGCGACGTGAATTATCCAACCCACCCGACCACAGTTCCCTTGTTTGTCGAGTGCGAACAACGCAACCCGACCACCAACCCGGCGGATCATGCAGGTGACTATACGGAACATGTTGGAATTCGTCAAGCGTTTTTACAAAATTCCAGTGAGGTGTAGGTCCCGTCCGCCGGACGGGACGCGCGTCAAGGTAACAAAGCCGCCGATGGTATCGGCGGGACGCGGCAAGTTTAGCCGCGACGCGCAGCGGAGCGCGAAATGACGGGAGACGGGAGACGGGAGACGGGAGACGGGAGACGGGAGACGGGAGACGGGAGACGGGAGACGGGAGGCGCGGGACGCGGCAAGTTTAGCCGCGACGCGCAGCGGAGCGCGATATGACGGGAGACGGGAGACGGGAAATGGGAGACGCGGGAGACGGGAGATGGGAGACGCGGGACGAGCGGCGGACGTAAGTCCGCCGGTACGTGCGGTACAGAGGCGGGGTTTTACCAAGATTTCCCGGAATTCACCGAAAGAATTCTTGCAACTTTCCCCGGCACTCGACACAATCTAGCTGCGTCCGTCCCCTGCCTAGGGCTGCCACGGATATTTCCCAGTTGAAATCAAACGCAAATTTTTCCAGGGCCAATCCCATGCCGATCGAATTTGTCTGCGGTTCGTGCCAAAAGAAGCTGCGCGTCCCCGAGGAATTTGCCGGTCGGACGGCGAAATGCCCTAATTGCACCACGTTATTGACCGTGCCGGGGGGAGCAGTTCCCTCGCCGGGGGCTGGCGTGGCGTCTCCCTTGGCCCCCAGTTTTCCGGCGGGTGGATTCACGCCGCCGCCCCCTCCTCCGCCGGGAGGAAATTTCCCGCAGTTTCAGCCGCCACCAGCCCCCGGAGCCCCCAACTGGGGTGGCCCGCAGCCCGGTCAGGCCGAAAATCCGTACGCGGCCCCTCAAACGGTGCGGACGTATCAAGGAGAGCCCGTCGGCACGGGAGAAATGCAGCACACCAAGCTTGAGATTGGCGATCTGCTTAACTCCACCTGGAAAGTTTTTAAGCAACGTTGGTCGAGCGTGTTATTTGGGGTGTTCATTACGGGACTGATCACGAATATCATCGGTCGGATTGCAGATGCCATTTTTCTAAATGATTCTTTTGGCTTTTTGGGAATACTGCTTAATTTGGCTGTGACCTTGCCAGTAAATGTGTTTTTCGGCGCAGGATTAATTAAATTTTTGCTCAAAGTAGCCCGCGGTGAACCATCAGAATTTAATGACCTGACTAGTGGCGGCCCTTATTTTACTAACTTTCTGTTAACTTCATTGATGGTAGGTATTGCTGTTATTATCGGTTTTTTACTGTTAATCGTGCCGGGAATCTATCTTGGGTTAATGTTTGCTCCTGCGTTTCAATTTGTCGTGGATAAAAATGCGAATGTTGGAGAGGTATATAGCTTATGTACAAAATATACAGAAGGAAATAAACTCACCCTATTTTTAACGGGGTTGGTGCTCTTTTTGATTTTTGTGGTAATATTCATCACAATCATTGGTGCCATTGCGGTGGGGCTATTTGGTTATTTGCTCGCAAACGTGGCCTACCTCAAGATGACCGGCCAACCGGTTGCTTATCAGGATACCTAATCCTGGCTTGCGGCTAATTTTGCCTGTTGTCCTCGCAAAAACTTTCATAAAATCAAGAATCCCGCGCGGAACGCCCTTTAACTTGTTCCGCGCGGGATTTATTTCATTTACTTGGACTACCCATGACCCAACCCATACGCATTGCCATTATCGGCGCTGGTAAAGTCAGCGATTACCACCACGTTCCCGCGATTCGGCTAGACCCGCGCTGCCAGTTAGTCGCCGCTTGCGATACCGATCCCAACCTGCTGGCCGCGCGCCAATCCGACTGGAATTTGGCCAAAACCACCACCGATCCCGAACAACTCTGCGCCGATCCCGACATCGACGCGGTCATTATCGCCACGCCCAACTTTACGCATTTGCCCATTGCCGTGGCCGCCGCCCGCAATGGCAAGCACATCATGTGTGAAAAACCGCTGGGCCTGAACGCCGGCGAGGTCGCCGCCATGTATCACGCCGCGCGGGACAATGGCGTGGTCCACATGACGGCGTTTACGTATCGCTTTGCCCCGTCGATGCGGTATCTGCGGCATTTGCTGACCACGGGGGCCTTGGGGGAGCCGCGGCACTTTCGCAGCCAGCGGTTTCTCGACTGGCCAGAGACTAGTTGGGGTTGGCGACAATATACCCACTTGGCGGGCGCGGGGGACTTGTTTGACATGACGATCCACCGGCTTGATTTTGCGATTGATTTACTCGGGCCGATCAAATCGATCTGCGGCGCGGTGGCCCGGTTTGCCCCCCGCACCCAGACCCCCGATGGGCGGGAATGCGCTCCTTCCGACGTGGATGATTGGTCGAGTCTGATTGGTGAATTTGCCAGCGGCGCGACTGGAGTCTGGGAAGGGACCACCCTGGCCAAGGGGTACGGCCGCCGCGGCTTTGGCCATGAATGGGCGGAAATCAACGGCAGCGAGGCCTCCGCCGTGTATCAACTGCATGAGCCAAACACACTGCTTCTGGGCAGGACCGGCCAAGACCTGGCCCCCGTGCCAGTACCGGCGGAATTTCTCAAACCGGCGGATAGTCCCCGCGACCCGGCGGTTGGTGATCCAGCCACGGTTTTTCGCTATGATCTGATGTGGGAATTTGTGAGTGCGATTGTCGAAGGGCGCCAGGCGGTTCCCAGCTTTTATGATGGACTAAACGCGCAACTGGTGGCGGACGCGTGCCTGCAATCGCACCGTGAACGCCGCTGGATCGATACGCCGCTCGCGGCGCGGTAGGAAAGGTTATACGGTAACAGTCAGAACCGGAAAATCAGCCGCTGGGCGCTAGCCCACGGTTCAGACTATTTAACCGGAGGCTAGCCCACGATTTATGTTGATTCGGGATGAACAGAACCGGACGCTAGCGCGTGGCGGCTGATTGTTTGCGGACAACCGGACGAAAACAGCATTAGGCGTTAGCCCACGGTTCAGGCCATTCAACCGGGCGCTAGCGCGTGGCGGCTGATTGTTTGCGGACAACCGGACGAAATCAGCATTAGGCGTTAGCCCACGGTTCAGACCATTCAACCGGACGCTAACGCGTGGCTGCTGATTGTTTGTGCGGAATACACAATCTGCCACGGGCTAAAGCCCATGCAACTAGCGTTTCATCCTCAATTCTTAATTTTTAATTATTAATTATTAATTGACATACCGTGTCCCGCAAACCGCCACGTCCGACGCCCGCGCGACCGGCGCATGATCCGTTGTTTGGATCACGGGAACGGCCCGCGCCCCCCGCGCCTCTGTCCACCAATGCGGGAAATCCCGTGTTGCCCCCTCCACTAGATCCGTACCCATTGGACCAGGGGGAAGCCAGCCCCCCTCGCCCCGGCCATACCGCAAACGCCCAGATATCAGCAGAGCTTTTGCCTGGGACGGCGGTTCCGGCGCTGCCGCTGGCGGAAGAAGTGTTCCCCTCTCTACCCCAGGTACCGCTGATTCCCAATCCTGGACCAGTGCAGCGGCTTGCTTCCGCCGAGCTTTTTTGGCCCGCGCGGTGGTTGGCCGTGGGAATCGCGGTAATGACACTCTTGGGGGCTGTTTCTGCCGCTATGGGGGGGGCCTATCTCAAACCAGAATTAAACCCTCTCTTGGCTTATGGCGTTTTGGCCTTGCTGTCGACCGCCTCTTGGCTCCCGCTGTGGATCGGGGCTGGCAAGGAGCCTATTTGGCTGCGCCTGCTGACGGGTTATGCGTTTACCGGATTATCTTTTTCCCTGTCGGAATACGCCCAAACCAAACTGCGGCTTGACCCGTGGGAATGGTGGGGTTGTGTGATTGTGGGAATATTCGTCCCCGCCGGAGTCTGGTGGGGGATTGCCCAATTAGGCTGGCGTTGGACATTCGCGACACCTTCAGATAAAGCAGAACCGAGTTACACATCGCTCTCCTTTCTATTTCCACCTGTGATAAAGTCGCGGGGGACCGGTGAGCGACCGACCCAGTTTACGTTACAAGACTTGCTAGTGGGCCTGGTGTTTGCGGCGATTATTAGCCAGGGAATCAGTTTAATTCTGCCTATCCTAGGCAAAAGTGATACGGCGGCATATGCAATTAATCTGGCCGCCTGGTGTTGTTTATTAGTGGGGGTCCAGGTTCAACTGACCTTTCCCGGGAATGCGGGGATACTGTACAAAATCCTGCTGGTCTTGCTGGTGGTGCTGTTTACCGCGGGTTGGATTTGGTTATATGGCGTCTTTGCGGTGCTGAAGATGGTCGAATTGGTATTTTTAGGCTTGTTAGAGATTGTGCTGTTTTCAGTAAGTTATTGGGCGTGGGGTAGAGCTGGCTACCGACTTGTTTACCAATGCCCATCCTCGGATACAGGGGAAATAAGCATCGCTTAATTAGCTGGCAAGAATTGCTGAAAAGCTCGACTATCGGTTTAGATGTTAAATTCCTGTAAAAATAGTTTCATTTTCGATAAATTTTTTGAAAATATTCCTAAACCCTTATCTATATGGAAGTTATCTAAAAATGCGCGGGGCAACTTCCCGTGTTATTAAGAGTGGATTCACAAACAGGATTTTGCGATTGGCATATCGCTTGCCTATTTCCCAGCGAGAAGTGCTCCAGGCGGCTTTCTGGTGACACGTGGATTTCCCCTACTCTATACTGGGAAGGTTTTTTGTATGTTGACACGCAGGCGGTTCTATTTTGCAGGGATTTATGTTTGCCTAGGGATTTGGGCATGCCAGATTCTCTTTGCCCAATCCGCGGGGGATGCTCCTCCGGCTACGGATGCGGCCAAAACCGAAGCAAAGGCGGATACACCCGCCGCGGACGCTCCCAAGGCTGATGAGCCGAAAGCGGACGCACCGGCTGAACCACCTAAAGCGGACGCCCCCGCGAGTACGATGACTCCTGATGCGGCGGCCCCTGCCCCTGATGCCGCCGCTGGAGGCGCGGCTGCACCACCGCCACTTGAGTTGTATCAGTCCCCCACAATTTCTGTAAAAGATGACAAAGGGGGGGATGTCGTAAAGTTCCCCGATCCGATTGGGGGAAATGCGGGCTACTGGACAACCCCATCCGCTGGTCCCGTGGGTGACGGCGATCTATCCGCCAAAACTCCAACTGAACTTTACAACCGTATCGCCCACAATTTGTTCTCTATCAACATGATGTGGGTGCTGCTGTGCGGTGCCTTGGTCATGTTCATGCAACTGGGCTTTGCAATGGTGGAAACCGGGCTTTGCCGGGCGAAGAACTCGGCCCATACCGTGGCGATGAACTTCATGATTTACCCTCTGGGCTGTATTGCGTTTTACGTGTACGGTTTTGCCCTGGGCTGGGGTGGCTGGTGGAACGCGCCGGTGCCGGACGGGTGGTATTCACCAATCGGTCCCGGAACGGTGCTCTTGGATAAAAGTTACACCTCGGACGCTTTTAAGTATAAAGAAATCAAAGATGGTCAAGAGATCGAATCCGAGGGTAAATGGAGTTTCATTGGGACAAATGGTTTCTTTTTGACCGGCAAGGATGACGTGAGTGTCTTGGCCTTGTTCTTTTTCATGATGGTGTTTATGGACACCACGGCCACGATTCCCACGGGAACCATGTGCGAGCGGTGGGCATGGAATAACTTTCTACTGTATGGTCTGTGGGTCGCGCTGCCGTATTGTATATACGCCCACTGGGTCTGGGGTGGCGGCTGGCTGGCGCAGATGGGTAAATTTTGGGGGTTGGGCCATGGAGCGGTGGACTTTGCCGGTTCGGGCGTGGTACACGCCATGGGTGGAGCGATCGGTCTGGCGGGCTGCCTGGTCATTGGCCCGCGTATTGGCAAATATAAAGATGGCAAGCCGCAACCGATTCCCGGCCACCACGTGCCGATGGTGATTTTTGGCACGTTCGTGCTGGCCTTTGGCTGGTTTGGATTTAACGCGGGTAGCACGCTGTCCGGGACCGATTTGCGGATTTCCGTGGTAGTGGTTAACACAATGCTGGCCAGCGTGTTTGCCGCGGTGGGCGCGCATTTGGCCTTGACCGCCCAAGGGATGAAGCCCGACCCAACAATGTTGTGTAATGGTATGTTAGCGGGCCTGGTGGCAATCACTGCCCCCTGTGCCTTTGTGGATACCTGGGTGGCATGTATGATCGGCGCTATCGCCGGTGTGTTGGTGGTCTTTAGCGTCTTTTTCTTTGAAAAATTGGGCGTCGACGATCCCTGCGGTGCCATCTCGGTACATGGGGTGAATGGCACCTTTGGCGTCATTGCCCTGGGTCTGTTTGCCAATGGCAAGTACGGCCTGGGCTTTAATGGCGTCGAACGTGGAATTTTCGACGAATCGGCAAAGAAATTCACTGGCGGGGATCCCGCTTTAATCGAGGATGGCGTGCGAGGATTGTTCTATGGCGATGCCAGTCAGTTGACCGCCCAGCTCATTTCCGCCGTCACGGTCTGGGTGGTGGGTTTTGGCATGGCGTATGTCTGGTTTAACCTGTCAAACCTGATCACGCCACTGCGAGTGAGCAAGGAAACGGAAATTGCGGGTTGCGATGGTCCCGAAATGGGGACGATTGGCTACGCCGATTTCACCGTCAACAGCAAGTAATACCACTGGCAATAAGCGGGCATAGCTGTCAGTACCATCGGGCCAGGATGGCCATGCGATGCTGCAAAACACCCCGCGGGAAAGTCATGATGACTCTCCCGCGGGGTTTTTTTATGGAATTAAAAATGAAGAATTTAAAATTAAGAATGAGGCCAGCTGAATGCAGAAGTATGAATGAAGAATGAAGAATTGCGGCTATTCAGATTTCTGACTTTGCCCTATAGGGTCCTCGCCAAGGCTCGTCCCCCGCCACCCAAATTCTTCCCCTCCATTCCTCTAAACTCCACTCCTCCAAACTCCATTCCTCCCCTCACCGCCACATATCATCGTCGGCAAAGGGGTTCATGGCGTTGCCCAGCTTAGGACGGGGGAGGGCCTGCAGCGCGTGTTCCGCCAGTTTTAGATCCTCGCGGGTGGTGATCTTGAGATTGATGGCCGAGCCGCTGACTAGGGTCACGGATTTGCCTGAGCGTTCAAGCAATTGGGCGTCATCGGTCGCGTTAAAGCCGTTGCGCTGGGCGTACGCGGCCAAAAGCCAATCCCGGCGAAAGACCTGTGGTGTTTGGGCCTCCCACAGGTTGTCACGGGGAATGGTGTCGATTATTTTTCCCTGGTTGTCGGCTTTTTTTAGCGTTCCCCGCACGGGAATAGCCAAGATCGCAGCGCCACTCTGCGCCGCCGCGTCAAAGACCTGGGTGATCCAGGCATCTGCCAGGCAGGGGCGGGCCGCGTCATGCACCGCCACATAACCGATGTCGGGGCGGACCCGCGCGAGGGCTTTTTCGATGGAATCGGCCCGCTCTTGGCCGCCGTGCACAATTTCTATTCCTAGGATCGCGGCGTTGCCGGCGAATTTGGCCGCGAATACTTCGGCGTCAGCGGGTGAAATAACTAAAATAACCTGCTTTACATCGGCGCGATTGATAAACCGCTCGGCGGAATGCAGCCAAACCGGTTTGTTTGCCAGCGGGGCGAACGGCTTTTTATAGTGCTGGTCACGGAAACGCGTGCTTTTTCCCGCGGCGGCGATTATCACGGCAAACGTGTGGGCCATACAAAGCTGGGAAAGAAAAAAACGGTTATCGAGACCCGACTAACGCTTGGTTTTTTGCGTTTCGGCCAAAATGGGCTGCAATTCATCGACAAAATCGCGCACATCCTGGAATTTACGATACACACTGGCAAACCGCACAAAGGCCACTTGGTCTAATTTGCGCAGTTCTTGCATGACCAGTTCGCCAATATGGCTGGTTTCCACTTCGGTTTCGAATGAATCATAAATGTTACGCTCGACCGCGGTGACCAGAGCTTCGATTTGTTCCTCGCTAATCGGACGCTTCCAGCAAGCTTTGGTCAGGCCCGCCTTGATCTTTTGGCGGTCATAGGGAATGCGCGAGCCGTCCCGCTTTACCACTTTGACGGCGGCTTCCTCCGAATGTTCGTACGTGGTAAAACGACGGAAACAGCCCTGGCACTCGCGCCGGCGACGGATGGAAAAGCCATCATCGCAACTGCGGGAGTCCAGGACTTTATCGTTATCCAGTCTACAAAAAGGGCAGCGCATAACCATAATATAAAAGCCATCAACAACTTTTGATAAGGGGAAATCGCAAATTTCCCGCGTTTTGTGCTAGCGGAGCGTTGCCCGAGGGTGCGTACCGCCGCCTGTTGTTTGTATTTCCTTGTTACCGTTGACATCCCGATTTGACTCTATTTTTTCTGGTGGAATAAACCGTTACCTGTGGTCTTTATGCCTTCGTCCCCCCCTTTTTACCGCCTGTTAGCCCTCGACATAGACGGCACGCTGGTCGATTTGGGGGATAAAATTGGCGAGCGCACTTTAGCCGCGCTGGCGAAGGCCCAAGCGCGGGGGGTGGAGATCATGCTTTGCACGGGACGGCGGTATAGCCGCGCGCTGCCGATTGCCAGGCGGTTGAACCTGCATTTGCCGCTGGTGACCGCCAGCGGGGCGCTGATTAAATCTCCCGCCACACACGAAACCTTATTTCAAGCCCAGATTCGTCCCGCCGTGCTGCTGCCGCTGTTGGCGTATGTCCATGACCGCGGTTTTCAGCCGATTTTGTATACCGATAGCTTTGGGCTGGGGTACGATTTTCATCTGGCCGAAGCGCGGGCGAAATCGCCGGAGTTGGCGGAGTTTTTGTCGTTGAACGCCGATTCCATCCGGCTTTCGCCCGACCTGATGACGTCCCCCCCCGCAGACGTCTTTGCCGGATTCGTCATGGGGACGGCGGATGAAATGCGGGATTTGGCCGCCAACCTGGAGCGTTTGTGGCCGGGAGAATTGTATGTGCATGTCATTCGCAGCCCCCGCTATTTCGGATATATGTGCGAAATCGCCCCCGCTGGCGTCAGCAAATGGAGCGGGGTCCAATACGTTGCCCGCCAATTGCAACTTTCTCCCGCACAAATTTGCGCAGTTGGGGACGATGTGAATGACCTGCCCATGCTCACCCAGGCGGGATTGGGCGTGGCAATGGGAAATGCCCCCCCCGATGTGCGTGCCCAGGCGTCGCGGGTGACGGGAAAAAACACCGACGAGGGATTGTTGCAGGTGGTGGATTGGCTATTAGGGGAGGGGGGATTTGCGTAAAATTGGGTAGTGTGCTCCTCTCACTCCGTGAGAGGAACATTAGTGTTTTGTTGGGGGAGCTAGTCGCAACGGCAGAATTGATCACACGGGAGTGTGATGAGTACATTTCAGATTATTACAAGATCGTAGAACAAATTAATCAAAAAGGGGTGCCAGTTGTCCGCCGCCGAATCATCACCACCTATAGCTCCCCAAATCACTTTGGCCGATTTTCAGGCTCTTATTCGCAAGATGTACCTGGAAAAAGACTTGGCGCGCGGTGTGGATGGCACTTTCATGTGGCTGATGGAGGAAATCGGCGAATTGGCCAGCGCCCTCCGCAACGGCACGCATGAGGAACGACTGGGGGAATTTGCCGATGTCATCGCCTGGTTGACCACCATTGCCAACGTGGTCGGCGTGGATCTGACCGAGGCCGTCTTTCGCAAGTACGGCGCGGGCTGCCCCGGCTGCGGCCTATTTGTGTGTACCTGCGATCAGACAGAAAAACCATAATGGGCCAGAGCATATCAACAATGATCGGCGGATACCGCGCGAATCTCGGCAAGCACCTGTGGCTAGCGGTATTGTTAATCGCTGGTTGGGGTCTGGACGGTATGTTTTTTCACGGCGTGTCGTTTGCCCCACGGGGGGCTTGTGCCGATATTCCCTATCGACCCCCGGTACTGGGGCCCTTGCGCGTGGGCATAGGTCCGATCCTGCGGGTGGGCTTTGAAACCGCGGTGCATATTCCCTGCCGGCTTGGTTCTACCGCCAATGAACCGCAAACGTTGATAATTGAATTAGAAATCTTGGATGGCGATGATGCGCCGCTTATCGTTCGTTCCCCGCCAACCATGCTTCAACCGCGCGAATCGACCACGATCCGCATGCTAGTCAAGCTTGGCCGACAACCCCTAAAAATCACCGCCCGCGCCATTGATGCCGAGGTCGCCGTGGTGAATTCTCCTAACGAGAGGGGCGGGGGGGGTACGAGACCTTTTACAAATCAAACCCTGGCCACTCAAACCTTAGCCACCCAAACTTGGACTCCTCCGCCAAACAGCATCCTCCGCAACTCTCAACAGGCCTACTGGTTAGAGATCGGCGGAACAAGTATTTTGACTGACTTGGCGAAGGAGTTATGGGGGCGCGCCCGCCACGATCCGTTGATTTCCGTGCCGCTTACGGATCTAGGTAACTTGCCCGAAAACGGCTTGGCCTATTCGGGATGCACCGGAATCATGCTGACCGTACGGCTGGATCAGGCCAACCAGCAATTAACAGAATTGCAGGCGAATGCCCTCCGCCATTGGGTGGCCGGAGGGGGACAATTGCTGCTCTGCGTGTCGGCGGTTCCGGCCCGGGGAGGGACATCGAGCCTAGAGATTGTAAAAAACCACTCGTTCTCGACGCTGTTGCCGGGGGAAATTCGGCAAATTGTTCCTTTTCGCAAATTTACCGCTTGGGAATCCTACCTGAACGCCGAAGAGCCGATCCCCGTGACCGAGGCTACTCCTTCGCTGCTGGTCCCCGTATGGCGGGATATGCGGGGGAGTACTCTTCTGGCTAGCGATGGCGTGCCGTTGATCATTGACGAAGCGGTGGGTCTGGGACGGATTCGGACATGCATCATCGATTTTTCGCAAGAACCCTGGGTGAATTGGCACGCCTCGCGCAAGAAACTGCTGCAGGAATTGCTTCCCTGGCCGCTAACCGCCGAAGTTGACAGCGGCAATTACGTGGGGAATCAAGTCGCGAGATTGGGCTATGACGACCTGGCGGGGCAATTTCGCACGGCCTTACAGCAGTTTGACGGACAACAGGTCGATTCCGGCCGCTTTTGGTGGATATTTTTGCTGGCGGGTTTATCCGCGCTGTTCTGGTTGATCCTCTGGCGGCTGCGAGAGCGGATGTCGGTGTGGTTGATTTGGGGGGCGGTTTTTTTACAGTCGGCCGGATTGGGCTGGCTCTTTGCCGCGACTGACTATGCGCCAATCGGGCAGTCGCCACGAGCAAATGTCGCGGAAATCGTGGATATAGACAGCTCGACCGGTTGGGTGCAAAGCCAAGCCTGGGGGGCGATCTATAGCGAGAACGCGGCAGAGATAAATTTGAGGGCTTTTCCGAAATTAAAGGAGCTACTCGAACAGCAATGCGTTGCCTGTCAATTGGATTGGTTTGGGATCCCCGGTACGAGCTGGGGGGGATTGGATTCGCAACTGGCGAGCACAAGTTTGATTGCGGAACCGGCTAATTTATGGAATCCACCCGTCCTCTCCTTAACTCCCCTTGTGGGAGCCAACTACCACGCTAGTTTGCCTCGTGCGCCAATCGTTTGCGCGCCCCCTGGCTTACGGCATTTCACCCTGCCCGCGCAGTTCAGCCGCTGTTTTACCGTGCTGGGCCAGTGGCAAGGGGACGCCGCCTTGCCCCCCCCCTTACAAAAGCGACCCAATGAAAGCGGCCTGCGCGGCACGATCCACAACGATTTGCATATTTCCCTGGATGATTGCTGGCTGTTGCATGATCAATGGGCGATGCCCCTGGGCCGGCTGGAACCGGGAAAATTGGTGGCCTTGGATGAATTGGCCGGAACGGGAATGTCCGTGGGGTCGCAGGTCGCGGGAAAGTCCAACATTCGCGGCGGATCGCAGTTACAACAGTATCCCCGTGAACAGGCCAGCGTGCCGCAAATTCTAAAAATGCTGGCTTTTCACCGGGCCGCTGGCGGGACGCGATATTCGGGCCTGTGGAATCGCTATTTGTCCCAGCTTGACCAGAGCGAAAAACTGCGAAAGCACGCGGTGGTGATTGGTTGGGGGCCCGCCGCCTGGCATTTGCGGCAAACCGAATTGCGTGAGGCCAGCGGGACACAAATGGATAGCAGTGTTTTTGAAGGCAAGGGGTTGCAAGTGGAAGCCCAACAGACGCTCTATCGGATCTGGCTTCCCGTGGAAAAATTAGATACCTCCACATCCCTGGATAACAGTCCTCCGGCCACAGCCACACCCGCGGCCGGTGCTAGGCCCACCACACTACGGTGGCCGGGGCCACCGCCGCAACCCGCCAAATAGACCACAGCCAGTTTTGGTTTTGCCCTCATCATCAAGGGGAACAGTTTGTGATCGAAACCCGCGATTTGAATAAAAAATACGGCGATCTGTTTGCCGTCAAGGCGCTCAACCTAAAGTTGGAGGCGGGGGATGTGTTCGGCTTTATTGGGCCGAATGGCGCGGGTAAAACCACCACGATGAAAATGCTTTCGACGCTGCTCAATCCCACCTGGGGAGAAGCTTATGTCTGTGGGCATTCCATTTACACCCAGGCCAAGGAAATCCGCCGCCTGATCGGCTTTATGCCGGACGCGTTTGGCGTGTATGACGACTTAAAGGTCATCGAATATCTCGAGTTTTTTGCCGCTGCGTATCGGATCAATGGGCCCGCCCGGCGAAAAAAGTGCGAGGAAGTGCTGGAGCTCGTCGGACTAACGTTTAAACGGGACGCACTGGCGACTAGCTTGTCGCGGGGGATGAACCAGCGGCTGGGCCTGGCTCGCGTTTTGTTGCATGATCCGCAGGTGCTGCTGCTGGATGAGCCGGCCAGCGGACTGGATCCGCGGGTGCGAATTGAAATCCGGGAGTTAATAAAAAAGCTGGGGACCATGGGTAAGACGATCATGGTCAGCAGCCATATCCTGCCCGAACTGGCCGATATGTGCAATAAAATCGGGATCATCGAGAAGGGCGTATTGATCGAGAACTCCGACGTGCAGGAGTTCATGAAACGCCTGCGCAAGCAAGTGGTGCTGCAGATCGGATTTGCCGGAGGAGCCGCCGAGGACGAACGGGGCGCCCAGGCGCTCTTGGATTATCCCCATACCGACAAAGTCGAACGCGCCGGAGGGGACTATAAAGTGACGCTGCGGCTAGGCGCGCCGGACTATAGCGACCTGCCGACCATGCTGGTCGGGCAGGGGTTGCGCCTACGCTTGTTCCGCGAAGAGGAATTCAACCTGGAATCGGCATTCATGGTGCTGACCAAGGGGATCACAGCGTAGTCTTCCAATTAAGAATTAAGAATTAAAAATTTAGAATTACAAATTGATTGCCAGATAGATCTACATGCCCCTCCATTCCTCCATTCCTCCAAACTCCACTTCTCCCGCTTACATCACCGCAAAGTAGTTTTCCACCGCGATGTCAAAGTATTCGTTGGTCAGCTCCGCGGGCAGATTCATAAAGTGGCAATAGTTGCGCACCTGATGCAGCAAGTCGCGCGGCTGGCAATTGCGGAAGGGGCGATTCACGCTTTTATAATAACGCTCGATCAGATAATCGATCGGTTCTTGGCGATATTCAAAGCCGATTTTGGGAACCAGGATCTTAAACAGCTCGCGAAATTCCCCCTCCGTCGGGTCGATCACGTCAATCTTGTAGGGAATACGCCGCAAAAACGCCTCATCCACCAGATCCTTGGGCTGCAAATTCGTGGAAAAGATAATCAACTGGTCAAAGGGGACTTGGATTTTTTTCCCGCTGGCCAAATTCAGAAAGTCGTAGCGTTTTTCCAGGGGAACGATCCAGCGGTTGAGCAGCGCGTCGGTGCTCATTTTTTGGCGGCCAAAATCGTCAATAACCAGCGTGCCGCAGTTGCTTTTGAGCTGAACGGGGGCCTCGCTGATGCCGGTCGCCTTGCTGACGCTGACTTCCAGGTTTTCCAGCGTTAATTCGCCGCCGACGACAATCGTGGGCCGCTTGATGCGAATCCAGCGGCGGTCCACCTTGCGGCTTTCGACGATCCCCGCACCGGTGTCCCGCGGAGCCACAACATGACAGTTGGGATCAAACACGCGCAAAATCTCGCCATCCATGCCGATCGCCCGGGGTATCCAAATATATTCGCCAAACGCCTGGGTGATCCGCTCGGCGATGCTGGTTTTGCCGTTGCCGGCGGGACCATATAAAAACATCCCGCGGCCGGAATTTACCGCCGGACCCAGCCGCCGCAACATTCGTTCATTCACTAGCAGATCCGCAAACGCCGCCTGCAAATCAGCCGCCGTGGGATGCTGCTTTTCCAGGGATTGGGCCTTGACGCTGACAATGTAATCCTCCAATGCGACGGGCGCCGCGCCATAATAGGTGCTAATTTGCACATGCCGCCGGGCCCGTTCCCGTCCCTTGTCCGTCAGCGAAAACACGTAATCGTTCATTGTCGCCGCGCCGCGGTGGTACACCCACTGGTCCGACTTCATTTGCCGCAGGGTTTCTTCCAGCAGCACAAAGGGCATTTTGATTTGATCGCTGCATTCCCTGCCGCTGGCTTCCCCGCGCGTCAACAGGAATTTAAGGATCAGCTCTTCGATCAGGGTCTCGGTGACTTTGGCGTCTCGGTAACTTTTAGGTTCATCCGGAAAAAACTCTCCCTGCGTGTAGGTTTTATTCCCCGCCGCTTCTGGATCAGGGGTCGACCCGGGCGCTTCGCCAAAATTTTGCGGGTTGGCTTTGCCGACAAAGGTTTCGGGTTTGGGGGCGCCGTTGTCGCGTTCGATGGACTCATGCCCGGTCAGCTTGGCGATTCGCCCTAGCAAATGATCCAGCTTATTTGACTCTTGCGGATCGACCGCGACGTCGGGAGCGGCTTTTAACGTCGTCGCGGCTGAATCCACGGGGCCGGGTTCCACCGCGCTTAGATCAGTTAGCGGAGGCACATAAGGGGTCGCCGGCGTAGCGGGGAGCGGCTCGGCCACCGCCGTGCTGGCGGAGCCTGGCTTGACCAGGGATGCGAACTTTTGCAACGAGGAAACCAGCGACATTGCGACCTCTCCCGCGAGATTTCTGGTGGGTGGCGTCCGGGTCAGCCGCGGCGCGTACGCCCGCAAAACGCTGTCCCCGTTCGCGAAAAAACCTATGCCAAAAGCCTACGCCGCATTTTTTCCCGGTCAAATCCACCGGGCGCAATAATCCGTCTGTAACAATTGCGCGGGAAGAGAGTCAAAAAGATTGGTCGCCAGAGGGGGATAAGCGGGTTTTCCGTGACGCTTTTTAACCAAATAGAGCGCCGCCAACAACCAGGGGTAACCTTTGACCCATCACGGTGACGCCGATCCGCGATAATGGATTAGAGCCTTAATTTAGCAGCATGAATGCCACGATGATGCCAATGAGCACAAATAACAAGGCGATCGCCAGACCGATTTTTTTATAGGACAACGGAGCTTTGCCGGTGGAGATTCCCGTCTGGCCGTTGCATAAAAAGCGATACACCTGGTCGCGGTAACGATAGGCCATGATCCACACGGGCGCTAATATTGGGTAACTGGTTAATTCCACAATGCGCACATTGACTTTTAGATTTCGCTGGTTGCCCGGCACATATCGCGCGCAGGCGGCCCGCTCGCGCGCTTCCAGACCCTGCCGCGCCAGTGGACGGGCGTATTTGCGCGGCACGACAAAGCGCTCGCTGGTAAAATCGTCCAATTTTACCTTGTCGGGGGGCTGGGCCTGGTCCAGATTGTATTCGCCCAGGGCCTGCATTTCGGCCGGGGTCAGCGCGCTGCTGGTCCCAACCAAGACGGATTCGTAGCTGCCGCGATGCTCTCCCGCGATCGGCCGCCAGGTCCCGCTGGCCGACCAGGGGACGTCGCTAGTGTCGGCGGTCCAGTAAGTGTGCGTCTCGGCGGCAAATACCCAATACGGGATCAGCACCGGCTGCATCGCCACGACCAGGGCTTGCTCGCTGAGATCCCCCGGCCGCCAAATGCCCTTGCGTAACCAGGCCCGGAGCGCTGCTTCCGCTTGCGCTCGATCGCTGAAAAAGGGTATTACCCAACGGGGCAAAATTTCCGTCGAATCCTCTTGCGCGGCTAGGCTTTCGGATCCGCAAAACGGGCAGCGCAGCGCTCCCGCGTGAGCGTCATAACTCATGGACGCGCCGCAGCCCTGGCAAATAAAGTTATGCGTCGATTGTCGCGTGTGCTGTTCCTCGCTCTGTTCCGCGCGGCGGGGGACCTCGGTGCCGCATTCGGAGCAAAACAAGTCCTCCTCGTCCTGGACCGCCCCGCACACATTGCATTTGATCAATAGATCCGACATTTTGGCCCCCGCCTAGGTAAAAGCCTGCAAGCCCACGCCAATGATCAATCCCAGCAAAATAGCCGCTAGGGCATAGAGGCCCAACCGTATCCAAGAAAATGGCCGCTCGCCGTGGATTTTGCCAGTTTGGCCATTCATGACAAAGTGGTAGGTGCGATTTTTGTATTGGTAGGTGAGCAAGTAAATCGGCAATAAGATCAAGTCCGAACTGACATTCTGAAACTCAACCCGGGATTGCAGGTCACGATGGGTGTCCCCGGGCAAGAAAGCGTCAATATCGCGAATGGTGGCTTTTTGAAAGACGCCGCGGCAAATTCGTTCCGCCTCGTCCCGTTCCAGGGAATATTCCTCGCTCAGCCAGCCAGCCAAGAAATATGGTTCAAAGCGCTTGATTCCCTGCAAGTGGTACGGCTGGATGGCATCGGCATAGTTTTGGGCCAGCCCTTTGCTGCCGGAGATCAGGTAGCCGTAATAATAGTGATGAAAATTTCCGGCCAACGGCCACCATTCGGTTTCTTGCACTTGGCGGGTATGGGTTTCGGTCTTGCCATTGACGGTGGTGGTGTAGGTTTCGGTCCGATACCAGTATTCGCCGATCATCGCCTCCCAATCGGCGACGGCCAGCATGCTAAACGACCAAAAGGGCAAATACACCCCGCGGAGCCGGTCGGGCAGGTCGATTTTTTGCAGATCTAACGGATGAAACCAGGTCTTGGAGCGGAGCCACTGTTGAAACTTTTCCCAGGCCGCCGCGGGAGTGATGCCAAACCCCAGCACAAATTCCGGACGTTGGCGTTGGCTGTGGTCCGTCAGCTCAATCACGTACGTCGATTCACAAAAGGGACAAACGTAACTGCGTTGTCCCGGATCAATGTTGATTTCAGCGCTGCAATTTTGGCAGCGAAAGTGTTTTTGATGACTGGCGGTCTCCAGCGGGGACTCCGCGGGGGGAATTTCGGGTAATTCCTGAATTCCGTTTCCCGTCGCCAGATTGGGGGCGACCATGTTATCACGGGTGGAGCCGCATGCCGGACAAAAACGGTCCCGCTCGTCCACGGGACTGCCGCACGCTTGACAACTGGTCCCTGCGGGGAGTGGTAGATCCAAAGCACGGGCTTGCTGGTCGACCAACGGCGGCTGCGTCTCCGTCATGACAGTCGGTGGCTCCGTCAAGGTTATCCCCTAGCGAAAAAATTACAGACGCTATGACTCTATGCGGCGTAACTTGTTCGTTCCCGCGGATCAAATCTTGGGTAATGGTGGTCCGAAAGCGGCCAACTATGCGCGCCTTATGCCTGGTGTTCGGTTTGACCGTCCCTCTCTCGCAAACAGTTTCCCACGCCGCAGGCAATTATTATAGGACGTCAAATGCCGCGGTTTGCCACGCCCAATACCGCAGGTCGCGTTATTTGTCGTCCAGGCCTTGCATCCGTCCGGTGCGAAAAGCTTCCGCCATGGCAATGGGAACCTCCGCTTCGGCCAGGACCACTTTGGCGCGGTTTTCGGCCACTTTGGCTTTCATTTCTTGTTCCATCGAAACCGCCAAAGCCCGCCGACCGGCGGCCTCCGCCCGCGCGACCCGGGTGTTGGCCTCGGCCTGGTCCGCCTGGAGGCGAGCACCGATGTTATTTCCCAACTGGATTTCCTCGATATTGATCGCCACAATCTCAAACGCGGTCTGGGCGTCAAGCCCCCGGCTAAGCACGGTGCGCGAGATCATGTCGGGGTTTTCCATGACTACGCTATGCGTGTCGGCAGAGCCGATCGCCGTAATGATTCCTTCGCCCACGCGGGCGATAATGGTCTCTTCGGTTGCACCGCCGATCAATTGCGTCAGATTGGTGCGGACGGTCACCTTGGCCTTGACATTCAGCTCGATGCCATTTTTAGCCACCGCGCTGAGCATATTGCGGCGGCTGATGTTAGGGTCGGGACAGGAAATCACCTTGGGATTGACGCTGGTTTGCACCGCTTCGAGTACGTCCCGTCCCGCCAGGTCGATCGCGCAGGCCCGATCAAAGTCCAAATCAATCCCGGCCCGGTGCGCCGCGACCAGCGCCGTGATCACACGCGGAATGTCCCCCCCCGCCAAATAGTGCGCCTCTAGCCGCCGGGTGGTGATTTGCGCCTGCGGGTCATTGGCGATTCCCGACTGCATGGCGATGATTTTGGCTTTGACAATTGTTTGGGCGTTGACCTGGCGCAAGCTCATGCCGACCAAATTCCAGATGGAGATGCTGGCATTGGACATGTAGGCTTGAAACCACAGATTTCCATAGATGATCAACAGGACCAGCATGAAAATCCCGACCACAACCAAGAAAATTCCCAGCAAAACATCATAAATCATGCCGGAACCAATCAAATCCCGTTCCGGCGCTTCCAATTGGGCCCACAGCGGCGAGAGACTTGTCAAAAGTGAATTCATAGCTCAAAAACAAAAAAGTTGGCATACGGTAACTAGGGCAAAGCGCGCCAGACTCGCCCCTTCATCCGACCGACAGTGCTATACTAGCGGGAATTCAGGCCCGCTGGCAACTGTTTCTGGACGAATGGACAGGGAAAGTCGTAAAATCATCGGGGATGAACAAAAGCCCCGGGCCACACCCTTGGCCCACGCTTCACTGGAATCTATGCTAAAATGAGGGGACCCGGATTTTTACCCCGCAGGTAAAGCACGAAACGAGCCAAATCCTATCGACCGTCAATATGAGCCAACCGCAAAAGCGATTTGATAAGCAGGGCTTTCCGATTCCCGGGACATTTACCGACTTGCCGGCGCGGACCGACCGGCAAGAAATGGCCGGACGGGGATGGGGCACGATGTCCCCGGGGGCGTTTGTCTGGAAAAAGCGGTTACTGTGGCTTTTGTTGATCGGCGGCATCCTGGGAATGATAGCCTGGAAATTCGCCAATCCAATCCAAGAACTCTATGCGGAGGCCCGGGCCCAAATGGGAGCACGGGCTTATTTGGAAGGAGATTTTGGCAGCGCCCGCGATCATTTGGATTCCGCCTTGGGCATCTTGCCGGAGCGGAATGAATGGCGTTTGTTGCGGGCGGAAGTGCACTCCCGGCTAAATCAATTACCGGAAAGTTTGGCGGATTTTACGGCGGTGATGCGCGATCATACGTGCTTGCCTGACGGGATCCAGGGTCGGGCCTATATTTTATTTCGCATGAATAAGCCCGATGAGGCCCTGGCGGAAATCGACAAGTTGGTCGAAATGCGGGCTCCCAGTTGGGAAGGAGCCTTGAACGCGCGGGCCTACCTTTGTTCGCTGTGCGATAAAAATTGCGAGCAAGCGCTGGAGGATATCAACCTGGCGATCAAGTTGTCTCCGCAGCGCAATGCGGCGTTCCTGGACACGCGGGGTTATGTGCATTACCGCCTCAAGAATTATCAGCTCGCGCTCAAGGACCTGAACGCCGCCATCCAGGATTATGAGGACGCGGAAGAACTGATGCGGCTGCACCCGCGCCGCCGCCGTTCGCATGCCCAACAAGCTCATGTTCGTGAAAATTTGGCGGTCATGTATCATCACCGGGCGGAAGTCTACCAAGCCCTTAAAAACGAGGAAAAAGCCGCCGCGGATTATCAAAAAGCCAACGAATACGGCTATGATCCCGAACAGGGAATCCTGTAACGCGGGACAAGATACCGGGTTAAAGTTGTAAGTTAAAAGGGTTTGAATTATTTCTATCTTTAAATTCGCCTCTTGAATTTCACTCTATCCAGCCGGAATTCAAATGGTAAAGTACGCGCCGAGCTATTCCGGTATCTCCTTGCCATGGGGATCCAGCAGGGGCGCTTGTGGCGGAGGGGCGATTTGGGCCGCGATTTCCGCCTGCAGCTCGTGATCGATAAAGTGTTCCATCCGCTCGGCGGGGGCATGCACATGATCCAGGGGCAACCCCAAATGCCGCACGAGCCAAGCCTCCCACAGCCGGTGCGAGCGCACCAGCCGCTTGGCGGTGCCACGTCCCTCGGTGGTAAGTTGCCAGCCTCCTTCGGCAAAGATAATCTGATTTCGCCGCCGCACCGACCAGATCGCCAGCCACGCCAGCCATCCCCCGCCGATCGCGCTGGCCAGTTCGCGGGTCCCCAACGTTTTTGCCGGGGCGAGTTCCGCAATCCGAAACAGCACCGCCAGCAAGTCCTCGCACATGATGCGCAGCCGCTCCGCCGCTTGTCGCCACCAGACAAAAGCCAACCCTTCGGTGGGAGAGAAAGCCACGGCCAAGGCGTAGATGACCCCTCCCGTCACCGCCACCAGCGCGGCAGGCTCGGCGTTTTCTAGCCAGGGCGTCAAACTGAGCACAATTCCCAAATAGGCCGACAACAACGCCAGCAATACCGCCAGGGGGAGCAGCCATTGCCAACGATTGGTCAATAATTGCGCCGTGGCGGCGGGCAAAATCAACATGGCGATTACTAGAATCGAGCCAACCACTTCAAAAGAAGCCACCGTGGTCATCGCCGTGAGGGCCATCAGCGCATAATGCACCCAGGCGGGGCGCAGCCCCTGCGCTTGTGCAAATTCCCAATCAAACGCGCTGACCAGCAGTTCCTTGCGCCAAATCACTAAAAACAGCAAAT
This sequence comes from Pirellulales bacterium, assembly GCA_033762255.1. NCBI lineage: Bacteria > Pseudomonadati > Planctomycetota > Planctomycetia > Pirellulales > Pirellulales bacterium. Next base: position 160,229 of record JANRLT010000021.1, on the reverse strand, counting down.
TCACCACCAGCGTCGCGGCCAGCGCCGGCACCGCCGCGGGAATTTCCCATCCAAAATAATTCCGTGTGACGGTCGCCACATGGGCCAAATGCCCCTGCAACACGCAATCAATATCCAAGTCCACCTTTCCCTGCGTAAACACCGCGATGAGCACCACCCCCACGGCAAATAGAGAGGTAAACACCACGCCCATACCGGCATCCGCGGCGATCGCGCCGCTGCGGCCGAGCAGTTCTATCAGCCAGGTCGTCAGCAGCCCGACGATAAACGCTCCCAAGAGCATCATGCCGGGATCAATGGAACCGGTCAGCACAAACGCCAACACCAAGCCCGGCAGCACGGCATGGGAAATGGCATCCCCCATCAGGCTAAGCTTGCGCAGGACCAGCACCACCCCCAGCATGCCGCAACTGACGCTGGTGAGGGCGGCGGTGATAAACAACCACCATTGCCAGCTTTCCGTAAACCACCAGGTCAGGCCATTCATGATTGCACCGCGTGCGGAGAAGCGGGGACGGGATCATGCACGGGCCAGCGTCCGGCGGCGCGTAGTTCCGACTCTAGCTCCGCCAATAATTCCGGCGACAAGAGATGCTCGATGCCATCGGCGTCGCGATCCACATGATCCCGGGCGATATTTGCCCCCTGGATCAAAAACAGTTCCCACAGCCGATGCGCGCGGGTCACGCTTTGCGCGTTGCGCAAGCCTTCCTCGGTAAAGGCTACGCCGGCGGCATTTTCCCGCAGGTCTCCCCGCTGCAGGGCTAGGGCAATTTGACGCTCTAATCCGGACGTGTCCCAGGAATGCCACTCGAGTAATTCTTTGCGGCTCCAGGTTTGCTGGCGCGGGGGCTGACGTTCGTGCAGCTCATATAAAGCGCGTAAAAAGTTTTCCCGCGCGATGCGGTGTTGATATTGGGTTTGGCGCAAATAACGGGCAAAGACTCCGTTTTGCGGGGCGAGCAGCAACGACAGACCAAACGCAACCGCGCCGCACAGCACGATCACCGGTCCGGTGGGTAGTTCCGGGGGAGTATACCATCCCCGCGCGGCCAGCCAGGCTTGGCCCTCTCCCGCCGTTAAGAGCGTTCCCAGGCAGCCCATGACCGCGCCAATCGCCGCGGCTAACCATAAAAGCTTGCCCAGTTGATCCACCCACAGCCGCGCGGTTACCGCGGGAATGATGAGCAGCGCCGGACTAAGCAGCACGCCAGCGGCCTTGATGCCGATGACGGTCACGGCGGCCAAGCAAGTCATCAGCGCGATATCCAGGGTCAAAATGGGCAAACCCAACGACCGGGCAAAGTTGACGTCAAAGCTGAGTAGTTTGAATTCCTTGTAGCAAAGCAGCATGATCGCCAGCGCGGTTCCCCCCACGCCCCCAATCCACCAAAGATCGCCTGTGGAAAGATTTGCCGCTTGACCCAGGGCAAAGGTTGCCAGCCCGGCGGATTGCCGCGAGAGCCGGGGATCGCGTTGGATCAGCGAGAGTCCGACGACTCCTAGCGAAAAAAAGACGCTTAGCACGATGCCAATGGCGGCATCATCCTTGGTCCGGGTCCGGCGGGTCAGGTAACTGACCAATAGCACGCTAAGCAGCCCGGTGGTCATGGCTCCGATAAGCAGCGTCCCATAGTCGCGCTCTCCCGTGAACCAATATGCCAGGCAAATCCCCGGCAAGGCGGCGTGAGATATCAAATCTCCCGCCAGGGCTTGTCGCCGCAAGACCGACCACGCGCCGATGGTACCGGCAATGGCTCCCAGCAGGCTCGTGCCACACAAAACAGTGAGGGTGACGCTGCTCATGGCAAGTGTTGCCCCCGGTGGACCGCCTCCACCGCTTGATCCAAAATAGTTAATCGGCCGCCAAAAGTGGTTTGCAAATTATCCGGGGTAAATGTCGTGCGCGTCGGCCCGGCGGCAATGAGACGTAGATTCAGCAGGATCACGCTGTCAAAGTACAGTTCGACAGTATTTAAATCGTGGTGCACCACCAGGACCGTTTTTCCCTGTTTGCGCAGATCTTGCAGGATGCGCACGATCGCTTGTTCGGTTGCGGCATCCACCCCCGCAAATGGCTCATCTAAAAAATAAATCTGCGCATCTTGGGCGAGCGCTCGGGCCAAAAACACGCGCTGCTGCTGACCGCCGGATAATTGGCGGATTTGCCGCTCGGCATATTCCAACATTCCCACTTTTTGCAGACACTCGCGGGCCAAGCGGCGTTCCACCGCTCCGGGGCGTCGAAACCATCCCAACCGCCCGTAAGTCCCCATCAACACCACGTCCAGGGCATTCACGGGAAAATCCCAATCCACCGTTTCGCGTTGGGGCACATAACCAATCAAGTGCCGCTGCCGCTCGGCGGGTTGGCCATAAATTTCGACTTTGCCACTGGCCAACGGTAGAAGTCCCAACACAGCCTTGATAAGTGTGGATTTACCCGCGCCATTAGGCCCGATGATGCCGATCAACTCCCCTTCCGGCACAATCAGGTCGATATCCCACAACACCGGCTTGCGCTGGTAGGCCACCGTCATGTCATGGATCTCAACGGGAATTTTTGCCATTTTCCGTGTTGTGCAAGGATTCTTCGCTGCAAAACTGTTGCTGGCCAAAGGTGTGCGATTCTTTGGGGGCCTAAGTGATACCACCTTAATTTTTTTCAAAGCTAATGATTTGAGTTGGACGAATCTGCCGTCGGGCGCAAGTCCAGTGTTTTGCCGTTCCTCCTGTGCGCGAGCGCGCCTCGCGACTCATCGATAAAATAAGGTTTGACTAAACAAGAGGACAGCCGCGGCATCTCCCGGGGTAAGTTCAAAGTTTAACTAGGCAAGGGCCAACGGGCTGATTCATTGAGGAAAAGCAATAAAAACGAGTCGGCAATATATGGTGTTGCGAGTTAACTCCCCCGCCGTCTTACTTTAAAGCCGTGGAAATCAGCCGCAAATTATGCCGAATCATGCCAGCATAGGTGCCTTCGGGAGTATCGGCGGGCCCCATCGCGTCGGAGAACAACTCTCCTCCCACGACCACCGTATGACCTTCCGCGGCACAACCGGCGATCACGTTGCGAAAATTTTCCGGCGCGACGCTGCTTTCCACGAAGATCGCTTTAATTTTACGCTCGACCAGCAATTTCACCAATTCATTTACATGTTGAATGCTGACATCGCTGGCGGTGCTGATCCCTTGCAAGCCGCGAACCTCGACATCGTAGGCCGCGCCAAAGTATCCAAATGCGTCATGCGCGGTGACCAGGATTCGTTGTTCGCGGGGAATGGCGGCCAGCGTCGCTTTGCACTCCGCGTGCAATTTGCCTAATTCCGCGGCATACGCCTGGCCCTGCTGTGCAAATTCCTCCTTGAATGCGGGGCGTAATTCGCCCAGCTTTTGTACCAGCGGCGGGATTGACAGGCTCCATAGTTCCACATCAAACCACAGGTGAGGATCGATACCGTCGGTAAATTCCGGGGGATGACGCATTTTTTCCGGTGCCACCCCGGCAATGGTATCCCCGAGGCTCAATGTTGGCTTCATGCTCGACATTTTTCCCAACATTTCGGCCATTTTGCCTTCCAGATGCAACCCGTTATAAACAATCAATTCGGCTTGCTCTAAAAGTCGAGTATCCTTGGTGCTGGCGCGGTAGGTGTGCGGATCGACCCCAGGCCCAAAGAGCGCCTCCACGCGGACATGTTTCCCACCCACATTTTTGACAAGATCCGCCGCCTGTTGCGTGGTACAGAGCACAACCAGAGGGGAAGACGTTTTTTCTTGTCCCGTTATGGCAGTTCCAGCATATGGCGCTGAATCGGAATTGGCGGGAGGCGAATAATTACAACCGAGAGCCAAGCAAAGAGTAACCAGTTCCCCCACCCAGAGTTTTAATAGATGGGGATACGGGTAACTTGGACAAGGTTGCGAGGTCATTTTTACGAGAGTCAAATAGAAACCGAAAGGTTTTGAGTGGCAAGAATTTAATTTTTGACTAATCAAAATTATTTGTCAATAGAGAGAATTGATTTTTCCAGCGGAGAGGATTCAAATAAGGAAAGCTACTGGCTATTATTGGGCGCATTTGCCACTATTTTTGTGTCAAAATGCAGGATTTTGCAAGAATTCCAATTTTTAAGACTCATTTTCAAATTTTGCGGCAACTGGTTCAAACTTTACGGCAGGTGCTGCGGATATGCTTTTTCGGCTCTTTTCCCGGCAGATTAAACCTGACGAAGTCGTCGTTTTTTACCCGACTTACGCCACCTGGAACGATGACGCGCAAGCCTGGAAGGTCGCCTTTCATGCTTCTGTTCACGAACCGCGGCATCCCGGGTTTCGTCGCACGGCCCTCATGTCCATCATGCGGAGGGCGTTGCGGATTTCCGCCGCGGACGCCCGTACCGAACTCTTTCAACAACGCTCCCAGTTATTTTTAGTGGATCATGAACGAGGCAAAGAAATCGAGATTCGTTGCGGCTCGTTGGCCATTCCCCTAGGACGAACCGCGCCCAATGGGCATGTTGTGAATTCGGCGTTGTTATCGGGAGAGCAACTTACAGGATGCATCCCGGCACCGCTAACTCCCGACGGCCCCGCTATCCGCTGGCAACACTTTACCGCGATTTTGCAAGAGCAGGATTCGCGTCAATTTCAGGGGTGTTGGCAAAGCATCCCTCCGCGCGGGATCAGTGTCATTTCGGATATTGATGATACGATCAAAATCAGCCAAGTGACCGACCGGCGGCAGTTGCTGGCCAATACTTTTTTGCATCCCTTTCAGGCGGTCCCCGGCATGGCGGAGGTCTACGCCCGTTGGGCGGCGCGGGATGTGGCTTTTCATTATGTGTCAAGCAGTCCCTGGCAGTTATATCCCGTGCTAGAGGAATTTCGCTCCGAGCGCGGTTTTCCCCAGGGGTCGTGGCACTTGCGTTTTTTTCGGTTATCGGATCGTTCGGGGTGGAGCTTTTTGCGTTCACCGACCAAGTATAAGCAAGAGTTGATTACCGCGATCCTGCGGGACTTTCCCCAGCGGCGGTTTTTACTGGTGGGGGATTCGAGCGAGCAAGACCCGGAAATTTACGGCGCAGTGGCCCGCAAGTTTCCGGAGCAAGTGGAAAAGATCTGGATTCGCAATTCGCCAACCGCGCCGCGTCAAGCCATCCCCCCGGTCGATCCGGCGATGCGTTTCGCGGCGGCTTTTCACGGATTGCCCAGCGAACAGTGGAAGATTTTTCACGAAGCGGGGGAATTGCCAAAAGACCTTTGCGCCCCGGCCGCGACGGTGGGCTAATGTGCCGCTGTCGTTGGTAAGCTTTGGGCCTCATGCAGCATCGCAAACTCCAACACTTTTTCCGCCACGGTAAAGGCCGCATGGGGTTGGGCGATTTGGCGGGCTTGGCATTGCAGCTTTTGCATGCGGGCGGGACATTGGACCAATTCTTGCAGCTTGTAGGTCAGCGTAGCCATGTTGTTGGCCTTGATCGCCGCCCCTTGTTCTAAAAGGTAATCGCTGTTGCGGCTTTCTTGACCGGGTATGGGATTGACGATCACCATACCCAGTCCGCTGGCCAGGGCTTCGGAAGAGGTTAGTCCTCCTGGCTTGGTCACGACCAGATCCGCCGAGCACATTAGTTCGTGCATTTCAGTCGTGTAGCCCAGGATATGCACGCGATGCGGACCGATATCATGATCGGCCTGAAGCTGCTCATACAGTTCCTGGTTCTTGCCGGTGACCACGATCAGTTCCACGGGCGTTTCCACCCGCAGGATCGCTTGATAAATCTGCAAGATCGGCCCCACGCCAAAGCCCCCCGCAAGTTGCAATATCACCGGCCGATTCCCCAGGATCTGGTGCTTTTTTTGGCACTCGGTTCGATCCAGCGGCTCGCAAAATTTGGGGTGGATGGGAATTCCCGTGACTTGGATCGTCTCGGCGGGTACGCCCCAGTGTTGTAAATAGATCGCCCCTTGTTGTGTGGCCGTAAAGTAATGTTCGCACGGTTGGTTGACCCACAGGCGGTGCGTTTCAAAATCAGTCGTGACGGTCAATTGCGGCGGAGAAAATTCCCCCTGTTCCTTCAGTCCCGCAATCAACTCCGCGGGTAAAAAATGCGTGCTAACCACGGCGGACCAGGGCTGACTACGCAAAAATTTGAGAAACGTCCCCAAATTTAGCCGTTGCACCATCTTCCGCAGGCGATCGGTTTTGTGCTGCGGAGAGGGGGCTTGATCCATGTAATCATAAAAATATCCCAGCACATGGGGAAGCTTGTTGACCATATCCAGGTACGCCGTTCCATAGACGCGGCGAAACATGGCGTTTGTCATGGTCAACAAGTCCACATTGCGCACCTCCGCGGCCGGGGCAATTTGCCGGAGCGCTAATTCCACCGCTTCCGCCGCGCGTAAATGCCCCGCCCCCACCGCGGCGGAAAGAACTAAAATTTTTGGTGACATTGTATCCATGCGTCCTAACTTTATTTAATTTCCCAGCTTGCCAGGGGATATTCGTCCGCAGCCATAGTATATTCGATTTTAGTAGAAATCTCTTTTACAAAATATTTTTATCAGGAACCCGGCTGTCGGGGGTTGCGCTTTGAGAGGATACTGTCTTGCCTGAACGGCGTCGTGCATTAGCGGTTTTTGGCAACGCCCAGACGAAACAACCGCCGCGCGTTTTCCGTGGTTAATGCCGCAAATTCCGCCAGGCTGGTCCCTCGTTCCCGCGCCAGACACTCAGCCGTGTACCGCGTATTGGCTGGTTCGTTGCGTTTGCCCCGGACCGGTTCGGGGGCAAGATACGGCGAGTCGGTTTCCACCAAAATTCGTTCTGTGGGAATTTGCCGGGCGACCTCTCGTAAAGCGGTATTTTTTTTAAAAGTCACCATCCCCGCAAAGCTGATGTACAAACCTAGTTCAATTGCCATCAATGCGCTGGCATAATCGCCGGTGTAGGAATGCAGCACGCCGGACACAGGGCCGCGCTGGCGGGCGGCGGTTAGCATTTCTAGCGTTTCGGCCAGGGATTCGCGGGTATGGATCACCAGCGGCAATCCGGTTTGTTGGGATAATTGGATATGCCGGTCAAAATAATCCTGCTGCTGGGCGAAGGGCGTATCATCCCAATATCGGTCCAATCCTGTCTCCCCCAGCGCGACGCAACGGGGGTGCGCCGCCAGTTGGCAAATTTCTTCCCAATCGGCGGGGGCGGCCTCAGCGGCGTGGTTGGGGTGAATCCCCACGGTAGCATACAGACACGCCTGCTCGCTAGCCAGCTTAACCGCACGTTGACTGCCAGCCAACGTCGTTCCCACCACGACGATTTCTGTCACGCCGGCGGCCAGACTACGCTCGATCACCAACTGCCGGTCATTGTCAAACGGATCATGATCCAGATGGGCATGGGTGTCAATTAACATAAACCACGTCCATCCTCTGATACTCAGCAAAAATCAATCTGGCAAATTTCCGCAAAAAATGGGAATACCGTAGCTTGTGATGTGGGATGCTGCAGGGATTGTGAAGAGTTTTATTTTGACTTCACGGAGACTGTGAAGAGTACATTATAACTTCACAGGGACTGTGAAGAGTATGGGTTAGTATTTGCCTCGGATGAGGGGCTCGACCTCGGTATGGTACAGCGCGGCCAGGCGATCATGCAGCGGACTGGGCAAGCGCGGCAAATGGCCTGCCTGGCTATTTTCGATGGCTTGTTCGGGGCTGCGGGCACCGGGGATAACGGTGGTTACCGCGTCAAAGTCCAGACACCACCGTAACGCCATTTGTGTCATGGTCATGCCCGGAGGAACCAGAGCCGCCACTTGATTCGCTAGATCCACGCCCGCCTCATAGGGGAGCCCGGCAAAGGTCTCCCCCACGTTAAATTGCTGTCCATCGCGGTTGTAATTGCGATGGTCATTTTCGTCAAAGACGCGATCTTTGGTCATCTTGCCCGAGAGCAGCCCGCTAGCCAGCGGCAACCGGACAATAATGGCGACCCCCTGTCGTTGGGCCTGGTCAAAAAGCGTGCTAATCGGTTTTTGGCGAAAGATGTTAAAAATAATCTGCAGCGAGGCACAACCGGGATATCGCAGGCAAATGAGGGCTTCTTCCATGCTTTCCACGCTGGCGCCGTAATTGCGAATCTTGCCCGCTTGTTTGAGATCCTCCAGCGCTTCAAACACCACGCCCGATTCCAGCTCTTCCTGCGGAACGCAATGCAACTGGGTCAGGTCCAGGCAATCGACCCCCAGATTCAATAGCGAATTTTCAGTATGTTCGCGAATGACGCGGGGGGTAAAGTTGTGCGGCCAACCGGGATGGGGATTGCGGCCAAGTTTGGTCGCGACAAAAAAGTTGCCCCGATTTTCGCGCAGAAATTTACCAATGACGGTTTCGCTGCGCCCTAGCCCATAAATATCGGCCGTATCGATAAAGGTTACGCCCTGGTCCGCGGCGGCGCGCAAAATCTCCAGTGCCGTTTCATCGGTAAACTCCGGTCCCCATTGGCCTCCAATTTGCCAGGTGCCGATCCCGATTCCCGAAACCTGGATGCCGCTTTTGCCAAAGGGACGCATTTCCATTGTTGATTGAGTGGGTAACATCGTGGCGCAAATATTTTAAGAGGTCAAGGTGCGATAAAAGTGACTTGTGAATGCGGTACGGGACTGGCGGGAAAGATTCTCGCGGGAGGAATATTTATTCGTGGACAGTCAGGAATTTTTGAACAGGCAAGAATTATTGTTGAACGGTCGGAGAGGCTTTTTCCTCGGGAAGTTGGACCGGTAGCTCTAGCTGAAACTCTGTGCCGCTCCCCAATTGGCTTTGCACGCGAATTTGTCCTCCATGCTCCTGCAGTATTTTTTGACTGACGGACAGGCCCAGGCCGGTTCCGCGTCCCCCTTTGGACGAGACGAACATTTGAAAAATTTCGCCGATTTTGGCGGGTTCGATTCCCGTGCCGTTATCCTGAATGCAAACCCGGGCAAGTTGCTCGTCGCGCAGCCACAACGTCCGCACCACAATTCTGCCAGGGGTCGCGTCGATTGTCGAGGCGTTCCCTCCCGCCTGGCCGACAATTTCGGCGGCGGCCGCCAGGCGGTCCTCGACGGCGTCGATCGCGTTGGTTAGCACATTCAGGACCGCGCGGTGCAGGCCTTCCTCGTCAAACACCATTTGCGGCAATTGGGTATCGGGTTGCCAGGATATTTGGATCTGTTTTTCCGCTGCATGGACCTGCATCAGTTCGATGACTTCGGCCACGGTCCGATTGAGGTAGGCGGGGGCTAATTCGGGCTCGCGCTCTTTACTAAAAGTCAGCATATCCAGGACCATGTTGGAGATCCTCTTTTGATTGCGCTCGACAATCCCCCAGCCTTTGCTGATCAGCGGCTCATCATGTTCCTTTAAACCCATTTCAATCAAATAGCTCCCCCCGCGGATTCCCTGCAAAATATTTTTAATGTGATGGGATAGCAGGGCGATCGTCTGGCCCATGGCGGCCAAGCGTTCGGACCGGACCATGGCGGCATAATAGTTGGTGTCCTCGACCGCTAGAGCCGCTTGATGCCCGATGGCCACCATCAACTTTAGGTGATCCTCGCCAAATTTGCGCCCTTGGGTCAGGGCCGCCGCGGCGGGCGTATGGGTATCGATATAAATGACCCCCTGCAGCCCGTATCTGCCCAGCATGGGGACGCAAATCGCCTCTCGCACGCCCAGGCTGACAATGCTTTCCGCGCCGTCCCAGCGGGCGTCGTCGCGGGCGTCGCTGGTGATAACCCCTTCCTTGCGTTGTAAGACATAATCGAGGATCGTCTGGCTAATGGCCAGGGTGTCTTCCGGGGGAGCGGGGGGTTCACCCGGGAGCGCGTGGCTAGGGGGTGGCACTGATTTTTTGCGCGGGCGTCGATCGCGCCGCACATGCGGCACCAGTTTTTCGCTGGCGGCATCCCACAACATGACGCAGCCCCGGTCAGCCTCTACCCATTCAAAAATCAACTGCATGATCCGGTCCAGCAACCGATCAATATCCAGCGTCCGACTTACCGCCAGGGCCGTGCGATACATGATCTGCAGGTTGGAGCGGGCCTGGGCGAGCCAATTGGACTGGGTGGGGTCGATTTCCAGGTCAAAAAGGGCGCTCCCCTCGGTCTCGGCCATGGTGCGCACAATGCGGGAGGGTTCTTCGCGGGAAGCATTTTGCTCCACGATACTGACGCGCTGACCCGCATCCCGCAAAAACGAATCGCCGCCAGCGGTAAACAGCAGCACCGAGCGTCCGATTTGAATTTGGTCACCGCTGGCCAATTCTTGCCGCTCGATCCGCTGATGATTGACATAAGTGCCGTTGGAGCTTCCCAGGTCCGTCAGCACCATTTGATCGCCGGTAAAGAGCAACTCCGCATGGCGGCGGGAGACTTCGGTATCGTGCAATTGCACGGCGTTCCCCGGATCCCGTCCCAGGGTGAATGTCTGGGGAGGGGGTCCTAACTCAAAGCGAGAGCCTTGATCGCGTCCTTGAATCACGAACAGCGAAGGCACGGCGGCGACTCCTGGCTGGCGAGTGGCGATCCGTGCCGCTGGTGGGGGTCCTCTTGACTCCGTGAGAGGAACAATAACCGCAATAACGTGCGGGTAACGTAGGAACCGGCTGCTATATGGAGTTATGTCAACAAGGTGTGGTTGTTATGGGTGTAATCCATCTCACGGAGTGAGATGAGTACGATATGACATCTCACGGAGTGAGATGAGTACATATCATGCCGCGCGACGGGCTGATAACATGTGTTCGATTGTAGAGATCAATCGAGGATAATGGTAGGGTTGCGGCACAAACGCGCTGCGTGCATGCGCGACGGGACGCCCAACCCCGCCTAAAAAGACCAATTCCGTGCTGGCGGGCGTTTGCCGCAGCACTTCATCGGTGACTGCCGCCGTGTTCGGAGGGCTATCTTCCAGGTTCCAGATCACCAGGTCTGGCCGGGCGGTTTGCGCAAGCGCCAAACCTTGCCTGGTCCGCGCGGCTTCCAAAATTTCGATCCCCCGCTTTTCCAACGCCGTCCGCAAGACTTGCCGGTTATCCGGCGAAGCATCCACGATCAAAATTCGGGAGGATGGGGGCATTGACCTGACCTTAACAGCTAAAGGAATTCATCCACCGGGGGCGTCCGAAACGACTGTTAATGGCAATCGGATGGAGCCAGGCTCAGGCGAGCGCGCCAGGCACATATCGCGGCCGGAGGGGTGAAATGTTGGCGGGTCGGAACTATAGCGAGCGGGAAGAATTGTGTCAAAGCCGGTAACTCGACATTTTACGCTTGGCAAGGGAACTTAACCCGCTTTTCCCGCCATTCGTCCGGTAAAATCCCTTATTTTACCCCCCTCTCTGGTCTACAATAGGGCTAGTTACCCGGCATTACCCATTTTCTTATATGAATTCACCGATGATTGAGCGTTTTGGCTGGTTGAAATGGCGTCATTGGACTTTGGTGCTGGCCTGCTGGGCATCACTGTCGGGGCGATTTGGGGCTATCGCCGCGGATATCCCGGAAGCACCCCCCGCGACAAAAGCGGAGGCTGCCGTAGCTAGCACAGAGCAGTCATCCGTGGAAGATCTTGCCGCCGAGGCCCGGCTTCGCGCATCCGTGCAAAAATTGGCCGCCGACGAGTGGGAAGGACGTGGGCCGGGGACTAAGGGCCTGGATCTAGCGGCGGAGTATATCGCCGAGGAATTTCGCAACTTGGGTCTTAAAACCGACCTTGTAAATGGGACGCCATTTCAGGAATTTTCGATCACCGCCAAAGTGGAACGAGGCCCGGCCGATAAAAACCAGCTCAAAATCGTGTTTTCTCCCGCCATGGCGGATTCGCCCGCCGAAGCGAATACCAAAAGCGTAGAACCACGTGTCTGGGAGCTGGACGTCGATTTTAGACCCCTTAGTTTAGGCGGTTCGGCCGAGTGGAATTTTCCATTAGTTTTTGCCGGGTATGGCATCTCCAGCAAGGAGGACAACTATGACGATTACGAAGGGCTGGATGTCACGGGCAAAGCCGTGATATTGCTTCGGCATGAACCGCGCCAAAGCGACCCCCACAGTCCTTTTGCCGGGACCGCGGATTCTCCGCAGGCCGCGTTATCTCGAAAAGTCAGCAATGCCTACCAACATGGAGCGGCGGCGGTGGTCTTTGTCACCGACGAGGTGGAAATTCGCACCCGTACCGCCGAAAACCGCAAGCATTGGGAAGCAACATTTGAAAAATTGCAAACCGCCATGCGGGAATTTGCGGCGCTCTCTCCCGATGATCCCGCCCTCGCTGATAAATCGAAAGAAATCCAACGATTGACGACAGCCTTTCAAGCGGCGGGAGAGCAATTTGTGGCTAATCGCGATCCGCTGATTCCCTTTGAACGAGGGGATGTCAGCGACGCCCGCAAAATGCCGGTGATTCATGCCACCCGCGAAGTGGTGAATCTGCTGCTGGCCCGCACGGGCCAAAAGTCTTTGGCAGAGCTGGAAGCCGCGATCGATCAGGATCTGCGTCCGCGCTCTTTTCCGCTTTCCGGAGCGACCATCTTGGGTGAGACAAATGTGCAACGGGTGGACGCCACGCTGCGAAATGTCATCGGCGTGCTCGAAGGAACAGGCCCCCACGCCGAAGAGACCTTAATCATCGGCGCCCATTATGACCATTTGGGACGGGGAGACGCGGGGACATTGGATCCTGGGTCACGGGATGTCCACAACGGCGCGGATGACAATGCTTCTGGAACAGCGGCGCTCTTGGAAGTCGCCCGGCGCTTTGCAGGAAAAAAACTATCTCGCCGGGTGGTTTTTATCGCCTTTTCCGGCGAGGAACGGGGGTTACTGGGAAGTGCCCACTACGTGCAACATCCCCTCTTTCCCCTGGAAAACACGATCGCCATGCTCAACATGGACATGGTCGGAAGGCTGCAAAACGAACAACTCATCATCTACGGCTTTGACACCGCCAAGGAATTTGATGAATTGCTGGAACGCGTCAACCAAGCTTACAAATTGAATATCAAACGCGAGCCGGGGGGCTTTGGGCCGAGTGATCATGCCAGTTTTTACGCCAAAAAAATCCCCGTCCTCCATTTTTTTACGGGATTGCACGCTGATTACCATCGTCCCGGGGATGATGTGGAAAAAATCAATTTCCCGGGAATGCGACGCGTGCTGCAATTTCTGGGTGATACCGCCGTCGGTATCGTAGACGCCAAGGAACGCCCGTTCTTTACGCTGGCCACTAAGGAGAGCTTTCATGGACATGGGGACCCCAACGCCGCCCCCGCTCCAAAAGGAGCTAGGCCTTATTTTGGCAGCATTCCCGATCTTTCTTACAATGGAGAGGGGTATGCCCTGCAAGGAGTGGCGGAGCAAGGCCCCGCCGCCAAAGGGGGAATCATGGGTGGAGACGTCATTATCGCCGTGGGCGAGAATAAAATCGGCAATTTAGCCGATTTTGACAGTGCTTTACGCAAATATAAGAGTGGTGAAAGCGTGGAAATAACCGTGAAGCGCGGGGAAGAGGAAAAGAAGTTTCAAGTAACGCTGGAGCCGCCGCGGTCCTAATCTCAGACTTGGCAGTAAATGTCATCCTCGTAGCGCTGCATGAGGCGTTCTTCATCCACAAATTTCCGCAGTTTTTCCATGGCTCGAGCCTGGATTTGGCGGATTCGTTCCTTGCACACGCCCAGTTCATCCCCTAAATCCTTAAAAGTTTGTTCTTCACCTTGGTCAAAGCCAAAGCGTTTGCGAATAATCAACTGCTCGCGGGGATTTAGCCGGGGAAGCAGTCGCTCAAAGGATTGGTGAAGATCCCGCAATTGGCGTTCACTGGCTTGCGGGGTGTCTAGGGCTTGAGACAATCCAGCCAGGGAGTCTTCGTCCGAGATAAACCGCGCGTGCTGTTTGCGGCTACGCTGGACGGTGCGGTAAAAATTTCGCTGAATCGCGTAAGTCGCATACGTGCTAAAGCGATTTCCCAGCGAATAATTGAATTTTTCGACCGCCTTTATCAAAGACAGATTTCCATCGCTGACCAATTCCTCCAAACTATTGTGTTGATCGACAAATTTCTTGGCAATGGAAACCACCAACCGCATGTTGGCCTGGATGATACGTCCTTTGACATGGTCGGCGGCTTGCAGATATCGCTGAATTTGCTCAATCAAGCGCAGATCAGGGGTGGTCGGTTTTAGTTTTTTTTGCAATTTCTTGGCACAGTGGCGCAAATAGTTCATTTGGCGGAACAAGTGCGACTCTTCAGCCTTGTCCAACAATTCTGTTTCGTACAGCTTTGCCACAAACAAAGGAACGGAGTTGCCGTTGAGGCTTTTTACCACCTCGGCGGAGACCGATCCCACGGAGTCATAGTCGCGTAACATGACCGCTTGCAGCTTGCGATTGGAAAAATCCTCGCTGGCGATGTAGTCAATCTCTAATTCCTTGAGCGCGGCGGCGCGGTGGCGCAAGGCGTTCAATTCCAGGGCCACATCCGTCGGTTTATTCCCCGTTAAGCGCTGTTTGGGTGTATGCAACGACAAAGAAGCGTCCCGTGCAGCCAGGGGTTTTTGTCGGGCACGGACCGCTGGGGACGTTTGCGACAGTTTGTGAGCGGCGACCATAAAAAACTCCGTTTCCCTAAAAATGACATTCAGCCCTCTATTGGATACCGCAAAATCGTTCAAAACATTCACATTATTAATACGCATTTCTGAAACTGGTGTCAAACGATTTGTGGAAATCTTTTAAAAATAATCTTTAGATTATAACTTAAGTCTATATTTGTAATATAGTTGCGTGAATTTTAATTGACCAAAAAAAGATGGTGGCTATAATACGATTTGTTATTTCAGATTTGTTTCGTGGTTTATTTTTTCGTTCAAAACGTCCAGCTATGGATCGATTTGTCTCTCCCAAACGTGTGGCGCAGGCGCTCGGGGTTAGCGAATCCTCCTTAAAACGCTGGTGCGATAAAGGAATGCTTCCCACCAACCGCACAGCGGGGGGGCACCGCAAGTTGGCCTTGGCCGATGTATTAAGTTTCTTACGCCAACAGGGCAAATCCCTGATTCACCCCGAACTTTTGGGCCTGCCACAACGTTCCCAGCATACAGAAGACAACTGGGATGCGTTGTTGGGACAGTTTTCGCAAGCGATTCAAAACGGTGACTCTACGGCGATTCAGCAAATCATTTATGACCTGTACTTGGGAGGGCATTCTATTGCTAAAATTTGCGATCATCTTATTTGCGCAGCCATGCGGGAAATGGGAGAGAATTGGAGTTGCGGTTCTGTGGAGGTATATGCCGAACGACGGGCTTGTGAGCTTATTTCCAAACATTTGCACGATTTAGGCCTAAAAATTCCTTTGCGGACCACAGGGCCCGTGGCCATGGGGGGGACCCTGACAGGCGATTATTATCAACTACCCACCCAAATGGTCGAATTGGTGCTTCAGGACCAGGGTTGGCAGGCTAGTTCCCTAGGTTGTAATTTGCCTTCTGGGACGCTGGGGACTAGCATGCGGGATCATCAGCCGCGACTGTTTTGGCTAAGTATCTCTTATTTTGCCGATCGGGAGCTGTTTTTGCAGCAATACCATAAGGTCGCGGCCACGGCCGCGGAGTTGCAGATTCCGCTGGCAATCGGGGGCCAGGCCCTGACTACTAAGCTGCGGAGCGAGCTTAGTTATACAGTTTATTGTGAAAATCTACAGGATTTGCTGAATTATTCGCAAAGTTTGATAATGCCAAAGTCTACTTTAACCGCCAGTCCGGCTGTCCCCTAAGGGGTGGCAGGCTCAGGATAAAAGCGGAAATTACAAATCTGCCCGATCTAAGATTTTGTGGAAAAAGCTGTTTTCTTTCGCCCCTGCTAGGCGCATACTGAAGGAACTGAGGGGGGAAATGGATTGCGGGGTGCCAAGGCACGCTGCCATTTCATATGTTTCGAGCATGGGATTTACCCCGGTACCTAGTAACAGTTTGCGGCATTTGCCGGTCAAAGGTTTCCTTTGCTAAACTGGCTAATTGAGTGTACCGCCCGAAATCGTATTCCTATCCCTCCTTGCCGGATTAATCGTCCACCAACCCCGCCTTCATGTTTAGGGAGCCATCTTGTATGAGTATGAATCCGCCCACCCCCGCTGCTGTTGCTCCACAAAGCGTTCCCTCCGAGTCGATAGGCTCCCCCAGCCGTCGACGTTTTTTGCAACAGTCCACGGCTCTGGCCGCAGTGGGCGCGCTGTCGCAAATGGCTATTCCAGCGGTCCATGCCGGGGAAAACAACGAAATTCAGATTGCCCTGGTCGGTTGTGGCGGGCGAGGGACTGGCGCCGCGGCGGACGCTTTGAATGTGCAGAACGGCCCCCTCAAGCTGGTCGCCATGGCCGATGTTTTTCCCAGCAAGCTCAAGAGCAGCTATAACGGCTTGGCGGCGCAATTTGGCTCCAAGGTGGACGTGCCAGAGGATCGCCGGTTTATCGGTTTTGACGGATATAAAAAGGCGATCGATTGCCTGCGACCCGGCGATGTCGTGATTTTTGCCACGCCCCCCGCGTTTCGCTGGGTGCACTTTGGGTATGCCATCGATAAAAACATGAACGTTTTTATGGAAAAGCCCGTCACCGTCGATGGGCCAACCTCGCGCAAGATGTTCGCCCTGGGTGAGCAATCCGTCGCCAAAAACCTAAAGGTGGGCGTCGGCCTGATGTGCCGCCATTGCGTCGCGCGCGGGCAACTCTTTGACCGGATTCAAAATGGCGAGATCGGCGACATTACCATGCTGCGGGCCTATCGCATGTCGGGCCCCATTGCGTCCTGCTTTTCCACGGCCAAGCCGGACGGCATTACCGAACTGTTATGGCAAATCGACCGATTTCACAGCTTTTTATGGGCGAGCGGCGGTTCTTATAGCGATTACATGATTCACAACATTGACGAATGTTGCTGGATGAAAAATGATTGGCCGATCAAGGCGCAGGCGATTGGCGGGCGGACTTACCGCACGGATATTGCCACCGGCAAAGAATTCGTTGACCAAAATTTTGACAGCTACCACGTGGAATACACATTTAAGGATGGCGCAAAGCTGTTCCTCAATGGCCGGGCCATGCCGGGCTGTCATGACGAATTTGCCAGCTTTGCGCATGGGACCAAGGGATCCGCAGTAATCTCTTCGGCGGGGCATGCCCCGTCCAAAGCCCGCACCTTTACCGGCCAGGAAATGAACAAGAAAAACCAGTTATGGACGTATGGACCCAACGAGCCTAATCCCTATCAACTGGAATGGAACGACCTGATTGAGGCGATTCGCACCGACAAACCCTACAATGAAGTCAAACGAGGGGTGGAGGCCAGCTTGGTCACCGCCATGGGACGGATGGCCGCCCACACCGGACAGGTCATTACCTGGGACGACATGCTGGGTTGCGAGCATGAATTTTCACCCTTGAGCGACCAGTTGACCTTGGATGGACCGGCTCCGCTGTTAGCGGATGCCAACGGGAAATATCCGATCCCCCAACCGGGCATCAAGACCAGCCGCGAATACTAAGCTGATCCCCTTTAAGACACGCAATCATCACGCCGGATAGGCGGGCACACTCGTCCGCCTGCATCGGGGGGGGACGATCTGCAAGAAGGTCTGGGCTTTGCTCATTGACCGCTGGCTAGCGGATCGTACTTTGCTGGTCCCGTCTTATAAAACCAGGCCTAATTTTTTTGCTCGTAATTCCAGGGCGTAGCGGAATGAAATATAGGGGTATTGGTTTTGTCGGCGGGCCCAAAAAAACGTTCCTTCGACCAAGCTACGGGGCAATGTCCCCTCCTCCACGCGATCGGCGACAAGTTTTACAAAAGCAAATTCCTCAGGCCGGCGGCAACGCAGCCCCGCCGCCAAGGTTTCTTCCAACGTCGCTCCCGTGGCGGAGCCCAGTTTTGGCCGGCGTATGGTTTGGGCGGTACCCATCTCCAGCGGCAGACCGAGGGTTGCAACAGCCACCAGCGAGCTCCATAGAACGCGCCAAAAAGGCAAGGGTTTTTGCATAGACCACCAGAACAAATGGGAAAAAGTGCCGCATCATGCGCGGCTAAACCCTAGCGTGGAGACCAGCTGCGGCCAAGAGCAGATTTTTAATAAAACTTAAAATGGGCAGATCTGGTAAAGCAGGAAAACTAAAACAGCCGCCGAAATGCTCGGCGGCTGTTGTGCTGGTTCAAATCTCTTGCGTCGTTATTTGCTGCTCGACAAGAAAGAAAGACTCAAGCGTTGGCCTTAGGCCTTTTCAAAGGCCGCGTCAAATCGCACATTGCTGGGGGTAAAATCCAGCTTTTTAACAAATTCCGCCGATTCGCGCGCACCATGCTCGCGATCCATGCCGCAATCTTCCCATTCGACCGACAACGGTCCCTTGTAACCAACTTCGTTGAGGGCCCGGATAATCTCTTCAAAATTGACCCCGCCCCGTCCCGGCGAGCGGAAGTTCCAACCGCGCCGCGGATCATTAAACGCCAAATGGCTGGCCAGAATGCCGCTACGGCCGTTTAGTGTGGTGATGGCGTCCTTGATATGGACATGGTAAATCCGATCGGGGAACGCCCGAATAAATTCCACGGGATCGACAAACTGCCAAAGTAAATGGCTGGGATCAAAATTAAAGCCAAATTCCGGTCGATGATTGAGCGCCTGCAAGGCGCGTTCGGCGGTGTAAATGTCAAACGCGATCTCCGTGGGATGGACTTCCAGGGCAAATTTTACCCCGCACTCGCCAAACACGTCCAAGATGGGATTCCACCGCTCCGCCAATAACGCAAAACCATCGTCGATCATCTTGCGCGGAACCGGCGGAAAGTCGTAAATCAAATGCCAAATGCTGGAGCCAGTAAAGCCATTAACAATTCCCACGCCCAGTTTTTGGGCGGCGCGGGCGGTGTTTTTCATTTCCTCGGCGGCGCGCTGATTGACGCCCGCGGGTTTGCCGTCCCCCCATATGCGGGGGGGCAGAATCGCCTTGTGCCGTTCGTCAATCGTGTCCAGCACCGCTTGACCGACCAAGTGGTTGCTAATGGCAAAGACCTGTAGGTCGTTTTTTGCCAAGATGTCCCGTTGACGGGTGCAATAGCCGCTATCCTTGAGCGCTTGCTCCACGTCAAAGTGATCCCCCCAACACGCCAACTCAATCCCATCAAAGCCAAATTCCCGCGTTTTACGCGCCATATCCGCCAGGGGAAGGTCGGCCCATTGACCGGTAAATAATGTAACAGGGCGTGCCATGAAAATCGCTCCTCGCCGGGAAAAGAGAAGTTAAGGGTAAGCAGGTTTGCCAGGGACATACCGGGGGGAAATCATCGCCAGGGCAACCAAACCAGGCTGGCGCCGACCATTCCCCCCGCGAATGTCGGCGCATTATAAAACATCTCCGGTCAGTGAAAAGGCAATTGCCCGGATTTCAGGTTTTTTTGCCGCAAACTTTTTAGCTGGGTTAAAAATAGAGCAAACCTCCCGGGCTGTGGCGGCGTATGGCGTAAGAATCGCCATTCCGGCAAGATCGGGAATTTTTACCAAAGAAGTCGCCCGCCCGGCCCTCACACACTTCCGGGGAGAGGCATTACAATCGGTATTATTGGCTTATTCCAATGAATTGCTGGTTTTAAGTGGGATTTGCCCGATCGAGAGCCTTCCGCCACGAGCTAACCTGGCGGCTAACTTGTAGGGATTTGCTAAACTAGAATGCAGGCCGCCACGGTTTCCGGGCGGATAGGGAGCGCAATCGACGCGGCGGATGTCCCACACCCCCGTTTTTTTACTTTTGGCAGTCGCACTATGACGCACGACAAGAGTTTTGCCGGTCCGCGGATCGCATTGGCAACTGGCTATGCTGGCTCAAATCCCTATGCCGCGCCGCAAAGCCTGGGCTTTATGCCCGCCGCCCGACAACGCTTGCAAGGGGCCTGGCAGCAGGCGCAGTCGTTTTATGTGCATCCGCTGCCGCTGTGGGTGTTTTACATTCTGTATTTTTTGACCACGTGCAATTTGATTGCCGTGCTCACCCGTATGCAGCGGTTTGTCGGTACCGGCGAGCGGCAAATGCAGCTCTTTCCGTTTGTCGTGGCTGGTGCCTTTGCCATTATCTTTTTCTTTACCAAAGAGCGGGCCAAGGGGCAGTATTTTTGGTGGGCGTGGACCTATTGGATTCTCTACACTCTGTTTGGTTTTGCCGGAGAACAGCAACTGACCATGCTGTCGCCGGTGTACATTTCCCAGGGTATTGTCAAAAGCTGGATTTCCGTGATCGGGTTTCCGTGGATGATGTTTCGGGTGATTTCCTATGATAAGTCGCAGCGGATCTTGTGGATCCTGATGGCGTGCATGGTGCTGGGTTTTGCGGTCATGGTACTGCAAATTTTAGGACTGGAGGCGGTGGATTATTTTTCCGTCGAAAAAGGTCGTGGTTCGGGTTTGTGGATCAATCCCAATAGCACCGGCTTTATGGTGACGATGTGTTTCTTTTTTAGTTTTTTGTACAAGGGAAAATACCAGTGGCTCATGTGGGGCCTGCGGGGGATGATGCTTTTGATGGTAATGCTTACCTTGTCCCGCACGGCGTTTTTGGGAATTGTGATGGGGTCAATCGTGGCGAGCATCTCCACCGGCAAAGTGGGACGCGCGGTGGCCGCCGGAGCCGGGATTTTTTCCATCTTGTTGGGCTTCTTGTATTTTGGCGTGCTGGTGGAACAAGGGGTAATTCCCATCGAGTCCAAAAGCGTCAAGACCCGCATCAACAGCATTTCGGGGATTATCACCGGCCGCTTTACCGAAGAAAACGCCATGGATAACCGCACCGATCTGTGGCAGTTGCACTCGCAGCGAATCATGGATAATAACCCCATTCTGGGGTTGGGCCATGGTTCGATGGATGGCGGCATGGAGGGGATGAACCGCGACTTTTTGTCCCCCCATAATGAGTTTATCTATCTGTGGGGAAATTCCGGCGCGATCGCGCTCTTGGTTTATCTGATATTTTTGACGGTGATTGTTTATCAGGCCTACACCATTCCAGATATTTCCATTCGCGGCCCGCTCATGGGGGCCATTACGATGTTATTTATGACAGAGATGTTCGGCCATAGTCTCTTTGCCAACCATTATACCGGTCCCATCATGGCGGTCCTGGCCTATTACCTCTACTACGGCCATCAATTTGGGAGGCGGGGAGCAAACATTCCGCTGTACCGCACACCTCCCGTCAATCGCGGTGTGCCAGTGTATGCCAGCCAGTCCCCTAACCCCCCGGTCCCGCCCAGGGGATCAGCTCCCCAGGCCCCTACGGCCGCGCCGGTGCCGAACGCCAATGCCTCACCGGCATAACGCATTTGCCTACCAAAAGCGGTTATGCGGACACAGTGTAGTAGTACGAGCGCAGTGCGTTAATCGGACGCAGTGCGGTTAAGTGGGGGATAGCTTTTCGTATTGCTCAATCAAGCGGGCGATGATGGCCAGGGAACCGCGCCAAAATTCGCGATCGGCCAGGTTAATGCCAAATCTGCCCGCCAACGGCCCCGCCCAATCCTGCGCCGTATCGCGCAGCAATTGCCGGTATTGGGGAATAAACGTCTCCCCCGCCGATTGATAATATGCGTATAGACCCATGCCAAATAAATGCCCAAAGGCATAAGGAAAGTTATAAAAATATTCCTCATGACTATAGTAGTGCGGTTTCCAAAGCCACATATATTGGTGATAGGTTTCCGGCAAGACCGCCTCGCCGTAGGTGCGCGCTTGGGCGTCGCGCATCAAATCGCAAAATTCTTCCGGCGATAACTCTCCGGACGCGCGGCGTTCAAAAATCGCCGTCTCAAACAGATAGCGGGAGCGAATGTCCACGCAGACCTGCATGGCGTTGGCCAGTTGGGTCTCTAAAATCGCTAGTTGGTCCCCCGGGGGGGCGGTTTGCAGGGCCGCCGTGGCAACCAACGTTTCGCAAAAAATACTGGCTGTTTCCGCCAGGGTCGCGGGGGAGCCCCGCCGCGGCATTTCCAGGCCCTTTTGGCATTCGTTGTGATAACCATGCCCCAACTCGTGCGCGAGGGTCATCAACTGCTCAAAGCTGCCGTCATAATTCGCCAGGATGCGGCTTTCCTCCACTCCCGGAACCGGCATGCAGTACGCTCCCCCCCGTTTTCCCAACCGCGGCTCGGCGTCGATCCACTGTTCATCAAATGCCCGGCGGGCATATTCCCCCAGTTCAGGGCTGAACACGCTAAACTTTTCGATGATAAACGCGCGGGCCTCGGCCCAAGTAAACCGCTGTTCGGCATGTCCGACCGGGGCGAATAAATCCCACCACGGCATGGCCCCCGCATGGCACAGCTTTTTTGCCTTGTCTAAAAGGTACCGTCGAAACATGGGGAGGGCTTCGTCAATGGCTCCGAGCAGCGCTTCCAAGATATCCCGGTCGATCCGGTTTTGCTCCAGCGCCACCGTTAATGGGCTTTCGCGGCCGCGGGATCGGGCTAGCGTAATGGACGTCCCCTTGACGCCGTTTAGACACGCCGCCACGGTCGTGCGCAAGCTATGCCAGCCCGCTATCTCCGCCTGGTAGGCGCGCCGTCGGATGTCAGGATTTGGATCAAAGGAAAAATTATGTATCTGCGCGATCGGTAGTAACCGCGTTTGGCCGTTTTCCTCCCAAGGGACCTGCAATTGACTGGTGATATTACCTTGGAGTCGGCCAAATGCCGTCCCCGCGTCCAGGCATAACTCCGCCGCCAGCGATTCCAGTTCTTCGCTCATCAGATAGCGGCTTTGAGCGGCGTTAAATTCTAGAAAAAATCGATAAGGCTCTAAGGTGGGAGTGCTGGATAAAATTGCGGGTATCCGCTGGGCAATACTCCCTAACCAACCCTTCAGCCGCACTTCTAATTTCTGGCGGCGAGTTCCTAAAATCTCGAGTTGCGAGTTTTCCTTGGCGGCGGCGGCATCAAAACTATCGGTGGTAATTAGCCCATACAGGTATGCCCCTAGGGTCTCTCCCTGGAGGCTTAATTCCTGCAATTGTCCCATGATTTCGACTAATTCCGACCCTAGTTGGGACGCCGCGGAAGAAGTTTCGGTGGTCAGTCGGCGGATATCGTGTTGGTCAAAATAGGCTTCCAGCGCGGTCAGGCGATTTTGGTAATCCGCGCGGGCGGCGGTATACTCGGGACTGGACAAACTAGGATAAATCGACTGCAAATTCCAACGGGGCAGGTCTTGCATGGCGAATTTCGGTTATATGGACGGTAGGTTCGTTCACATTTGCGCCCACGCCCGTCGTGTGCGCCGTGTGCCAGTTACCATAACACCCGCAATCCCTGTTTGCCAGAAGCCGATTTGTGCTTAAAATAATGTAATTGGGAATAAGATCAATTTTTTTACGGTCCGGAAATTATGCCGCCTCTTGTTGATTCGAATTCTGGTGGCAGCCAATTTTGGCGAATGTTCAGCCCGATGAACTTGTTGATCCGGTTGATATTGCCGGTCAGCGCTTTGGGGTTAATCATTTTTACCGCCTATCACGTGATGGTGACGGCCCCCCGCCCCGACGAGCAGACCACGCCGCCACTCGCCCCGCCCCAGACCGAATTTACGAACACCGTGGCGGGTTCGGGCATCATTGAGGCCCGCTACGAAAATATTGCCATCGGCACTCCGGTTTCGGGGTTGGTGATGGAAGTCTTTGTCAAAGTGGATGACCGGGTGAATCCCGGCGATTTGCTATTTAAAATTGACGACCGTGAATTGCAGGCGGAACTAGAAGTGCGCAAGGCCAGCCTGATCGCGGCGCAGACCGAACTGACCCGGTTGCAAAATATGCCCCGCAAAGAGCAACTACCGGTGAATTTGGCCGCCATCGAAGAAGCTGAAGCCAACCTGGCGGATCTGCTGGACGACCTGCAACGGACCGAGCAACTGGCCCGCGGCCCGGCGCGGGCCATGACCGAACAGGATGTGATCAAGCGGCGCCAGGCCTATAATATCGGCATTGCCAAGGTCAAAAAAGCCAAGGCGGAATTGGATCTGTTAAAAGCCGGCACTTGGCAGTATGACCTGGATGTCGCCCAGATGGAAATTAAACGGACCGAGGCGCTGATCCAGCAGACAAATCTCTTAATCAAACGGACCGAGGTACGCGCGCTGGTGCCGGGCAAGGTTTTGCAGGTCAATATTCGCCCGGGAGAATTTGCCGCCGCTCAGGCGGGGCAATCGCTCATATTATTAGGTGACATCGACACGCTGCATGTGCGGGTGGACATTGATGAGCATGACATTCCCCGTTTTCGTCCGGATACCCCGGCCTATGCCATGCTCAAGGGGGAAAGCAAAGAAAAATTCCCGCTCACTTTTGTCCGCGAGGAACCTTATGTGATCCCCAAAAAATCCCTCACGGGTCTCAACACCGAACGGGTCGATACCCGCGTCCTGCAGGTCATCTATGCCATGCAACCCGCCACCCAAAAGCTGCGCGTGGGCCAGCAGGTGGATGTGTTTATCGACGCGCAGACGGCGGATAAGTAAATAGCGGCTGGAAATTCCCGTCGGTCGGATTGTGATCCGACAAAAGCCGCGCTGATCCGACAAAACTGAAAATTCGGAACCCGTGCCGACCTACAAATCTATTTTTCCAGCAGTCGTTCCAGATAAACCACGTTTGCCCGGACTCCTTCGAGATTGGGGTTAAGCTTCAAAGCCCGGCGGAAGGATTCCAGGGCGTACGCTTGGTTCCCCTGCTTCAAATAGCACTGGCCCATGCCCGCCGCCGCGCCAAAGTGGTAGGGGTTGATTTCCAGGGCTTCCTGGCAGCTTTGGATGGAATCTTCGTATTGCTCCAGGCAATAGAGCGCGATTGCCTGTTGGTTCCATCCCTCGGCAAACCAGGGGTGCCGCTCGACAAAGTCGCTCGCGCGGTCCAGCGCGGCTTGGTATTGCTTCGTGGTATTTAAGGCAATAATCGCCGCGATTTCCCGCCGCTGGCGCTCATTTCCCGCCCGGCACCAGACGCTGCGAATGCCGTTCTCGGCCAAGAGACGCACGCCCCGGTCCACGTCATTGAGCGCCTTGCCCAGGGGGGCGTTGACGCTGTAATCCCCAAGATATCCCAACGCGAGCGCCGTCGCCCGCCGGACCAGCCGATGGCTATGCGCGAGCAATCTTGCCAGCGTCGCCAACGCGTACCGCTGGCCCACGCGGTGAATAAACGCGGCGGAATCCTCATCCGCCAGGAACTGGTCGTACAATTCGAGCAAGACCGGATTGCGGGGATTTTGGATGAAAGACATGGGCACACACAATCGCCCCGTAACACGGGGCTAGCAATCGCAAATAAACAAAGAGGGGGCAAGGCAACAATCGCTTAGGCCCGCTGTTCAAGGGCGCGTCGGGGATTTTATGCCCCACAAGGTCGCCTGATTTTTAGTGTAATTGGGCTGTGCGGATTTTCGAAACAAATTTCCGCGCGGATTTGGAAATATTTTGTAAAGTCTGGGGAATTTTAGGGATCAAGAAAACTCTCATTGCGGTAGATCGCGTGTTCCGTGGCCACCACCCCGCGGCGGTCGATCAGGCAAATAGAGAGGAGGTCGGTTCTTATGGCGATTAGCCCCGACACGATTTTTTATAACTGTGAGTGGGATACCCTTGACGCTCCCGCAAAACATGTTACCATTTAGTCACATATAAGGTTGCCGCCGCGTCGGTAGCATTTTCTCCGCTCATTTTTTAAAGACCCCAGCCATGCCCGAACTCGATAAATTAATTTTGGAGATTGAGCAACAGATTGATATTCAGGCCCCGCCGGCAACCGTGTTTGAAATCATGCTCCGCCGCCTGGGAGAGCAAAATATTAAGATGCCGCTGACGCTGGAACGCTTTCCCGGCGGGCGCTGGTATCGGGATTTGGGAGATGGCAGCGGGCATTTGTGGGGATTGGTGCAGGTTTACAAGCCCCCCCAACTGTTGGAAATTCAAGGCCCGTTATTTATGTCCTATCCGGTCGCGGGGCATGTGCAGGTGCGCGTTAGTCCCACTCCCGGCGGTTCCCGTGTGCTGCTGCGTCATCGGGCCATCGGCCTGATCGAGCCCGAACATCGCGAAAACGCCGTCCTGGGCTGGCGGGAAATCCTTAACAGCATGGCGGCGGACGCATGCCCCGCGTAACAGTTAACACCACTCCACCCCGGATTCCACCGCACGATTTGGATGTGATCTGGAAAGCCCTGGCCGATGCGACCCGCCGGGCGATTCTGGATTGTTTGCGCGACGGGCCAAAAACCACCACCGACATTGTCGCCCGCTTTCCCGAATTGTCGCGCTTTGGCGTGATGAAGCATATGCAGGTGCTGCGCGACGCGGGATTGTTGCTTGTCCGTGAAGAAGGCCGGGTCCGCATGAATTCCCTTAACGCCGTTCCCATCCGCCTGATTTATGAGCGCTGGGTGGGTAAATATGCCGAATTTTGGTCGGATGCGCTGTTGGATATCAAACAAGCCGCCGAGCGCGAAGCCGCCGCGGCCAAACCTCCTCCAACACGGCGAAAATAGTTTTTTTACCACGGGGAGCGAGCAATACGCCTTCTGTGGCTGACGATAATTGTGTTCGTTTGGTTACACTTGTCCCCCTACTTTTATCACAGGAGTTTGTCATGGCCTTGATTTCCCCCAATCCCGTGAACTGGTTCGAATTGCCGGTGGTTGATCTTCCCCGCGCGATCAAATTTTACGAACAAGCCTTTGAAGTGCAGATGTCCCCCATCGATGAGGTGGGTGGCAACAAAATGTCTTTTTTCCCGATGGAAATGTCCGCTCCCGGCGCGGGAGGCTCGTTGATCCATCTGCCCCAGGTGCAACCTTCGGCCATGGGCGCGACGATTTATTTTAAGGTTGCGTCGATCGAACCGGTATTAACAAAAATCCAAGCGGCAGGGGGAAAAATTTGCATGCCGCGAACCAGTATCGGCCAATATGGGTTTATTGCGCAGTTTATTGATAGCGAGGGGAGCCGTGTGGCCCTGCACGAGACGCCCCCCGGCCAACCAGCGGGCTAAGCATCGGTCGATTGGATTCATCCTGTGGCCAGCCTTGACCGTTGGCGGTCTTACTTTTGCCGCCGCGTCCGACACAAACCCCCGGTCATGTCGGATGCGGCTTTTCTTTTGGTTAATTACTTGAAAGCGCATGATTGTCTGGCGAACGTTCGTCTAAAAACCTGCTTAACCTTCATCGTTCGCATTATTCCAATACGCACAATTTTTACGGCGGAATCTGCCTCTATCGGGGGGGAACCGCCCGGGTTAAGGGGAAATTGTCAGAAAAAACTGCGCGATTGAAGGAATTTTATTCCCACTCAATCCGGCTTTGACCTAGGTTTTTTCGATCTATCAGGTTTTTGCGAGGCGGCAAAGGCTTGTGCAGGATCATTCTTTGCGCGCGGCGATCGTTGCTGTTGCGCAAAATAATTATTTGATTTATTAAGAAGTCCCATGTCCGCCTCTCCCTCCGCCGCCGATCTGGTTTGGGTTTTAATCGCTTCGGCCCTGGTCATGCTGATGCAGGGGGGATTTTGTCTGTTAGAAACGGGTTTCTCCCGCGCAAAAAACAGCATCAATGTCGCCATCAAAAATCTAATCGATTTTTGCATCTCGGGCTTGGCGTTTTGGGCGTTTGGATTCGCGCTCATGTTTGGGCAAAGCTGGCATGGATTGGTGGGGACCACCGACTTTTTTCCGGGGGAAACCGCCACACCGTGGTTCCTCACGTTGTTCCTGTTTCAGCTCATGTTTTGTAGCACCTCCACCACGATCATCTCGGGCGCGGCGGCCGAGCGAATTAGATTTTCCGCCTATCTGGTCGTGGCTTTATTTGTCTCGGCGGTGATTTATCCCATCTTTGGCCATTGGGCCTGGGGGGGCACAATTACCGGCACGCCCACGGGATGGCTGGCGCGAATGGGTTTTATTGACTTTGCGGGCTCGACCTGCGTGCATTCGGTGGGAGGGTGGGTGTCGCTGGCGTTAATTTTAGTGCTGGGGCCGCGAATAGGACGCTTTGCGGAGCAACAAGCGCCGATGCATGGGCATAGCCTGGTGTTATCAACCATGGGGACGTTCTTATTGTGGTTTGGCTGGTTTGGATTTAATGGCGGCAGCGCGCTCGGGATGACGGATAAAGTACCGCTGATTCTGCTAAACACCAACCTGGCCGCCGCGGCGGGGGGATTGGCGGCCTTGGGCGTGGCCTGGTCGATCGAACGGCTGCCAAATGTCGGCCAGACGCTGAACGGCGTGATTGCCGGACTGGTGGCGGTGACGGCGGGTTGCCATTTGGTCTCGCCGGTAAGCGCGGTGGTGATTGGCCTAATAGCCGGGGCCTTGGCGGCGGGGGGGACGTATGCGCTGGAAAAGCTAAAAATTGACGATGTGGTCGGGGCGTTCCCGGTGCATGGCTTGTGCGGCATGCTGGGCACGCTGGCGGTGGCGATTTTTGCTCCTGAGGATAGTTTTGGCATTGCCGGAGGGCGGGGCCAGCAATTCCTGGTGCAGTTACTGGGTATTGGGGTCTGTGCCGGCTGGTCGTTTGGCTTAAGTTATCTGGTCTTTTGGCTGGTAAACCGCTTTTGGCCGCTGCGCGTCAGTGTCGCTCATGAAGAACTAGGGCTGAATGTCTCGGAGCATGGGGCGGTGAGTGAAATCCAGGTATTGCTGGGTAGCATGCATGAGCAGCGGTTATGTGGCAATTTCTCGCAAGGGGTGCGAGTCGAGCCTCACACCGAGGTGGGCCAGATTGCCGCGGAGTACAACCGCGTGCTGGAGCGGGTCAATGCCGAAATCGCCGCGAGGGAGATCGCCATCGAGCAAGCCCGTCAGGCCGAGGAAAAGTATCGATCAATTTTTGAGAATGCCGTCGAAGGTATTTTTCAGACGACGCCCGCGGGAACTTACCTGAGCGCCAATCCAAAGCTGGCCCAAATTTATGGATATGATACGCCACAAGAGCTAATGCAATCGTTATGCGATATTCGCAAGCAATTGTACGTGCTGGATGAACGCCGCGAGGAATTTCGCAAATTGATCGAAGAGCGGGGAATCGTCACGGAATTTGAGTCGCAGGTATATCGCCGGGACGGATCGGTGATTTGGATTTCGGAAAACGCGCGCGCGGTGCGCGACGCGCAAGGAGAGATTCAATATTACGAAGGTACCGTCGAGGACATCACCGAGCGCAAACGGAATGCCGATTTACAAGCCGAAAAAGACGCCGCTCTGGCCGCCAGCGCCGCCAAGAGCGCGTTTTTGGCCAATATGAGCCACGAAATCCGCACCCCACTCAACGGGGTCATTGGCATGTTGGAGTTGCTCTGCGCGACCACCCTGGACGAGCGGCAGGCCCGCTATGCGCGGATCGCCCGGTCTTCCGCGGGGACGCTCTTGGGGCTGATCAATGATGTGCTCGACTTTAGCAAGATCGAAGCCGGCAAGCTGGAACTGGAAATCGTCAACTACGACTTGCCGTTGTTGTTAGAAGATATCGCCGAGATGTTCTCGCACCGCGCCGCGCAAAAAAAACTGGAGTTGATCTGCCAAATTCAGCCCGGCGTCCCACCGGTCGTCCGCGGCGACCCCGAACGCTTGCGGCAAGTGCTTATTAATTTGTGCAACAACGCGATAAAGTTTACCGAATCCGGCGAAATTCGGCTGAAAGCCACGGTACTTGAGCAAGGCGCGGATCGCGCTTTGGTCCGCTTGGCGGTGGAGGATACCGGAATCGGGATCCCACCGGACCGCCGCAATCGCTTATTCAACGCCTTTAGCCAGGTCGACGCCTCCACCACTCGCAAATATGGCGGCACCGGGCTGGGCCTGGCCATCTGCAAACAACTGGTCGAGCTGATGGGGGGTCGGATTGACGTGGAAAGCGTCGACGGCCGGGGATCAACATTTTTTGTGGATATGCCGATGGAGGTTATCTCTTCCCAAACGCCGGTCTCCTCGCTGCCGCCGGCCGATATTCGCGGCCTGCGCGTACTCGCCGTGGATGACACCAATACCAATCTGGAAATCCTGCGCGATCAATTGCGGCTATGGGGGTTGCAGGTCACCACCCTGGCCGAGCCGCGCGCGGCGGTGGCCGAACTGCAGTCCGCGCTCGAAGCCAGCCAGCCCTACCAGTTGGTCATTTTGGACCATCAAATGCCGGAAATGGACGGCATGGAACTGGCCGCGCGGATCAAAGCGGTGCCCAAACTAAAACGGACGCCGCTGTTGATGTTAACTTCGGCCGATATGCAGATTGACCGCGGCGCGGCGCGGGAAAAAGGCCTGGAAGGGGTGATGAGCAAGCCGATTCGCCAATCGCGCTTGTTGGATGAAGTGGTGCAATTACTCAAGCCCACCGGCAAACTGGATCCAGCCAGCCTGGCCCCGGCCGTCGCCGCGATACCCTCCCATGGAAAGAATAAAAAGATCCTGGTGGCGGATGATAACGAGATCAACCAACAGGTCACGGGGGAAATTTTGCGCAGCGCTGGTTACTCTTGCGACATTGTTGGTAATGGCAAGGAGGCGCTCGCCGCGCTGGCCCGGGGAGGATATGACCTGGTCTTGATGGATTGCCAAATGCCGGAAATGGACGGTTTTGCCGCGACGGGAGAAATTCGCCGGCTGGAATCCACCGCCAGCCTGCCCCATTGCTCCCGGGGTAAAATTCCCGTCATCGCCCTGACCGCCAACGCGGTCCGCGGTGATCGCGAAAATTGCCTAGAGGCCGGCATGGATGATTACGCTACCAAGCCCATCGATCCCCGCGCGCTACTGTCCACGATCGCCAAATGGATCAATACCCCCGGGAGCGGGGGGGCGATCGCGGCCCCCATCGCAGGGAACGAACAACGGGGAACGTCGAATAATGAGTCCTCCAGCGCTCAACCGGTAGGCCCCGTATTGGCAAATGTGCCGCAACCGGCGGCGTGCGCCCCAACGCTGGATTTTTCCCAGCTATTGGAGCGTTGTGGCGGGGATGCCAGATTTGCCCATAAAATGCTCACAAAATTTCATCAACGGCTCCCCGCTGATCGGACCGCGCTGACGGCGGCCGTGCAGGCGGGAAATTTTGAACAGGCCCGCAAGCTGGCCCATACGCTCAAAGGGGCGGCAGGAAATTTGGCGGCGGTGGCGGTGCAAACGCAGGCGGCCGCGCTGGAAAGCGCGTTAGCCACGGCGGATTTGGCCGTGGCTCCGGAGTCGCTGGCCGAATTAGAGTCCCGCATTGAAGAGTGCCTGCTGGAATTGGCGCAAATATTACAGGTGGATAACACCGAGGGGCGACAAGTTTTGGAAAATTCACCATCATGAGAATTTTGATTGCCGACGATGACGAAATCGCCTTGGAGTTATTGGAACATACCTTGATCAAGGCGGGTTATGACGTGGTCACGGCCAATAATGGCCGGGAGGCGCTGGAACTCCTGCGCGCCGGGGCGGCGCGGCTGGTGATCTCGGACTGGGAAATGCCCGAGATGACCGGCATCCAGCTTTGCCAAGCCATCCGCGCGGGGGACTTTGACGGTTATGTGTATGTGATCTTACTGACCAGTCGCGCCGCGTCCGACGAGATCGTCCAGGGAATGTCCGCCGGCGCCGACGACTTTGTCATCAAGCCGTTTCATACGCCGGAATTGTTGGTGCGGATTCGTTCGGGGGAGCGGGTCTTATCGCTGGAAACGCGCGAAGTCGCGATTTTTGCCCTGGCTAAACTGGCCGAATCCCGAGATCCCGAAACGGGGCACCATCTTGAACGGGTGCAGTGTTATTCCCGGGTTTTGGCCGAAAAACTGGCCACCCACCCCAAATACCGCCACGAAATCGACGCCGAATACATTCGCTTGATCTATTTGACCAGTCCGCTGCATGACATTGGCAAGGTGGGCGTGCCGGATTGCGTGTTGCGCAAGCCAGGTCGGCTCAACGACCAGGAATACGCCATCATGAAAACCCACGCCCTGTTAGGGGCCGAAACCCTGGATGCGGCGTTGATCAAATTTCCCGATGCGCGGTTTTTGCGAGTGGCCCGGGATATCGCCGCCACCCATCACGAACGGTGGGACGGCACCGGATATCCCTTGGGACTGAAAGGGGAGGAAATACCCCTTTGTGGCCGTATCGTGGCGCTCGCGGATGTGTACGACGCGCTCACCAGCAAGCGTTGTTATAAAGACGCCTTTGACCAGTTGGTGGCCAACTCCATCATCACGCAGGAAGCCGGGACACACTTTGACCCCGAGATCGTCGCGGCGTTTCTGGAAATCGAAGATCAGTTTGTTGCCATTCGCGAACGCTTTTCGTCGCAAGCGAATCAACTACTGGAAGTATAATGTGCTCATCACTGTCCGTTGTGATGGAGTATTTAGCCCGCCCCGTCAGCCAGGGCATCTTTCAGCCCGCCGCGTCAGCCAGGGAATATCTTGAATACGTTTAGCACGGAGACACGGCGGCAGATTGAGTTACACAGAGAAGATATTTTGAACAGGTGGCAGGGATGGCTACGGAGAGTTGCTTAATCGGCAAAGAGCGAGCTCTAATCATAAATTGCAAATTACAATAAACCTCTTCTCCGTGCACCTCAATGCATTCCTCCGTAACTCCGTCATAAATTTTACTTATTGCTGTCTGCATATCCGACTTCTCACCCCCCCAGATACTTTGTAAAGACGGTCTTGGCCGCAGCAATGTCGTCCGTCCCCTGGACAATCACACGCCCATCGGGAAAGAACGTCAATAAATAAGGATCCACCCGCAACCGCAGCAGGTAATTGTTGCCGCTCAGTTGCGCCTCGGGTAATAGGCGGAGCTTTTCCCGTAGCTCCGCCAGCGACCAGCGCACATCGGCAAAGGTCAGTTGCACGGCGTTTCGCCCGCAGAGGACCGCCGCTTGATTACCCCGCTCGCCCAACAGCCAGGGGTACTCCCCTTGTTGGCAAGAGCCGCAACCCCCGGCTTCCCGCAGTCCCGCCACCGCCAACTGCCGCCAATCCCCCCGCCACAAGTCAAACACCACCCAGTGACGGTTAACGGCGGCGCGGTTGCCGCTGAGGATTTTGAGGGCTTCGGCGGCTTGCCAGGCGGCCACGATTCCCGCCGCGGGGCCGAGCACTCCCGCCGTATCGCAAGTTTGTTGCGTGCCGGGGGGGGGTGGTTCCGGCAAGACGCAGCGCAAGCATGGGGTTTCGCCGGGGAGTATCGCCAACATTTGCCCTTCCGCCCCGATGCACCCCCCATAGATCCAGGGGATGCCCAGCGCGTGTGCCGCGTCGTTGATCAGAAAGCGCGTTTCAAAATTATCCGTCCCGTCCAGAATGCAATCCACGCCCTGGCACAGTTCGCGGATATTGCCGCTATGCAGATCGGCGACGATAGGCTCGAGTGTGATGGTGGAATTAATCACCGCCAGTTTATTCGCCGCGGCCACGGCCTTGGGGAGTTCCCGTCGCAGGTCTTCCTCGTCAAAGAGAACTTGCCGCTGCAAGTTGGTCAATTCGACAAAGTCCCGATCCACAATCCGTAATCGACCCACGCCCGCGCGGGCGAGCAAATTAGCCTGCACGGTCCCCAGCGCGCCGCAGCCAACGATCAATGCCGTGCTGGCCAGAAGCGCGCTCTGTCCCTTTGCGCCCAGGGGAGCGTAATTGATCTGGCGGGCATAGCGGGCAAGGGTGTCGGCCATGGGGGATATATTTTACGCGGGGACAATTTGCGTCAGACCACCCAATATGCCGAGAAATCCTCCTGGGGGGCCATGTTTGGCTGCTTGGCCATTTCCGCCTGCAGCCGGTCGCAGGCCGCGCGGCGGGCGGTCCAGTCGCTTTCGTCCGCTGGGGCCGTTGTCCATATTCCGCGGGGAAATGGCATTTCCTTTAGGGCTTTCAAGCAGGTTTGCCAGGCTGCAATGGAATTTGCCTTAGCCAAAATAATCCCCAAATTAGTCTGGAAATCGGTCAAAAAGTCCACGTCAGAATGTAAGTCGCGCGGCTCGCTATCCGCCTCTAGCTCCACCCACCAAAACAGCGGATTGATTTCGGTTTCCCAATCCGAATGGATTAATTCTTTCGCCTTTACCCAAATGCCCCACAAAGCCCCTTGTTGCCGTGCCCAGCGAAGTTGATCATCGGTGGGAAATTGACTGCGGCAATCCCAAATAATGGGTATGCCGTGATCCCCGCAATTGCGCAAAATTTCCTCGGTCGGCGCGTCGCTAAGCACGGTAACCCGTTTTCTCCGTAATTCAGGCCAAAGCTCGTCCGCCAGTTCGGCTAGTTTGAGGGTAATGCCGCGCAAGACGGTCCGTTCTCCGTCGCAGTACAACGACTGCTTGCCGATCGACAGCCGTTTGAGTGCCAGGGGCAGACGGTAACTGGTAATAGGCCCCTCGGGTTGCCTCGCGTCTCGCACATCCAGGTGAATTTCGTAAAAAAATGGCAGGTTTGGCGTCCAGTAGCAAGGATCCGGACAAGTGACTTGCCAGGCGTCAGGCATCACCCGGACCTGTCGCGCCACGCGAAAGTTATAGCGCGTGGAGAGCGTTTGGGAATAACGCGATTGGGGACCGATCAACGTGGCGGAGACGATCCGCTGTTCGAGGGAGTTTTTTAACCAGATTTGCAACGTGACATTCGCCGGCCGCAATTCTAAAAAACTAAAATCGATCGGCCAATTATCAGCGTAACTAGGCATTTTTATTACCGTTCCTGACATAAATTTTAATCCGCGGGCGAGGGGGCGACAGCCACGTTACCCCGCCAATAATTTTCGCAACACAGTCTGCAATATGCCGCCGTTGCGATAGTAATCCAGCTCCACCGGGGTATCGATCCGCACCTTGGCCTCAAAGGTGACGACGGTGCCATCGGGCTTGGTCGCGGTCACAGTGATGTTGGAGCGAGGGGCGACTTTTTCCGAGATGGGAATGTCGAATAGCTCTTCGCCAGTTAGACCCAGCGATTGCCAGCTTTCGGGCAGGACCAACGGCAACACGCCCATGCCGACCAGATTGCTGCGGTGGATGCGTTCAAAGCTGCTGGCCAGCACCGCCCGCACGCCCAAGAGCATGGTCCCCTTGGCCGCCCAATCGCGGCTGCTGCCGGTACCGTATTCCTCGCCCGCAAGAATGACCAAGGGGACGCCCTCGGCCTTGTACCGTTGGGCGGCGTCAAAAATGGGCAGGATTTCGTTGCCGGGAAGTAAGCGCGTGACCCCGCCTTCGGTCCCCGGAGCCAGCAAGTTGCGGATGCGGATATTGGCAAACGTGCCCCGTGTCATGATGCGGTCGTTACCGCGGCGCGCACCGTAACTGTTAAAATCCGCTGGCGTAACACCGGCGGCCTGCAGGTACTTGCCCGCGGGGCTATCGGCCTTGATTGAACCGGCGGGGCTAATGTGATCCGTAGTGACGGAATCGCCTAATGCGGCCAGACAGCGGGCATTTTTGATCGGTTGAATTGCCGCCGGAGCAGGGGCCAGGTCCATTAAAAACGGCGGCTCTTGAATGTAGGTGCTGGATTCCTTCCAGTCGTACAATTGGCCGCCACTGACGGGGATGGCATTCCATTTGGGATTGCTCTCCCAGACGCCGGTGTAACGGCGGGTGAACATTTCGGGCAGGACGGCCGAGGCCATCGTGTGCATCACCGTTTCCGACGATGGCCAGATCTCGCGCAGATATACCGGTTGGCCCTGTTGATCTCGCCCCAAAGGTTCCGTCGCCAAGTCGATCGCGGTGGAACCCGCCAGGGCATACGCCACCACGAGCGGCGGACTGGCCAGATAATTGGCCTTTACATGGGGATTGACCCGCCCTTCAAAATTGCGATTTCCCGATAGCACCGCCGATACAACCAAATCTCCCGCGGTCACGGCCTGGGCGACGGCGTCCGGCAAGGGTCCGCTATTGCCAATGCAGGTAGTGCAGCCATAGCCAACCGTTTGAAAACCGAGTTGATCCAAATAACGATTTAGCCCGGAACGGACATAATAGTCGGTCACCACCCGCGAGCCGGGGGCCAGGCTGGTCTTGACGTGGGGGGGGACGGTTAGGCCTCGTTCGACGGCGGCCTTGGCTAACAAACCCGCCGCCAGCATCACGCTGGGGTTGCTGGTATTTGTGCAACTGGTAATGGCGGCGATGACGACCGCGCCGTGGCCAATCTGGCTGGAATGGCCGTTATCCTTGACGCTGGCGGTCGCATTTAGTTTGTCAGCTGCCAGGGCAAAGCCCCGCTCGGCCACGGGGGCGCTGAGCGCTTGCAAGAAGGTTTGCTTTACCTGGGTTAACGGGACCCGGTCTTGCGGGCGCTTGGGCCCGGCCAGGCTGGGGACAATGGTCCCCAGGTCGAGCCGCAGGACCTTGGTAAATTCCGGGACAGGGGCGTCATCGGTGCGGAATAATCCTTGTTCACGACAATATCGCTCCACCAGTTGGATTTCGGCCTCGGTCCGGCCTGTTTGCCGCAAATAACGCAGGGTCTCCTCGTCCGTGGGAAAGAATCCCATCGTGGCCCCGTATTCCGGTGCCATATTGCTAATGGTTGCCCGGTCCGCCAACCGCATGTGGGTGACGCCGGAACCAAAAAATTCGACAAATTTACCGACCACTTTTTCCTTGCGTAGGATTTCCGTCACGGTCAAAACCAGGTCGGTCGCAGTCGCGCCCGGTGGAAGTTGCCCCGTGATTTCCATGCCCACCACCTCGGGCATGAGCATATAGAGTGGTTGGCCTAGCATGACCGCCTCGGCCTCGATACCGCCGACCCCCCAGCCCACCACGCCTAGGCCATTGATCATGGTGGTATGGCTGTCCGTGCCGACTAGTGTATCGGGGAGCGCGGTGGGGCGTCCCGCGGCATCGGGGCGCACAAAGACCCCTTTGGCCAGATATTCCAGATTGACCTGATGCACGATACCGATATTTGGCGGAACCACGCGAAAATTATTAAACGCCTTTTGGCCCCAGCGAAGGAATTCATACCGCTCGCGATTGCGCTGGAATTCCAGCTCGACATTCAGGTCAAGCGCATTATCGCGGGCAAATTCGTCAACTTGGACCGAATGGTCGATCACCAAATCAACGGGGATCAGGGGATTGATTTTGGCGGCGTCTCCCCCCAGTCGCTGCATCGCGCTGCGCATGGCCGCCAGATCGACAACGCACGGCACGCCGGTAAAGTCCTGCAAGACCACGCGGGCGGGCTTAAACGGGATTTCCAATTCTGCCGGTTTGGCAGCGTTCCAAGCCACCAAGTTACGCACATCGTCGGTGGTCACTTCGTAGCCGTCGCAATTGCGCAACAAAGATTCCAGGAGTAAACGAATGGAATAAGGGAGGCGACTGACCGGCCCGAGGCCCAGGCTGTTCAGTTTTTCCAGGCGATAAATTCCCACAGTCGCGGGAATATCAGTCGCGGGAGTGTCCGCTCCGCCTCCCGTGGCGGCAGTCCCGGTCGAGAATGTGTCATACGCCTGAAAGGGATCAACCGTCCGAGTCGTGCTGGTCGCCTTTGCCGCAGTTGCCATCAGTGCCACTCCACAAAAAACCGCCAAGTTCCAAAATAAACAAAAAAGGGGTTGACTGGGTCATGTCTCCAACATGGCCTAGCCCCGCTAACTAGCCGCCATCGAACGACGCAATTTCAATGTAACAAATCCCATCTCGGTTGTCAGTAAGGACGCACCCTGTTTGGTTGGCGTCCGGTTAGAGAGAATGCTAATATTTAAAATAATTCATTGAAACTGCGATAAGTTTTAACGGTGTCCACCGTTACATCCCCCCCGGGGGAAGATTTTAGCCGTGGATTCGTTGACCAGTAAAACTTCCCGCTAGCAGCCAGTTCAAAACAGTACCGCCGGGATGATTTTTACCCCTGACCTGGCTGGTTGATGTTCGGCCAGTCCGGGGCGGGATTGTGTCGGGCTGACGGGTAAGTATAGTAACAAAAATGCCATCGCGCTTGTTTTTCTAGGGAATAACCGCCATGTCCCCCAGCACCCAGCGTCGATCTCGCCTTGTCTCCGGTCAAGCGTTTCTTAACCATTGGCGGTTTACCCGCTGGCTTCTCTGGATGTTGTGTCTGGGGCTTTTTCCGGCCAGTTCCACTCAGGTGGCGGCCCAAAATATAGGCAAAAAATATGCCGTGCTGGTGGGCGTGGATAAATATGATCCCTCTCAACTCAATCGGCTGAATTATACGGTGGCCGACGCCGAAGAATTGGCCAAGCAGTTCAAGCAATTAGGATTTGACGTCACGTTGATGACCTTGGCCGTGGAAAATCCGCAGTTGCACCCCAATACGCCGGCAAAAATTGAAAAAGTTTTAAATAATCGCGCGCAGGGCCTGACAGAAAATGACACGCTTATCTTTGGTTTTATGGGTCATGGTGTCCAATTTGCCATCGATAAAGGGATGGGGGAAGAGTCTGAAACGCAGGAACTTTATTTTTGCCCCGCCGAGGCGCAGCTCGATGACCGTGACACCCTATTATCACTAGAAAAGGTGTACGCCCTTTTGCAGGAATCCAAAGCGGGGCGCAAATTACTGATCGTGGATGCCTGCCGCAATAATCCCCAGCCAAAAAACAAGACCCGCTCCAAGGAGGTAGAGCTTGAACCCGTGGGGAAAAAAATCCGCACCGTGCCAACCGGCATGGTCGCGTTTTTTAGTTGCTCGGCCGGCGAAAAAAGCCATGAGTATCCGGCGCTGGTCGACGGTCGCGGTCACGGCGCGTTTACAGCGCAGATGCTCAAGTATTTGCGCGGGGACGCCGCCGAGGTCTGGTATCCCAAGGGAGAACTCGCGTTACCGGAAATGCTGAATTATGTCAGCCGCGAAACCAAGGATTACGTCTGGAATAAGGACAAACAGGATCAAATTCCCGTCCCGTATGGCAAGGTTGGCAGTTGGACCCTGGGCCGGGTCGAGGATGTTCTGCGGCAAAATATCACCAATTCCATCGGGATGCAGTTAAGGGCCATTCCCGCCGGAAAATTTGTGATGAGCAGTCCCCCCACGGAATTGGGTCACGATGGGTTTCGCCAACTCAACGAAAAGCAAGTCAATGTCGAAATCACCAAGGCGTTTTATCTAGGGGCGC
Organism: Pirellulales bacterium; assembly: GCA_033762255.1. Lineage (NCBI taxonomy): Bacteria > Pseudomonadati > Planctomycetota > Planctomycetia > Pirellulales > Pirellulales bacterium. The sequence continues at coordinate 121,034 of JANRLT010000021.1, read as the reverse complement.
ATGAAGTCACCCAGGGAGAGTGGATAAAAGTCATGGGAACCAAACCCTGGAAAGGCAAAAAATTTGTCGAAGAAGGGGCGAACTATCCGGCGACTTATATCAGTTGGACCGACGCCAACGCCTTTTGCAAAAAGCTGGGCGTGAAAGAAGGTAAAACGTATCGCTTGCCGACAGAAGCGGAATGGGAATACGCCTGCCGCGCGGGGAGCAAGACCGCGTTTTATTTTGGCGCGGATGTACGCAAGTTAAAGGACTATGCCTGGTATATGGAAAACACCTGGGACCAGGGGTGGCAAGCGCCGCAGGTTGTGGGACAAAAAAAGCCCAACGCCTGGGGGCTGTATGATATGCATGGCAATGTCTGGGAATGGTGCGGCGACTGGTATGACGACAAACTGGCGGGGGGAAAAGATCCCGTGGGAGCGGCACGCGGGGAATTTCGCGTCAATCGCGGCGGCGGCTGGGACAGCTTTCCATTAACCTGCCGCTCCTCCATGCGGGTACGTGATAAACCCGATTACGTGGATAATATTTTGGGATTTCGCGTGGTCCTGATCCCGCCGAGGAAATGAGGTGGGGGATAGGGGGTGGGTGGAGGAAAGTGAGCAGTGGGTAGTGGAAAGTGGGGAGAGGGTGGCGATGCTTAATATTCCCCGCGTTCGATTTCTCCTAATAGGCAATGGATCGCCGCGGCGGAGTACGCCACCGGCAGACTGGGTGTTCCCGCGGGTTCGGTCATGATTTGCGAAACATCCAGCGGCACATGGACAAAGCAGGCCGCGGTCTTTAGCCCCAGCACATGCGCGGAGTGTAGCGAGTAATACAGTAGCGCATTGCACAGATAGGTTCCCGCGTGCCAACTGACCGCCGCCGGAAATCCCCGGGCCACCAGTTCAGACCCCCACCTCGCCAAGGGAAGCGTCGACTGGTACGCCAACGGACCGTCGCTGAGTAGTGGAATCGCGGGCTGGCCCGGTTGCTGCCGCACATTGATCGCCAGCGCCTCCAGATGAATCCGATTGATTCCCGGGGCCTGGCCTAAATGCAATGCCACATCATAGTTATCCCGTAGATCGGCCAGCACCGCTTCACGCGCCGCGTCATAGTCGACCGGGTAGAGGCGCGTGGTCACTTGCAAATCCACGGGCAGTTGCCGCGTCAATTCCACCAACGTCAACCAACTGGAATTGCTCGTCCAGCGATCATACGGTTGAAACGCGGTCAATAAGATCGACGCCACGGGCAATTTGCAAAAAGGGGAGCGACCAGGCGCGGTGGTCGACCGCGTCGCGCCGCATAAAGTGGGAATCGCTAGGGCAAATAAACAGTCATAAGTCTAGCCAACGGAGAGTGGAGCTGTCGCGATGAATTTGGGATATTTTTTTCCCCTCCGTTCAGGCGAGCAAACCATTCACCTGTTCGGCTGGCAAAATTTATCGAGGCGCTAAGAGACCAAAAACGGCTACGGCTTTGGCGCGTCGCTGGCGGGTTTTGGTTGAAATTCCAGTCGCACTTCCCGCCAATAACCAAACTCCCACGCCCAATTGTTGGCCGAATTTTCCAATTCGAGTTGAACTTTGCCCCCCGCGAATTGGCTTAAATCGACGGCCAAATGATGCCACGGATCGGCGCTGGTGGTGGGACCAATAATCCGGTCCAGCAAGACTTGGCCATTCCCCCGCACGACCAGCCGCCAGTCGCCATCGGGGTGATGGGTGACCGCCAGTTTTAGCATGGCTTGGACATAGGCGGGAATGGCAAACTCCCCTGCCATAATCGCGGGCTGCTCCGGGCCGAGGGGGTGGGTTTGTAAGATATCGGGCTGGTCGCGAAATTTTTCTAAAAGCACTAATCCCCCTTCGCCGCAACCATTGAGTTGGAAACCAGCGGCGATGTAATTGACCAATTCGGGATACGCGGCGGCGGTTTTGGCAGTGCGATTTTGCGGTGGATAAACCCCCGGCAAGCGGACCGCCGCGGGGTCGGACGGATGTTTATCCAACGTCAAATAGGCAAACAAGTCCCGTAATTCTTGCTCGCTAAATTGTTTTTCCAGTTCTTCGGGCATCAAGGATAGCGGACTGGTAAAGGAGGCGGCAATATTCTGACGCGGGATAATCTCCAGCTTTCCCCCTTGCAGCTTTAGGACCAGCCGCTGGTCGTTATCTTCGGCCACTAATCCCGTCAGCGTCAGCCCGTCTGTGGTCTCGACAATCTGGGCCTGGTAAGCGGCCCCGATGACCAGACTCGGGTCAAAGACATTTGACAAGAGTTGCTCAAACGAATTTCGGCCGTTGAGCGTGATATCCGGGCCCACATCTTGTCCGACGCCATGTAGTTTGTGGCATTGGCCGCAGACCCGTTGAAAGACTTTTTCCCCCGTCAGCGCGTTTCCCGGGGGATGGCGGCGGATGGCGTCTCGCATGGCCAAGAGAACCTGTTCGCGCTGGGGATTGCGGTCGGTCCGAATGGTCCCATAGATATTTTTGATTTGCCCGCTGAGTTCCGCGTCATTACCGGTTAGCATCCGGCGGATTTGGTTGGTATTGAGGATCGTCGCGGGAAGTTCTTTTTTCTCGATGCTCGCCAGTAACGCCCTAGACCAAGCGGCGCGATGCGTTAACAGCTCCAGAACCTGAGGCTGCAGCGTGGCGGAGACGTGCGGATAGCCGGCCAACAAAATTTCGGCAATTTCCGTCGCCTCGCTCCGATCCAAGGTTTGAAGTATTGATATTAGTTGGGCTTCTGAATATTCGGGCCGTGGTGCGTCCGCCGGGTTTATTTTCGCGGGGAAAACTCGCCGCAAAAAATTGAACAGGGTATCGTCCGGTTCGGCCACTACCGCCGATAGGGCCGCTAGTTGCATGTTGACGGGTGATTTTGCATCAGCCAAGACTTGACGCATGGCTCTTCGGCCAGCAGGATCACCCAATCCGGCGGCTAAACGCGCGGCCGCTGAAAAAAGCGGGATATGGCTAGGTCCGGCCAGGATTTTTTGCAAGGGTTCTTGCAGACGGGGGCGCAATTCCGCGGCGGCGGCGGGAGTTACTTCGCGGGTTTCGATTTTTTGAGACAAGACATCCAGGCATTTGATCACAGTGTCCGGCTCTTCGGCTTGTTGCTCGAGCATGATTTCGAGTAGGTCCACCACGGCGGTCGGGTCAAAACTTTCTTCTCCCCGCACATGCAGCGCGGACGAAAAGAGATGAAGACCGCCCAGAGCCATCAATGCCAGTTTGGCAGCTAGGCCGCGCAACCAGCCATCATTCCACCCGGGTCTCTTAGCCATAAAATGCCGCCTAAAATAAGTTAGCGATGATATCTGGTTCGACTTGCCACTGTTTTCCTGTCCGGCCCTCGTGGAAATTTGGCAATCTATTATGGTATTTTATACATTGCGGCAGTTCCTTGCCATCTATTCGATGGGTAGCTTTTTTCTCGATAATTTTAGGCAATTATGCCAGTTTCACAAGAGCGCATCGAGTACGCTACCAGTGAAAAAAGCTGATTTGATATTATGATTTTTTACATCTGCATATGGGTCTTGCTTTCGATGGTCGCGGCGACATTCGTGACGGGAGTCTGGGAAAATGGGCTATAGCAATTATACCAATTCGACAACATTGTCCTAAGTGTAAATTAAATATGTAGTTACAGCACGGCACTTTTTCCCCGTAGCGCGTTGAATTCAAGAATTTGTACGGTTAATATAATAGGATTGTAGCTTGTTTCGGTTAGCGGGGAACTTGCCAGACGTTACAATCGTCCAAATGTGTCGGTATGCCGTGGTCCCTAGGTGCATGTTTGTGTAGGGATGTGTAATTACCCGGCCAGGACATTTGTTGGCGACAAATAAGGTACATGATAAATACTTTTCAAGCGGGAGTGGTGCCTGGGTGGTCTTTCCAGGAAATCACTTTTTTTGTGGTCTCGCCCACGCGCTGGTGAAGGAAACACTTTTCACAGAATGGGAGCTTTGATCATGCGTAGGAATTTAGCCGCGCTGTTGTTTGGTGCGTCGTTGTTTGCCGCTCCGTTGTGCGGGGCGGATCTTGCGATATTGGGCCAGTATTATGGCACCGGCGTGCATCATTACAACGCGGGGAATTATCTGGCCGCGCATGAGGACCTCAACGCCGCGATTACCGGGGGGAGCGAAGACCCTCGCGCGTTTTATTTTCGTGGATTGAGTTTGCTGAATCTTGGCAGCGAAAATGAAGCGATTGCCGACTTTAAAAAAGGGGCCGAACTAGAGGCTCTTGATTCCACTGGTTTTTATCAAGTGGGCCGCAGCCTGGAACGTGTGCAGGGTTCGCGCCGGCTGCAATTAGAAAAATATCGCGCTGCGGCCCGGGTGGCGTTGTATCAAAAAGCACAAGAAGCGCGCAACCAACGGTACGAAGTTGCCCGTGGCAATGAAGCGGCTGTATTACGGAACACTCCCTTAGCCAAGGAACGCTCGGCAACGGTTGCACCAACTCCGTTAGTGGCGATCCCGAAGGGGGCGGATCAGGCTGCGGCTCCGGCGGCCGTGGTTCCCGCGACTCCTATGGCAAGCGATCCATTTGGCTCTCCAGCCGCAGAACCTGCGACAACAACACCCATGGCGGAAGACCCCTTTGGCACACCCGCCGCCGAAGCACCCGCCACACCGGCTCCGGCGACACCCGCACCGGCCACGCCCCCCGCCGCTGATAACCCATTTGGCGAACCAGAAGCCGCGGCTCCCGCTACCGAAGTTCCCGCCACCCCGGCTCCGGCGACACCCGCTCCCGCCACGCCCCCCGCCGCTGATAACCCATTTGGCGAACCAGAAGCGGCCGCACCGACTACCGATGTTCCCGCCACCCCGGCACCCGCCACACCACCAGCGACCGACGATAATCCTTTCGATAGTTCCGCCAGCGCTCCCGCAACTCCCCCTGCCAGCAACCAGTTGGCGATTCCTTCCGAGCCTCGTATAGCTAGTAATACATCCCGCGCGCCGGGGCGTTTGGCTAGCGTTGGGAGGGCGCTGGGAAATGTATTGGGTAAGGCCGTGGGAAATACAGTGCAGGATGCCCAAGCGGCAATTCCCAATCCTGCTACTTTAGTCCCTCCGCCATCAGCCAATCCCCCGGCGGCCACGCCCATGGCCAACGCGCCAGAAGTCACAGTGGAAGAAAATATTTTTGACGCCCCCGTTGTGGAGACTCCTCCTGCCGGGGCACCCACTCCCGCTCCCGCCACCGAACCTAATCCATTTGACGATAATTCCGCGGCCGCTCCATCCGAAGAGGCGAATCCTTTTGATGCAGGTACTCCTCCCGTTTCGCCAACGCCAGCGCCGTCGGAATCGAATCCATTTGACAATACTCCCGCGCCCCCGGCCGAGGCCAACCCCTTTGATATGTAGAGTTGTTTGCTATTCCACAGGCAATAAGCAGCGCAATAAACAAGCCCCTGGAAGATTCCGGGGGCTTGTCTTTTTGGCAGGGTAAAAAATGGATTCCTAAGGCGATGGTCGAATCGCTACTTTGATTGCCCGGGAGGAAAGGATTAATCGACGGTTTGGGGAGCGGGCGGTGAAGAGGCAACCCACAGTTGATAGCATATTTCGTGCTGGGCCGCCGTGCCGCGCACAATCAACGTCTGGCTAGGCAAATCCCAGTGGCAATCCGCCGCCGCCAGGGGTTGTCGCAGGCCCGCGGTAGTTGCCAGCGTTTGATACTGGGTTAGCAGTTCCGCCACGGGATCATGCTCGCCGGTCACGCGGGGTTGATACCACTCGAGCAGTCTGGATTGGCGGGAGGGATCTTCCGAGGTGATCCACAGTGTCTGGTGATCAATGGGAATCGCTGTAAGCCGTAAAGGTGTAAGCATCCGGGCGAGGGCCTCGGACAAATTTTCAGGCCGCGAATCCGCGGTCACACGGCTACCCGGCGCTGCCTGGGCCAAGGTAAGCGCGCCCCAGTCCCACTGGATTACCGCGCCGGTTTGTTGTTCAAGTTGATTGATCAAGGATTGCAGCGATTCCCCCCGCGGAGCATACAGCTTGACCTGCTTGGCCAACAACGGCGCCGCCGCGGCGCGACGGGTCGTGAGGGCAAACCGCGCTGGATCAAACCGGCGCAAACGGGATTCGCGCGGGTCGTATTTTGTCCGCAGCTTTAGTCCGCGGGCTTGGCGGAGCTTTTCACAAAAGACGATGATTTGATCTTGCGCGGCGGCGGATTGGTCCACCAAAAGAGCTCCATCCCGCGCCTCCAACTTTCCGGTTACACCCCAACTGGCGGGTTCAATCAAACGCCGAATCGGGGCGGCAATCTCCGCTTCGATGGCATTGTCAGGAGTGGCCAGGTCATCCACCTGATAACGGGCGCGCGGACTCATTTCGCCGGGAAGAGCGAGTTCCCAATAGGTTTCACGCTCGAGCAGTTCCAGGCCGGCTTGCAGGGCCGCCGCCGCCAATGCTTCGCGCGCGGTGCACAACTCGAGCCGCACCGTCACTGGTGTTTGACACCGCCAACCGGTCGTTTCTAGCACCAAGGGGTTTAGTTGCACCGGGGCGCCCGTCAGAGTCGAGATCTCCCGCGCCATCCGCCATAAGGGGACTTGGTCGTAATTAACCAAATTCAGCCGTAAATCCAGGCTATCCGGAGGAAGCTTTCCCGGGGGGAACCGCTCGATGCTTACCGTGGCGGGTTTGGTCTCGGCTGGATTTTTTACCGCGACGGGGTTGGCCCCTTCCGAGCGATTGCCGGCCGAGTTGTTCGCCGCTTCCGCGGGAGGGACGCTTTGGGGGATCGGCGAGGGCAAGGGCTGATTAGCCCGGGGAATTTGGGGGGCGTCGGCCGCCACAATGGTGTCCCCCGGAGGGGCGGGATCCAGCTTGAGGGTTTTTGTGGCCAGTGGGTCTTTTTCCGCCATGGGTACCCCCGCGGGGACTGTCCCTGAGGGTGCAGCGGCATCCGGCAATTGTGGGGCGCCTGTCGCAGGAGCGTTGGCTTCTGTAATGGGGGTATCGGGCGGGGGAGGCTGGAGAGCCGACGCGGGCGGGGAATTCTTTGCGATAATGGAATTATTTCCGATAGCGGACCCCTTTGCGTTGGGGGCCTCCGCCGACGGTGCAGTTACCACTGAACTGTCATCATTTGGCAACGGGACGGGATTTGCCGCTGTGGCGGGAGGAACCGGCTGTTTATCCCGCGGTGTTAAAAGCGTCGGCTGGGATTCGGTGGACGTAGGAGGAATTGATGGAGTGGAACCGACAGTACTATCCAGGTTACTGTCATTGTTCTGACTGTCGGTATTTCCGAGTGCGGCTATCGCAGGAGGGTTGGATGTGACGGTGGCTGGTTCGGCCCGTAAGAGACTCCACAAACCAAAGGATATTCCCCCGGTCAGTAAAATACCCGCTCCTCCCACAAGACAGAGCGTGGGGAAGCTCAACCCACCATCAGCCATTCCGGAACCGGCAGCCGTTGTCGTGGGATCAGCAGTCAAGGACAAATTGCTAGCCGGGAGCGCGCCCACTGGCTGATGACCTGCGACCTTTGGTGGTTCCACCTGGCTAGGGTTGTGATTTGGGACGGTGGTTCCGCGGGAACCATTTGCCGTGGCGGGAACACTGGCCGGGGCTGGTGAGGGAGGGCGTTTTGAGCTTTGTAAAGCGGCGGGTGAGGTAGATTCCAGCGGTTGCGGCGGGGGCGTTACCTCCACCATGCTACTGCAGCGGGGGCATGCCAATATCAGACCGATCGCCTCGGGCTTGTTAACCACGAGCGCGGCTTGGCATGTCTGGCAATGGATGGCGTAGGGCTGCACGAATGGAGCCAAATAAGCGGGTAATTGAAAATCAAAGTTCCTGATGCCCCGTCAAAGCATAGTTTTTTGGCTCAACCGTCGGGTGCTCGCCCACGGTTGGAACGGCAAAAAACCACAGGCGAACGCCCGGTGGTTGATCCGCCCTTTCGCCTCGCTCGCTTTGACAAAACGCGGAGGCCCAGGCTGCGCGGGCGTCCCTTTATCATAGCGAACAAAACAGGGCCAAGCGGCCAAGATTTGGCCAATTCTGTCAAAAATGTGGATTCTGCCGAAAATTCCTAGGATAAATCGCGACAAATGTTACCGAGAGCGGCTACTTCCCTTTTTTAGCCGAATTCTTAGCCGGTTGGTCCAATGCGGCGGGAAGTTTCTCCTGGCGTTTGGCCGCGGCGGCGCGGGTGGTGATAAAGATTGTCTCGACTCCCCCTGGTTCCTTGGTTTTGATCACATAGACCAATTTGCCATCGGGATTGGCCTTTAAGAAAATTGTCAGCAAAATCTGCTCGGCGGTTTTGTCTTTTTCATCCAGTCCAAAGGATTGATTCTTGGTAATCCCCTCAAGCTGCAAATCCGCCCCCAGAATTTCAATCGGTACGCCAATTTCCGTCGACAACATTTCCATCGACTTTTCCAGCGTATCGCGGGCAAAGTTGAGCGTGATCACTTTTTGCAACTTGGCCGCGGCGGTATTCCCGACGGGAACATTCGCGCCGGTCGTGCCGGGTTGAGTGGCGGAGGAGGTTCCCCCGGTTGTCATCGTTGGTAAAAGGCCCGCGTACGCCATGGACAGTTCGCTGCCGTAAACCATGTGCTCGGCCGCGTCGCTATTGAGATAAGTCCGCACCACGATCAGCCCGTTTTCTTCCCCCGTGCGGGTAAAGCGGCTAAACATGCCGACGCGCTCGGGAAATTTCATCAGGAGCGCAAAAGCGTATTGCTGCGGATTTTTAGGCAGAACGGTATTGATAAAGGCCGTCGCGGCGCTTTGCCAGTTTCTAATTTTTTCGCGATAGAGTAGCGCCCCTTGAGCCGCGGATTGACCCGCGCTGGGGCGAAATTTGGCCTCCACAAAAAAATCAGTCCCCGCCACATGCAGGCTAAGCCCGAGGGCTTCGGTGTCATAACCTAAAACGTCGGCAAAAAATTTGAGTAAAGGTTCCTGGCCGGGAAAAAACCTGGCCCCCTCGCTGAAAAGCAAGTTCGGGGCAAACAATAGATTGACCCCCCGCTCGGCGTCACTGGTCTTTAACAACCGCTCCATCTTTGGCAAGGGTAACGCGGGAGCCGTCAATAATTCCCGCAGTTGCGCGACCGGCGCGATAATGATTTTTTTTCCACCATCCACCAAGGGAAAATGATAACTCCAGGCTGGGCCGTGATAAACTTGTTCGCTTCCCTCCATCCCCGCCGCGGGGTTACGCAGGGCCGCCAGCCATTTCTCTTTGGTCATGGACTCGGCCGCGCGGGCATAGACGACCGGCAGCAGGCGATTTCCCCCGTCCACCCAGGCAATCTGCACTAACTGCAATTCATCCACCGGTACTGCCGTAATTTGACGCAATTCCTCCAGCCCCGCCGCCACCAGCGGCCCCGCGGCGGCCACCATTTTTGGCCCGACGCGCGTTTGCCTTAACAAAAACGCCGGACGACAAGAAAAAAAGAGTTGCGCTCCCGCGGGTAACTGAGAAAAATTTAGCGGCGTTCCATTGGTGGGAGACGCCCAAAGTGAGTTTCCATCGTCCGCCACATTGGTCGGGGGGGACGAGATTTCCAGCGGACGATCCGGTTCACCGGGGATAACGGACGTATTTTGGACAGGCGGAGTCGTATTCACGGGGGGGGAAGTCGCGGGGGGCGTGGCGGTTCCCGGATCGCCGGAAAGCGGATCTTGACCGGTCGTCGCAATCATGGGTGACTGCGTGGTCGGGCTAACGGTGGGGGCAGGCTCTGGCTGGGTTTTTTGTTGGGATATTGTGGAAGGATTTTTCTCCGTTGGCGTATCCGTTGGTTGATCCCGGTTGAGGGACAACACAATCATCGTGGTGATTATAACTAGCCCCAGGATGCCCCCGGCAATAAACAGTTGCTTGCGAAACGCTTGTTCCCGGCGTGCCGTTTGCTGCTCAAAGATGCTCGGACCGGCGGAAGCAGGGTCTCCTAAGGGAACGCCGGGCGCGCCAGGGGGAGATTGCTTATTTGTCACGGCGGCCATGGCGGCGCCAAAGTCCAACTGGGGCGAAAGGTTAGGCAGCGTTGCGAGCGCGCCCCCGGCGCTGGAATTATCATTGCCTGATCCTCCCACCCGCGCACCCACAAAGCCGCTATCAACGCGAGGTTGCTGGCCCAGCCAACTCAAATATGCTACTCGACTGGCGGGGGCCGCGGGTAACGGTATCTGCAATGCCCGGGGATCAACAAAGTAGGATAATGCCTCGGCAAGCTGGCCAGCCTGCGTGTAACGCAAGCCAGGGTCCTTGGCCATGGCATACGCCACGACTTGGGCCAGTTGCGGCGGCACGCCCAGTGGTTCCAGGGGTTGGACCGGCTCCGAGGCATGCCGTACAAATTTGGTGCCCAAGTCGCCGCCAGCAAAGGGGGGCCTACCGGCCAAGCTGTGATACAGCAAGCAACCGCAGGCGTAAATATCGGTCAGGATATTGGCGGTTTGGCCGGGGCGGGCCAGTTCGGGGGCCATGTAATCGACTTGGTTGGTGAATTGCTCCGGCGTAAAAGCGCTAAGATCCGCCTTTGCGGGGTCGGGCCAAGTGTCCCGGGCCAGGGGAGGGACGAGCAAAGTCGGGACCAGCCCACCGTGTGCCAAGAGCAAATTCGCGGGTCGAATGGCCCCATGCACCAGGCCTAGTTGATGCTGCACCGCCAAGCCTAACAGCGCGCCCCGCACCAGTCGGCAAGCTTCCGCGGAGGGGAGGGGGCCGGACTTTTGCAATACTTGATCAAGGGTGTCTCCCGCGCAGTCGGCATATACGACAAATGCCCGCCGTTCCGCGCGCGCCAGTTGATACAGATCCAGCAAATGGGGATGTCCCAGCCAGTTGGCGGCGAACTGGGTGTATTCCGCCAGGGCGGCGCGTTGCTGGGGTTCGGCAAAATTGCCCGGCTCTAAAAATTCCAACAGGACCGGATGCCGCGACTGCAAGTGCAACGCCCGGTAAAGACCTTCTAAACGACCGGCGGAGATTTTTTCAAAGAGGACATACTCTCCAAAAAAGAAGGGACCGGACTTGCCCCGCAGGAGGATTTTTGCCTGGTAGCGGGTCAGTGCTTGCTGATTGACCAGCCATTCGGCCAGGACGGTGGCGTTTCCCTGGCGCGCGACCCCCTTTAACTCGCCAAATTGTTCTGCCAATTGGCGGCAATGCTCGCCGCTGATTAAACGGCTTTGTTCCAGTTGATGCCAAAAATCCGCTATCGTCACCGACATATACTGCTTGTTCCCGCGAGCTTGCCAAAGCTTGTTGAAGAAATCCACAAAGAACTTTTATCTGCTCTGGCAGCGGCTCAACCGTTGGTTCCCACACCGCCGCTTGGGCAGTCTCTGCTCTATTTTTATCCTAACTTGCGGGGATAGGCGGGGGGAATGGATATTCGGGGTTTTTTTCGTCGCACCAAGCGGCCCGCGCTATCCTTTGCGCACGTGGCCAAAACCTTTATAATTTGACCATAACGACTCAATCGCGCGTCCATAACTTTTTTTGCCTCTATTCCCGCTGCCGCCCTTATGCCCAAATACATTGTCCGGCACGGCGTCATGCGGGCCATCGCGATCATGGGTGCCCGTGAAGGGACCATGTTATCCCGCGGAACGCAGGTGATTGCCCGGACCGAACGGGGCCTGGAGGCGGGTGTGGTCCTGTGCGAGGCCACGCCCCAGGCCGTGGCCCAACTAACCAATCCCGGCCAAGGGCAAATTCAACGCGAAATGACACCGGCGGACTCGCTCGAGTTATCTAAAATATTAGCCCGGCAGCGGGACGAGTTTGCGATCGTGGAGCGGATTATCGCCCAATCCGGGCTGGACATGCAGCTGGTGGATGTGGAGCAATTGTTTGGCGGCGAGCGGGTGGTGATTTATTATTTGTCCGAAAACCGGATCGACTTTCGCGATTTGGTCAAGCAATTGGCGGGAGAACTGCAAACCCGGATCGAAATGCGGCAGATTGGCAGTCGGGACGAGGCTAAACTTCTCGCCGATTATGGCGATTGCGGCAAACCGGTCTGCTGCAACACGCATCTGATTGATATGCCCCCGGTTTCCATGAAAATGGCTAAACTGCAAAAGGCGACGCTGGACCCGACCAAAATCTCCGGCCGTTGCGGGCGGTTAAAGTGCTGCTTGCGCTATGAGTACGACACTTACGAGGAGTTGCAGCGGGATTTGCCCCCCGTGGGCGCTGATATTGTGACCGGCCGGGGACGCGCGCGGGTGCTGGCCCAGGAAATCCTTTCCCAACAGTTGCTGGTGGAAATGGAAGATCGCCGCCGGGTGCTTTTGCCCGCGACCGAGGTTCTGACAGTGCTTTCGCGCTCCGCAGGCGGTGGAGCCTCGCGGAATACGACGGAAAGCGATTCCCCGGAACAGGATTCCCGGCGCAGGCCCCCAACGGACAAAAATCGCGGTGGGAATCCTGCCGCGGATTAACCTATGGTCACAGTCGAGCGTTTGCCATCCTAAATCACCCTGATTTTCCGCCCCATCCGGGGGAATCAACGAATTTGATCAAGTCGCCGCCACGAGAGTGGTGGAACATCCGTGATTTCATGTTAAAATACTTTTAGAAAAATATCCCTGGGGTAATTTGACTATGGAAGACCCACGGCACGCCCTTATCACCTTGCTCAAAAAAGACAAGCGCTATCGCTTTGAAGCGTACGCCTTTGTGTTTGAGGCTCTTTCTTATGCCCATGACAAATTGAACATGGGGACGGATTATTACCGGGAAGAAACCGAAGCGGAGGGGGCGGAAGAATATTCAGCCTCGGAACGGGTGACCCATGCGGCGGAACCCGCCGAACACATGTCCGCGGAAAATACTTCCGAGACGACCAAGCTCAAAACCGAACGGCATCTCAGCGGACAAGAACTGTGCCAGGCCATTCGCATTTATGCGCTTGAGCAATTTGGATTAATGGCCAAATGCGTGCTGAATAGCTGGGGTCTCCGGCAGACGGCTGATTTTGGCGAGATCGTGTTCAATCTGATCGCAATTCGCCAAATGCGCAAAACGCGCCATGACCGCCGCGAAGATTTTGACAATGTTTATGACTTTGACCAGGCGTTCGTCCGCGAATTTAAAATTACCGACCAATAGCTTTCTAGCCTGCCCTGATGACCCCCTCTCAATCCCGCCAGGCGACTCCGGAACAATCTTCCCCCGCCGTGGGGGCGGGACCGGTACAGACTGATTCCCCATTGACGTGGCAGGCTCCCCTGCCAACGACGAGCACCAGTGCCGAATACACTCATTTTTATTGGGCGGCGCTCTTTTTTGGCGTGTGGCTCTTGTTTTTACTTTGGCTGGCGTGGCGTTAACGTCGCGCCATTTCAGCCGAATGCCTCGCTAGCAAGATTTTTAGCGAGCAAGTAATACTAATCACAACTAATAATAGCGCGGTTTTTAACCAATTTACCAAAGGATTCCGCAACTCCGTTGGAGTAGGAGTTCACTGGTTTTGATCTTTTCCCAGGGTTGTTCGCTGCGCTCCAACCACTGGGCTATATTCCGAAACCGCTTCGCGGTACCCCCTCTCCCTCTGGGAGAGGGCCGGGGTGAGGGATTCTACCGAAACGCGGTTATATAACTCAGCCCAGGGTTGCCGCGTAGCGGCTACCCTGGGAATACACCCTCTCCCTCTGGGAGAGGGCCGGGGTGAGGGATTCTACCGAAACGCGGTTGCGTCATCCGGAAATAACCCAGTAATACTGCATGCCTTCATAAATTGCTAGCCGCGCTACGTTTAGCTAGAAAGCGTGTAATAAAGATTTCTTGAGGAAGAAATTTGAAAACACTCATCTTCGCTTTTCAACACGAAGCCAGAGTTCAATTTTACCGTCGCAAACAATTTAACGGTATGCTAGCCGGAAAACCTTGGCTGGATGAGTGAAGATCAGTACTGATAAGTGGTTCAAATGCTTTTTTAGTTTAACCCATTGCAATAAGTACAGTATCAAAATTACCGATTCGAGCTGAACCAATCATTCGCCGGGGACTACACTAGAATTGAAAATTAGCCTTCATACTCGGCTAATGGTAGTTTTTAGTTCGCCCAAACCGAAAAATAAATTGTGTCAATCAGGGCATCTTTAATAGGCTGCCAACCCAGGCGAATCCCGGATGGACCATTATTTCTCGGGCGATGATTCCACCTTCGGGCCGGGATTTTCGGCCTCTGGCTCCTTCGCCGGTTCGGCTGGCGCATCGTTCCCCGGTGTGGCCGAATTCTCCTGGGGAGATTTCGGAGTTGCGGAATCTTCGCTCTCTGATTTTACCCGGCTTTGCGGGGTTTCGGCGTCGGGCTCGTTTTGCAATTCACGCCAGGCCTTTTTTTCCCGATAGCTGGCTTGTTCCTTGACGATTTGCTCTTTGTGTTCGGTGTCCGCCCCCGCCTCCACCGCTTTGGTAATCCACTTTTCGGCGTTTTCCCAATCATTTGACTCGGCATAGCCCGCAGCCAACGTGCTTAGAATATGGGCCTCCTTATAATCGGTGACTTCACACGCCTGCGTCCCCAATTCGATAGAGCGTTTGCCATTTCGCAGGCTATCTTCCGGGGAAGTGGCCAGCACCCAGGCGAGATTATTGAGCACGCCCGAATCTTTGGGCTTGAGCGTGAGGGCTTTTTCGTAGTCGGCAATTGCCTCGGCATGTTTACCGACACTCAGATAAGCGTCCGCGCGTGTCCGCAGGGCAAAAAAGTTATCTGGTTGTTGCTCGAGGGCGGCGGTGAATTTCTCGATTGCCTTGCGGGGCTGTTTGCCCGCGACCCGCAAAATTCCAATTTGCAGCATCAATTCCACATTTTTGGGGTCTAGCTTTAACAGCTCTTCAAAATCCTCAATCGCCTTCGAAAAATCGCCGCTATCGGCCGCAATCAAGCCCCGTAATTCGATCGCGGCGGGCAGCCCGGGCCGTTTTTTAAGGGCTTCGGTGATGTCCGCCTGGGCGAGTTCGGTTTTGTTTTGCATCTGGTAAACGCGGGCCCGCAGCAACAAAATGGTGTTATTGCCCGGTTCTTGTTCCAGGGCGGTGTTCAAATCCTCGATCGCGGCATCAAACTTTTTGAGGGTGACTTTGGCCCGCGCCCGCTGTAAAAGCGCTAAGGGGTTGCCGTTAGACAATTCCACCACCCGATCGTAGGCCTCAATTGCTTCCTCGGGCTTATTCAGCGCCATGTAGGCCAAACCCCGCGCGTGTTGCAAGCCAGGGTTGGCGGGTTCGATCTCGGCTGCCTTGTCAAAATCCGCCAGCGCCAGTTCGGGCTTGTTATTCTTTAATAGATGAAACAACCCCCGCGCGCGGTGGATTTCCATCGACTTGGGGGCTAGCTTGACCGCTTTGTCCAGATCGGCTTGCATGGCGGCGGGGTTGGTTTCCATATCGGCCCGCAGCACCAACGCCTGGGCCTGCAGCGAGGCGTTATCCTGGCTCAGTTCGACCGCCTTATCGATGGTTTGTTTGGCGCGCTCGGTCTTTCCCGCGGGAAGGGAATTGAGCTTGGCGATCATAAAGTAAATTTCCGCGGTCTGGTCGTCTTCCTTGAGCACTTTTTCCAGGTCCTGCAGGGCCATGCCGCGTATCTGATTCCAGGTCCCTTGTTGCTGATTTTGCTGAAATTGCTCGACGGCGGCTTCCGCCAGGATCAGCCCGCGCTGGGCATAAGTGCTGGTCAATAGGCTTTTGGCGAATTGGGTGTTGGTTTCGTCCAAACCCTCTTCTATGGCCCGCTCCGCCAGTTTGATCACCTCCGACAGATCCTTCACCGAATCGGCGTCGAGCTTTTTCTCCGTCGCTTCATCCAGGCTGGCTTGGCCCTCATTGGCGGCAAACAACGTGCTGGAGGAAAAAACCAGTAGTCCCAGGACCAAAAGCGCCATGCCGGGGAGTTGTTCCAATCGCCACGATTTCGTGATATTTGGTTTGTGCATTGTCATGAATTTATGTGAAAAATGTGTGAAATTGTCGCAGGCCATCCCTCAAACACTGATTATGGCGCGTCAGGGCATGCCCGGACAAGTGAATTTTGAGGATTAGGCGTAGAGAATCCCCAGAAATTGCCCCAACCTGCTGACACCAGAGACCTAACGGGGAGCGAGGTCGTTCCCGTCGGCAAATCGCCACCGACTGGTAACCACCACTCCCGGGCCGCCGTTAATTTTTGCGCTTGTTACGGGCCAATTCGTCCCGCAGCTTAGCCGCGGTTTCGTAGTCTTCTTTTTCGATTGCTTCCGCCAGCAAGTCTTCGGCGCTGCGGCCAATCTTAAAGTGGGTTTTGAGGCTGGTTTTGAGGTCATTTAGCCGCTGAACAAATTCATCTTCGCTGTATTTGTCCTCGGCCTCGTAGTCCACATAAAGCTGTTTAAAGCGATTCAGGCCCCGATTGAGTTCGGCAATGGCGGACTCGGGACCGTTTTCCTCTAGTTCGGCCAGCACCGCCGCTTGCACCCGATGAAACAGCACAAACGGGCGGTATTGTTCGTGGCTGATCGTCCAGTCTTCGTTGGGTGAATGGTCCCGCACAAAGTCCATAAATGACAACGTGTGGTCCGCGTCCTCCACCGCCCGGCGATATTCCCGCAGGCTCAGCCAGCATACCCGTCGATGGTAAAACTGTGAAAATTCTTGATCCGCCAGGGAGCATTGCTCGGCGGTCATGGTAAAGTCCTGGTTTTCCTCATCCAGGGATTCACGAATGAGATAGTCATAATAGGTCCGTTCGCCATGGGGACGCTGGCCGTCGGGACGATCCTTGGTTTCCATTTGCAAAATTCCCAAATCCACCCGCATTTGCAAAATGGGCCGCCCATCGGACCCCTTTAACACCCGCGCCACGATGTCGTCGGGCCGGTAATTCCAATCTCGTAACAAAGTGTCCAAATCACGTCGTTTGGCCATGATGTCACTTCCTTTACCAAAATTCCTAATAAAAGTCCGCCTTGCTTCACGCCGCCGTCAACGTTCATTACCCCTGAAGTTGGTTGACACTTAGCCCGCCACCTCAGAATGGATCTCTTTTCAGAATCGAAAAAGTTATGGAGTAAAAAAATTTCACGCGGTATTTTGGGGATTTTTCGTTTGTTGCCGCGGAAGTATCCCACCCGAATCCCGCAAAAACAAGACGGAAAAGTAAAGCTGTCTTCTCACCTGACACAATCGTTAAACCAACTAGCAACAAGTTAGCTAAGCTGGATAAATTCCACCACCTTATTTTAATCAAAAACCCCTGTGGGGGACAGAGTGAATCCCCGACGATAGGTTCGCAAAAGGTGAATGCCTAGATTTGGCATTCTTCCGCGAATTGCCCGCAATTCTCTTTAAAAAGGGACACCTGGTTGATGGGGTTTTGATGGCAGGCAACCCAAAACTAGATCGCCTTGCCTAACTGCTATTCGTCTTAGTGGCAAAAGTTGCGTAAAATTGGATGCTGGCGGCGGTGCGGAGATTCCATCGGAAGTCGCGCTGTTCCCTCCTCCCCCAACCTCTTATGGTGCGCCGGAAGAGGGAGATTTACAGGATCACTTATGGGAACCATGCAACGGGAAGAACAAATCGCCCAAGCCGAAGAGTTGCTGGGCGATCGGCTACAAAAACTGGGCTTTGTGCGGGGGCTGTATTTTGGCAAATATCTAGCGGAAAAACTCCCCCGCTATCCGGCTCAATTGCCGGGACCACAAACCACCGCCATGCTGGCGAACCTGCGTAAGTTTTTACAAAATTCTGTTGATCCCGTGGAAATCGACCGCGCCGAGCGGATTCCCGAAAGTGTCATTGTCGGCTTGGGGGGAATTGGCGTTTTGGGGGCGTGCCTGCCCACGACTTGCGGCGGGCATGGTCTAACCCAAACCGAGTATTGCCGACTGCTGGAAATTTTGGGGGGTCACTGTGCCAGCACCGCGCTGTTCGTCAATGCGCATCATTCCATCGGCCCACGCGCGTTGGTCCTGTTTGGCACGCCCGCACAGCAAGAAAAATACCTGCCAAAACTCGCCAGTGGCGAGTGGATTAGCGCCTTTGCCCTGACCGAGCCCGAGGCCGGCAGCGACGCGGCCAACGTGCAAACCATTGCCACCCCCACGCCAGATGGCCGGGGCTACATCCTGAATGGCACCAAACGCTGGATCACCAATGGCGGCATCGCCCAGGTGCTGACGGTCATTGCCAAAGTGCCGGTTCCCATGGGGGATAAGGCTACCCCCGCTTCCGCTACGGGAAATCAAACTTACCCCCCGACAAAGCTGGTCCCCACGGCCTTTATTGTCACGCCCGACATGCCGGGATTTCGGGTTCTCGAAGAGCGCATGCCCAAGTGTGGCGTGCGCGGGACGGCGACGGGGCGGCTGGCCTTTGAAAATATGTATGTCCCGGCGGAAAACGTGCTAGGCGCGGTGGGTAAAGGGCTAAAGATCGCCCTGACTGTGTTGGATTTTGGACGGACGACCTTTGGCGCCAGTTGTACCGGCGCGGCCAAATTTTGCGTGGAGCACGCCGTGCGGCACGCCCAGACGCGGGTGCAGTTTGGTCAACCGCTGGCCAGCTTTGGCATGGTGCGGGAAAAGCTGGCCTGGATGGCGGCGGGGGTGTTTGCCATGGAGGCGTGCACCTACCAGACCGCGGCCTTGATCGACGCCGGCGAAGAAGATTACATGCTGGAAACGGCGATGCTGAAGGTCTTTGCCACGGAAACGCTGTGGCGGATCATCAACGACACGATCCAAATCTACGGGGGCAAGGCGTACTTTACCGACGAGCCGTTCGAGCGGATGCTCCGCGACGCGCGGATCAATATGATTGGCGAAGGGGCCAATGATGTCCTGCGGGCGTTTGTGGCGTTGGTGGGAATGCGGGATGTTGGATTGGAATTGCAGGGAATATTGCAGGCGGTGCAAAGCCCGTGGAAGAACCTGAGCCGACTGAGCCAATTTGCCGGCGAGCGGCTGGAGAGCTACTTTCGCACGCCCGAGGTCCGCGTGCAAGCGGCGGAGTTGCATCCGCAGGCGGAACGCTTGGGCCGGTTGACCGCATACTTTGGCGGTCAAGTGGAAAAAGCGCTGGCCAAATATCGCGAAGAAATTGTCGACCAGCAGTTACAGGCGGGACGCATCGCCGACGCCGCGATCGATCTATACGTCAGTGCGTGCGTACTGCGGCGGATGGATGCGATCTTGGTGGCAAGGGATGTTCCCGTTGGGCAAGCTGGCATGGGCCAGCCAACCCACGGAGCGAA
The DNA here is from genome assembly GCA_033762255.1 of Pirellulales bacterium. NCBI lineage: Bacteria > Pseudomonadati > Planctomycetota > Planctomycetia > Pirellulales > Pirellulales bacterium. The sequence continues at coordinate 101,768 of JANRLT010000021.1, read as the reverse complement.
TGGGGCGAATGGACAGGAGGAAAAGCCATCTGACCCTGGAAAGACGATCAGCGGGCAACTGGCCGCGGGAAGGTATGCCCTGGAGCTAGCCGAGACCCGCATCCGCCGCAACCTGGCCGATCTGTGGGATAACGACGATGCGCTGATTGATGATGTGTTGCGGGGGATCTAGCAGGCGGGTAGGTCCCGTCCGCCGGACGGGACTGGTGCGACGGGAGGTGGGAGGTGGGAGACGGGAGGTGAGAGACGGGAGGTGGGAGACGGGAGGTGAGAGACGGGAGGTGAGAGACGGGAGGTGAGAGACGGGAGGTGAGAGCCGGGAGGTGAGAGGCGGGAGGTGAGAGGCGGGAGGTGGGGTGGCTCTAAAATCGTTTAGCCGCGACGCGCAGCACGATGCGAGAGGGTGGTTACAAAGTATGCAGCAAATTTGCTTTAGGTACTCTGACAGCAAGTTTATTTATAATTTTTGATTTTTTAATTCGTGAGTTATCTGTAATTAGGCGCGCAGTGCGATTCGGATATTGAGAGCTATGAACTACTGAGCGGCCGAGAAGACACGGTGGATCACGGAGAAGGGTGTCGATGCTGCTAAACCTTAGCGTAAAACATTCTAGATTCCTTGAATTCGATTTGCGAGAATTTGGTTAGAATCGCCAGCTTTCTATTTTTTTCGCCAAAAACCTTGACGCTAACCTCGCCCGGCGATACATTACAGGTTAATTGCTAGTCGTCTTATGCGGTTTGGCGGTTTCTGGCGTCGGGGCGGATTTCTTTACGCGGTTCTTGTTTGTAAGAGGCGCGACGCACTCAGGGCAAACGGGGCAATATCAAAACACGGAGCAGTATCATGGCAAGTTTTTTATCCCGCTTGATTGGTCAGGGTAAAGTTTCCCAGCGGAGGAACAAACTCGCCGGAATTCGCATATTGCGGTTTGAATCATTGGAAACACGCACGGTTTATGATGGTACCGGTCTGGTGGAAACCGAATGGCAGGACGTTGGACCAGGCACCGATGTCCTGCAGTATGCGCAATTCGATAGGGGAATTGGAAATGTAGTCGCCGTGAATTCGCAATTTACGGCCGTGTTTAGCGCCACAAATAGTGTCATCCAAGCGGATGAAAATCATGATCTTTGGGCAGGTGAGGATCAACCAGTCTATTATACTGCTTTTTCTGGAAGACATAGCATTCAACTATTCGACAATTCCACGGGCCAACTCGCCAGCCGCCTCGAATTGCCAACGATTGGAACTTTTTATTTCAACATTCGGTCAATGCACATGATCATGACCGATAAGTATTTGGCAATTAGTTTTCACAATTATATCCAGGATGTAAGCCAAGTTATGGTTTACGACTTGGAATACGGAGTGTTAACAACGCATTTGACGGGCTTGCTCGATTCCGGTGATAGTGGTACTGGTATCGCGATAAGTGGCGATTCACTGATTGTTGGCACGGATGGCGGTAAGTCTGGGAAATTTGGCAATCAACTTGGCTGCGTAAAGATATACGATGCGAGAAATGGCGCATTGCAACGGACGATATCCAGCACAACTGGCGATCCTTGGACTTTTGGTGGCACCATCGCGGTTTCGGGCGATATTTTGGCCATTTCTAACCGCCGGGTAGATGAGCCATTGTCAGATTCTCAATTTCGTGGACGAGTTAGTCTCTACCGCGTCTCCACTGGCGAGTTACTGAGAGAAATTATTAATCCCAATACGCGCGACGAGCGGTTTGGTCATACGCTGGCCATTTCCGATACAAAGATTGCCATCAGTATGTACGGCAGTTCGCCAGAAATTCCGATTCAAGTATTTGACATTGCGACCGGAAATTTATTGTATTCCTTGATCAATCCTACGCCATTGAATCGGAGCGTTTTTGGTTGCAGTCTGGCATTTGCCGGGGATACGTTGGCCATAGGTGCCCATAATGACGACACTTTTGGTCTTGTAGCTGGCGCGGTGTACCTGTACCACGCCGAGGACGGCGTCTGGTTCAGGACATTGGAGCGTCCTGACGAACTCGTAGAGGAAAAATTTGGATATTATATGCAGAGCGCGGGGAATTTGCTGGCGATCACCAGCTACCAGCCTGCTTCTTTGAGAGTAAATCCTTATCAATTGGGCGGCGTAGCTGCCGTGCATTTGTTTGACGCGGAGGGAAACTTCCTGCAGGCGTTTGCGGATCGCTCGGCACTACCACGTCCGCCAGAACCTATTATCATTTCACCGGACGATTCTATCGAGATACATGACTTACCGCCGACTATCGAAGTGATTCCACCACCCACACCAGAGATTCCTCCGGTAGACACTTTGCCGCCGGTAGACACCTTGCCTCCGGTTGATGGTCCTATATATTTTCCCATGCCAATCGATGTGAGCACACCGATTTTGCTGCCAATTGAGCCGGTAGTCATCAATTTGCCGGGCATTGCATTTCCAGGCGATACCCAGCCCCCCTTTGATTTGGTCACTTCGCCGAATCCCGTTTTGATTGACGTGCCGTGGCAGCCCATCATGACTTGGCCAGTTTTTAATCCCGGCACGGGGGTGATTCTAATTGATAACGACTATTGGCCAGGGTATACCACAGGCTTTAATTTGAAAGATGTGGTCATCACCCATAATTCCGGCCCGCTGATTAGCGGCATCTTGCCACCGGATTCTCCCCCAACTGAACAGCCTTTGCTGGTTGCCATCACCCCTGGTGAATTGGGACTGAGTTCGACAAACGACAACTTTGCTAACCCGCTTACAAATGGGAATGTTAGCGGTTTAGGGATGAACTCCACCGCGGGTCAAGCATTGTTTGACGGGACTGTCGTCTCTTTCCTACCGGGCTGGACAGCGGAAATTGCGAACAATAATCCTTTAGTCGATCTACCCACGGAAGAGAAATCGCTGGGTGAGTTATTCGCCGAACTAGATGTAAGCTGGGATGTGCTGGCAATCTAATTGATTGGCATTGCAAGTCGTTCCACTCTTCGCTCCTAATGCATCTCCACCGCGCAGCTCCCCACACCGCCGCGGTAGTAATGAAACTCCACGTGGGGGTGCAGTCCTAAAAGCGACATCGGGACAGCACTATCGGCTAGGTGTTTGCTGATCATCAGCGCCGTCAGCCGCTGGCCCAGCGGATTATCATGCGCCCCCGCCTGCCAGATTGACACTTTCTCCGCTTGCCAAGTTTGCACCGGCCCGACGGTGATTGCCCGCTGCGGCACGAGGGTTAAATTTCCCCCGCCGGATGTCCGCGCATTCTGGGCCAGCGTGACGGGATGCAACTCAACCACCCGGGTGGAAAGCGCCAGGTATTCCTCGGGCGCGGGGGGCTGGTCGGCATACGGCCCCGTGCGGCGCACGGGGTCATTAAACGCCCAGTGCTTGATGTCTCCCTGCCCCCCCTGCATGACGACACAGCGGACGCCGTTCCACGAATTGATATAGGTGGGCAGATCGGCTGTGGGAAAATGCAAATTTTCCCCCGGCATGACGAGATCTGGCCGAATGCGGTCAAAACAGAGCTCGCGGTCGGCCCGTTCAAAACTGAGCGGATGCGATGTGGGGACCGCCCGCCCCTCCGCGTACCATTCATCCATCCCCCAAAAGTGGGCGTGTCGCAAATCCAGCTCCAGCTCGTTCACCAGTCTGGCGACCAGGGGGAGTTGCTCGGTCGGCCCGATCGGCCCGCAAATTCCCGCGGGATTGTCCGGCGTGGCGGCCCGCCAGGCGTGAATATACTCAAGCGCCTCGGCCAGATAAAAATCCTCCAGCGTGTCATGCATGATCACCTGAAATCCCGGACGTGAAAGCTGCGCCAGGTCGGCGGCGGTCAGCCGCGCGGCGTCGTTAATCAGAGCTTCATCCAGCGTGGTGTAATCCCACCAGTCGGGGGCGATATGTGATAACTTGCGGGGCATGGGGGACAGGGGGTGAGGGACGAGGGGGTGCGGAGGAGCAGGGGTGGGTTACTGCAATACTTTATTAACTTTACACATCATTAGTTCTAAAATCCGCTGTTCACTTCCTTACTTTCGGAAATACTGCGTCTCCGCGTGCTAATTACCATTTATGTGACCAACAGCGCATATTCCGCAAGTGCCGCCGCCAAGGGGTCGTCATCCGTGGCGGAAAAACCCAGGTGCAGATGCCGTCGCCATCCCTCGGCAAATTGCCAAGGAGACTCATTCGCTGGAGGGGATGGGGGTCGCGGGTCGTGGGAAATATCTGGCTGTGCGGCTGATTTTCCTGATTTTTTCTCTGGAAAGGACTGAGTCTTGTCGCTTTGACCAAGAGTAGCCAATGCTTTCCGCGCCAACGTGGCGGCCGCATGCGACATTTCATCCATCGCGGCCAGATACGAATCCATCCCCTGGCTGACATCCAACCACGCCTTTTGCGAAACATGCGCCGCCAAGGCCCCCCTTTTGCTGGAATGCACGGACGTGGTGTCGATATACAAACTGGCACTGGCCGGCTGGCCCAGCGGATCGCGCAGGCCATGGGGCAGGGCGTGATACACAGTCACATCGGCGGAATAAGTATCGGTCGCGGGGGAGGTGGCAAAATTTGGCATTCCCCGGGCAAAGGCAGACGTCACCGCCAACCGGCTGGCCGCCATGTGGTCTTCCATATAATCAACCAGCGCGTGGGTGAGCACAATCCGCGGCTGGACCTCTCTTACCAGGGCCGCGACCCGCCGGAGCGTGGGCACGTCATACATTAGCTCCAAATCATCCGTCAGCGGTGGATGCCAGGTCGCCCCCAGCAGTGTAGCTGCGGTCAGGGCCTCAGTCTGGCGGATCGCGGCGGTGGTCGGTCCATCGGTCGTTTGCGAACCGCAATTTCCCCGGCAAAGGTTGCAATAATGCAGTTCCCAACCGGCTTTCTTAAGCAATAATAGCGTCCCCGCCGCGACAAACTCGATATCATCGGGATGGGCAAAAATAGCGAGCGCGACAGACATGGGGAGTAGGTTCCGTCCGCCCGACGGAACTGGTGCGAGGGGAGACGGGTGGCTTGAGGTAGCGTGCGATGGACGTTAGTCCGCCGGTACGCGCTCGAGAAGAGGGGGTAGGGGTTTGAGTTAAGTCACATCGAAAAGTTCGCTCACTGGCATCAGAAAATCCTGAACCACGTCCGAGAGATCTAATACATCTGATTCCTGTAAGTTAACAACGTTATCGGGCGCTCGATAGACGGTCATGGTATGCGGCGCAGGATCAATCACAACCACCGCCAAAGTTACCGCCGCCAGCCAAGCGAGGGCCTTTTGCCGCACTTCGGCGGGTCGGTCCGAGGGGGAGACGACCTCCACCGCCAGATCGGGTGGACCAGGAAAATAGCCGCTGACTTTATTGGCCTTTGCCAAGCGTTCCTTGCGGACAAAGGCACAGTCGGGAGCTAGGACCGTATCGGGGTTTTTAGAAAGAAGAAAACCTGTTTCGGCTGCATAGACCTTTCCAAGCTTATACTGTTTAACAAAATTGCCTAGGACTAACGCAAAATCATGTGCTGAGCCACCATGTTCATGTCCAGCTGGAGCCATTTTTCGCAGTTCCCCTTGCAACAGTTCGTACCGCCAGCCGACATCCGGCATGCGCAATAATTCATCCGCCGTGATCAAGTTCGCTGTTTTGGACATGGCATTTCTCTTGGCATCATTGCCAGACAATCTGGTCATTTACACATTATGTATTTCGGGCTAAAGCACACCCGATATAGTTATTAGCTAAAGCCAGCACTACTAAATTATAGCTTCCAGCCATCCGGCAGGTACGCCTCTTTTTGAATGATGGCGATGCCGTCGCAGATCATCGCCTCGGCGGTTTCCTCGCTGGTTTGCAAGTTGCGTTCATTGACGATCCGCACATGGCGGCCGATATGCACATTTTTGTCGATGATCGCGCGTTCGATCACGGTCCCTTCGCCAATCCCCAGGAGTGGTAGGCCTTGGCTCATATTTTGCTGGATTTGCGCGGCGGTTTGATATTCGTCCGCCCCCATCACCACCGTGTCGCGGATAGTAACATTCTTGCCAATGCGCGTGCGATTGCCGATGACGCTGTTTTCGATGACCACCCCATTTTCGATGACGCAGCCGTCGCCGATCATGCTGTTGCGAATGGTCGCGTCATGAATTTGCGACGGAGGCAAAAACCGCGCGCGGGTGTAAATGGGGGCTTCCGCGCTGGCCAACTGGAACGGGGGATTAATTTTGGCCAGGTCCAAATTGCACTCGTAAAACGATTTGATCGTGCCGATGTCCTCCCAATAACCGTCAAACAGATGCATCTGCACCTTGCGGGTGCGAATGCTGGCCGGAAAGACTTCCTTGCCAAAGTCGTGATAATCGGTCTTGGTGAGCACGTCCACCAGTGTGTCGCGGTTAAACAGGTATATCCCCATGCTGGCTAACAGATCCCGCCCCCGGCTGGGTATTCCCCGCGCGTCGATCACGTGCGACGGGGTCATGACCATGTTCATTTCGGCCTCGGTCTTGGGCTTTTCCAAAAAGCCCTCCACCCGGCCATTATCATCCCCGCGCATAATGCCAAATCCAGGAGCCGCCTCGCGGGTAACCGGCATGGCCCCGATCGTCACATCCGCCTTGCTGGCCAGATGCGTCCGCAGCATGTCGGAGTAATCCATCCGGTAAAGTTGGTCGCCACTGAGGATCAGCACATATTGAATATCCGCCTGCTGAATATAGCGCACATGCTGCCTCACGGCGTCCGCGGTTCCCTGGTACCACTCGCTGGTGTCGTTGGTCTGCTGCGCGGCCAAAATCTCGACAAAGCCCCCGCTATAAGCGTCAAACTGATACGTTCGTCGAATATGCCGGTGCAAGCTGACGCTGTTAAACTGCGTCAACACATAAATGCGGCTCACTCCGCTATTGATACAGTTCGACAGCGGGATATCGATCAGGCGGTATTTACCCGCCAATGGGACCGCGGGCTTGGAGCGGAATTTGGTCAATGGGTACAACCGTGTGCCCCGTCCCCCACCCAGTACCAACGCCAAAACATTTCGCATGGAAATAAATTAAATTAATGAGAGAAAGGGATTAAGGAGAATCAGCGAATCCCGGGAGCAACCCTGATCAAACGAATGGCGCGGACGATGCCCCCATGCCGCCCCCGCTCACTTGACCACAAAATTCACCAGCTTCCCCGGAACTACTATCACTTTAACAATCGTTTTACCCGCCAGCAATTCGGCAATCCGCGAATCCGCGCGGGCGGCGGCTTCTTGCTGGTCCGCCGTGCTTTCGGCGGGCACGACGATCCGCCCGCGTAATTTGCCTAAGATCTGCACCGGAATTTCCAGCTCGTTTTCGGTCAAATAGCGCTCTTCCGCCCGTGGCCAAGGCTCATACGCCAGTGTTTTTGACTTGCCCAAAATTTGCCACAGTTCCTCGGCCAAATGCGGCGCAAAGGGGGCTAGCAGCAGGACAAATTGCTCTAAAATAAGTCTGGAGCGTTGCTCCAACTTGGTAAATGCGTTGGTAAATTCCATCATTTTTGCGATCGCCGTGTTAAAGCTGAGCGCTTCCAAATCGGCGGTGACCCCCGCGATTGTTTTGTGCAGGATGCGCAGTTGTTCCTCCGTCGGGGGCTGATCAACCACGGCGGGGTGGAGTTCCAGGACTTCCGCTTTTTCGTTAACGATCAATCGCCAGGCCCGGTCCAAAAATCCCCGCACGCCATTAACACCGGTCGTGCTCCACGGCTTGGTTGCCTCCAGCGGGCCCATGAACATTTCATACAGCCGCAACGAGTCCGCGCCAAATTCCTGGACGATATGGTCGGGGTTGACCACGTTCCCGCGCGACTTTGACATTTTTTCGCTCAGGCTGGTCATTTCGACCGGCGTGCCGCGCAAAAATGCCTTTCCCTGGCGTTTCTCGACAAGTTCCTCCGTTAAATTGCCCAGCTTGCCCATTTCGTCCGCGACTTTGAGAACGTAACTTTCCTTGCCGCCGGCTTCCTTGGCGGGTAAATGCACGGTTGTAACGCCGCTCGCATGAATCCCCGACTCATGTAAGGCGTACATTGCGGGAGTGATGTGATATTCCGCCTCGCCCAGGATCATTCCTTGATTGACCAGCCGAGTGAATGGCTCGGGCGCGCGGACATGTCCCCGATCAAAGAGGACCATGTGCCAAAAGCGCGAGTACAACAGGTGCAGCACGGCATGTTCCGCCCCGCCGATATACAGATCGACCGGCATCCAAGCGGCTTCCAAAGCGGGGTCAATGAGTGCGGTCTCGTTTTTGGGGTCGATAAAACGCAAGTAATACCAGCAAGAGCCCGCCCATTGCGGCATGGTATTGGTTTCGCGTTTATAGCGCTCGCCATCGAGCGTGACATAGAGCCAGTCGGCGGCGGCTTTTTCGAGGGGGGGCTCGGGCCGGCCAAGTGGTTTGTAGTCATCCAAGTGCGGTAGCGGAACCGGCAGTTGCTCCACGGGGACCGCGCGGTAGCGGCCGGTAAATTGCCCCTGGTCGTCCAGTTCGTGCAAGATCGGGAACGGCTCTCCCCAAAAACGCTGCCGACTAAACAGCCAATCCCGCAGCTTGTAATTGACCGCCGCGCGGGCCAGGCCAGACGCCGCCAGATCGCGCGTGATGAGCGGCTTAAACTGCGCACTGGGAGTGCCGTTGTATTTGCCCGAGTTAATCGCCGCACCATCCGCCACAAAGGATTTTTCACACGCCAATAGCGAGTTACGTTCCACTCCCGCGGCCTCTCCCGGATCTACCACCGGAATAATCGGCAGGCCAAAAACCTGGGCAAATTCAAAATCGCGCTCATCATGGGCGGGGACGGCCATGATCGCGCCGGTGCCATAAGTGGCCAGAACGTAATCGGCAATCCAGATCGGCATTTTCGCCCCATTGACCGGGTTGAGGGCGTAACTGCCGGTAAAAACGCCGGTTTTGACCTTGGCCAGTTCGGTTCGGTCCAAGTCGCTTTTGGTTGCGGCTTGATCGCAGTAGGCTTTTACCGCTGCGGAGTTGTCGGGCGTGGTCAATCGCGCGACGGCCGCGTGTTCCGGGGCAATGACCATATATGTCGCCCCATACAGCGTATCCGGGCGGGTCGTGTAAATGCGCAGGACATCCGCGCCGGGCTTGGCAGGCCAACCCGACTGTTGGCGGGAGGCCTTCCACGATTCAAACTCCCCGGCGGGGCCAATGTAAAAGTCCACTTCTGCTCCGGTACTTCTGCCAATCCAATCCCGTTGCAGCTTTTTGATGCTTTCCGGCCAGTGCAGATTCGCTAAACCCTGTTCCAGCCTGTCCGCGTAGGCGGTGATGCGCAACATCCATTGCCTTAAGGGAATCCGCACCACGGGATGCCTGCCGCGCTCGCTCAACCCGCCAATAACTTCTTCATTGGCCAGGACCGTGCCGAGCGCCGGGCACCAATTCACCGGCGCCTCGCTAATGTACGCTAAGCGATGCTCGTCTTGGTATTTTGCCACGGCGGTTGGACCCTCAGCCGTCACACTAGGGGGAATGGGCAGTTCGCTAATCGGCCTTCCCCGCTGCTGGTCACTGTCAAACCAGGTATCAAACAACACCAAAAAAATCCATTGCGTCCAACGGACATAGTCCAAATCGGTCGTGCTTAGCTGCCGCTGCCAATCGTAGCTAAAACCGAGCGCCTTTAGCTGGCGGACAAAATTGGCGATGTTTTTTTCGGTTGAGACGCGCGGAGGAATGCCGTTTTTGATGGCGTTCTCTTCGGCGGGAAGGCCAAACGCGTCAAAGCCCATCGGGTGCAGGACGGTCCTGCCGCGCATCCGCTCAAACCGGGAAAGGATATCCGTGGCGGTGTAGCCTTCGGGATGGCCGACATGCAGCCCGTCACCGCTGGGATAGGGAAACATATCCAGATAATACCGTTTTTCTCCGGGGGGAAGTCGGGGCGTGGCAAAAGTGCGGTGCGCTTCCCAATATGCCTGCCATTTTGGTTCAATTTCTGCGGGATTGTAGCGGGGCATTTGTTAATTAAAATGTGTGGAATAACTACGAAAATCCTGCCTCGACGGGGGATCCGCGGCCTTTGTGTCTGGGGACACGACTTAGTTTCCAGTATCCGCTAAATTTTCACAAGCACTGCGCGCGGGAATTTGGCGCGGTTTAGCTCTCGGCAGGTATAAGGTGTCCTTGCCATAACGGCTTTCCCTGTCAATACTTGCGATTGATCTTAGTAACCCGAATACAAAGACTAGCATCCAATAGTCAGTTTGCCACGAAGACAAAGATTGGGCGACCCGGGCTGATTAGCATAGAATACAGATTAATTTCACATGAAGTCGGTGATGGCCGCCGGGGCGCGGTTGTTACATTTTTGAAAGTGAACAGCATATATGGCAAGTTCCCCCCTGGTACAGACTCCCCCTCCCCTGGATCGGACATTGGACGCAACCGCCGGGGACTTGCCACGGGGTTACCTAGGTGGCGCCGTGAGCCTGGGACCAGGGGGTACATCCGATCCATCCAGCCAAAATATTCAAAGGCCCATCCCCATCCAATTAGTAGAGGGTAGCAAGCCGGGGCTTAGCAGCGAGCTAACCACCCTCTTGCGGGACCGCTTGCGCAGCGCGGCTCTGGTGTTATGCACGGGCTTTACGCTGTTTTTTATTCGTAATTTCTTTATTTATGGGCTGGATCAATGGGACGCGCTCTTGCTGTGGGGGATCAACGGCATGGTGGCGGCGGTGCTGGCGGTGTGCGCGTTTAGTTTATGCCGCAAATGCGCGCACAGCCTGGGCAAGCTGCGGATGATGGAACTGGCGATCTTTGGCCTGCCCGCCTTGTTTTTTCTGTTATATAACGTGTTGTATATCAATCGCTGGCAAGCGACGCAGGATCCCGCTTACGCCCAAAATCCGATCGCGCCGTGGTTTTTGCTGGTTTTTAATTATGCAATCTTTATTCCCAATACATGGCGGCGGGCGGCGGTGGTGATTGGCGTCATGGTCAGCGTCCCGATCTTGTTATTTGGCTCTGTCACGTTGCTTTCCGTGTGCATTGGCAAAAACTGCCCGGTTAATAATATCGATACTTTTAGCGGAAACGTTCTGCAATTATTGCTGGTCGCTGGGACCGGCATTTTTGGCGTCGCCACGATCAACTCCCTTCGCGCCGAAGTTTACGAGGCCAAACAACTGGGTCAGTACAAACTCAAACGCTTGATCGGTTCGGGGGGCATGGGAGAGGTCTACCTGGCCGAACATCAACTCATGAAGCGCCCCGTCGCCTTAAAGCTCATCCGTCCCGGCAAAACCCATGATCCCCAGGCGCTGCTTCGTTTTGAACGGGAAGTACGGGCCACGGCCAAACTTTCCCATTGGAATTCGATCGAAATTTTTGACTATGGCCGCACGGATGACGGCACGTTTTATTACGTCATGGAATACCTGCCGGGGATGAACCTGGCCGATATGGTTGAACGCTACGGACCCTTGCCGCCGGAACGGGTCGTGTATCTAATCCAGCAGGTCTGCGAGGCCCTGGGCGAAGCGCACGAGCTGGGCCTGATTCACCGCGACTTAAAGCCGGGAAATATTTTTTCGGCCCATCGCGGGGGTGTCTATGACGTGGCCAAGCTGCTGGACTTTGGCTTGGCCAAGCCGCTCATGAACAAGGAAGATAACCTGGAACTGACGGTACAGGGGGCTATAACCGGTTCGCCCCTATATATGTCCCCCGAACAAGCCACGGGCGAGTCCGAGCCGGACGCCCGTAGCGATATTTACTCGCTGGGGGCGGTGATGTACTACTTACTGACGGGGCGTTCCCCGTTCCAGGCGGATAACCCTATTAAGGTGCTCCTGGCCCATGCCAGCCAACCGGTGGTTCCACCCAGCAAACATCGCCCGGAATTACCCGCGGAATTGGAAGCAATCGTACTGCGATGTTTAGAAAAATCCCCTCAGGACCGCTATGGCAGTACCCGGGAGTTGTGGCAGGCGCTGGTGGGGTTGGACCTGAATCGCCGTTGGAGCCGCGATGCGGCCGAGCGCTGGTGGCAGGCCCACTGCGCCACGCATACCGACACGGCGTGCCAAGAGGCGCGGCAAATCGCGGAATCGGCGATCTAGAAGCCGCTAAAGAAGTTCCATCGTAATCGTAGGGCGGAACGTTGATCCGCCATCGTGCGATAGAAACCGTGGGGCGAGGTGAGAATCGTAGGGCGGAACGTGTTCCGCCATCGTGCGATAGAAACCGTAGGGCGTGACGAGAAATCGTAGTGTTCCGCCATCGACACAGGCGTTTCCGCACAGCCCCTTCATCCGTGGCGGGATATGACGCGCTGCCCTTTTGTAAGATCATCACCCCACCGACGTGGCTACCAGTTATGAGCTACTAACTGGCCTCCTAGGCGGCACTCTGCTATCATGGCGCGAATTCCAGGCGATTTTTCCCCTTAACCGCGTTGTGCCGTATGGAATTTACCTCCACTGTGGATATCGTCGCTTCGGTCGAACGCGTCTGGGCGTGTCTGACCGAGCCGGATCTTCAACGCCAATGGAGGACGCAAATCGTGGCACAGCGGGACATAGATCCTGGACCCCCCATGCCGGGTTCAAGGTTTGAAATCGATCTGCGGGAAAGGGGGCGGCTGATCACCAGTCCGGGAGAATATCTGGTGGTTGATCCACCGCGCGAGTTACGCTTGCGTCTGGATTACCAAGGGAAATTTCCCCTCCCCATCGAAGTCGCCTACACGCTGCGGCGCAATGGTTATCGCACTAACCTGGAATACCGGCAACTCGTCGATTATTCGCTCTTTTCGACGATGCTGCGCTGGTTCGTGTGGGTGTACTCCCCCTTAACGCGCTGGCAACTGCAACGCGTCATGCGACAATCCTGGGACAAGCTGCGCCAAGTAGCCGAAGGGGGAAAGGGGGCGGGATGAGGGAAAGTGACACCTACGGTTATGCTACTTCACCGAGAAGCGGTGTCGGCAAGTGGACCTCGCCACTAAGAGGAGAATCGGCAACGGAGTTGCCTCCTACAGGTTGCCTGCTCCGTGCCTCTTGCTTTCCTTCGTGAAAAAAGCATTTCTGGTTCCAGCCGGGCCGCGCTCCGCTGCGCGTCGCGGCTAAACAGGGGGATGAGGTTTGCTTACCGACGATGCGCTGCGCGATCTTGGGCTAAGGGATGCAACCGCTTCGTGGCAAAAAGTCATTCAATCAAACACCAAAAACCAACAACCAAAAACCAGTTCGGCGACGGAGTCGCCTCCTACAGCCGGTACTCCACCACATCCTTCGTCTCAAACCGCACCTTCGGCAGCGTCGCGTATCTGTCGTCCGCCGCGCGGTACCCAGCCGTCGCCACCACATTTGTGGTATAGCCCGTCCCGGTCAGGCCCAGGATTTCGTCATATTGGGCGGGAATGATCCCCTCCATCGGGCAGGTATCGACCCCCACCACCGCCGCGGCGGTCATAAACTGTCCCAGCGCCAGATAGACCTGCAGGGCGGACCAGTGATTCACGTCAAATTCCGCGGGGGGGCGGCTAAAAAAGCCCTCGATAATTTTGCGAAATCCAGCCAGCGATTCGATGGTGGTCCCCCGCACGGCCGCATGCCGGGCCAGGTGGCGATCCACGTCTTCCATCCGCATTTCCAGCTTTTCGGCAAAGACCACGGTATGACTGGCGTCGCGGGTTTGGGTTTGACCCCAACTGGCGGCGACCAGTTTTTCCTTGATGTCGGGATTGGTCACCACGATAAACTTCCACGGTTGCAGGCCAAACGAACTGGGGGCCAGCACCAGCGACTGTTCCAACACATGCCAGACATCGGCGGGAATTTGACGCGCGGGGTCAAATTTTTTGGTGGCGTAGCGCCATTGCAGTTGTTCCAACAGCGCGGAGGGAGACATGAGCGACATAGTTCAGGAAAAAAATGTGGGAAAAAATGGGTAACTTCATAGATTAATGACTACGCCCAAATAATTTCGACCGGGGCAGAAATATCCGGGTGGAGGCTATTATGCACCAAGCAGTATTTTTCCGCTTTGGCCAGGATTTCGCGCTGTTCGGCGGTCAGTTGCGCCCCGCCGGGTATGGTCAAGACAGATTGTAGGCTGATGATCCGTTTGGGCGAATCCGTGGAAGTTTCTTTCCGTACCAGCGCCGTCGCCCCTGTTAGGTTGATCCCGCGTTTTTCGGCCAGCATGGCCATCGTGACCAGCAAACACCCGCCAAGCGCCGCGGCCAGCAGGTCGCTGGGGGAAGGGGCGCTGTTTGTGCCGCCAATTTCCGTGGGGACATCGGTCAACAGAGTGCCGCCGCTTTCATGATGCCGCGCTTCGGTCCGCAGGGATCCGCGATAAGTAACGGTGGTCGTGGACATCATTCCATTCCAGTGTTTAGAATTGATTTTATTGCGGCATTTGCCGTCAGGCCAACCCATTGTAGACCGCTGTTTTGCAAAGGCAACCAGCGCGGCTAACCCCACTTCCGTCACTTTTTATGTACTGTGCGGAATTTCTGTTGAATTCAAGTTTTTCATACGAGTAGATCGCCAAGGAGCGCCATGCCCACGGATATAATCAATATGCAAACCGCCCTGCTGCAATTAGTGCAAAGTTGGGAGCGGGCCGGCCTGCAGGATCTGATGCGTCCGCGGGAACAAGCGGTACGTGATATGCTGCAAACCTTGCAAGTCATGGGTGTCGCCGAAGCAGAATCATTAGCGCTGGTTCAGTCGCATAAAAGTGCGGATAAGGCGGTTTCCCCACGAATAAAAGATGATCCGGCGGTTCCCCCCCCCGCTATAAAAAAACCGGCCGCGCCCCCCGCGTCAGGCCCGGGTCGTGCTATCACTGGGGTACCGGCTCCGCAGTCTAATCCAGCCATGATGCCCCTCCCGGCTAGCCCAGTTATGGCGAAGCCAACATTCCCTCCCGCTAACAATTTGGGCAAGCTGGAAATTCCCCCCCTAAAACCACCGTTTACCGCGATTTCGGCGGAAAATATGTCAACCCAACCAACCTTAAAAAATAATCCCATAACCGAGGTGGTCCCCGCGGCAGAGCGGCCCATGCGGCTGGAAGTGATTGCCCGGGAAGTCGCTGGCTGCCCGCGCTGCGCCGAGTTAGCCAGCACCCGGACGCAGACGGTGTTTCACGACGGAAGTTGCACGGCGGAGCTGTGCCTGGTGGGGGAAGCCCCCGGCGCGGACGAGGACGAGACCGGCGTGCCGTTTGTGGGTCGGGCAGGGCAGTTGCTGACCAAGATTATCGAGGCATGCCAATTGACGCGGGAGCAGGTTTACATTTGCAATGTGCTCAAATGCAGGCCACCGGGAAATCGTCCCCCGGAAGCGGTGGAAGTGGCCAATTGCCGCGGCTACCTGGAACGGCAGTTAGAGATTGTGCACCCGCGGGTGATTGTTTGTTTGGGAACGACCGCGGCACAGTGCCTGTTGAATAGCCAGATCTCGATTGGCAAACTGCGCAAAAAGTGGCACGACTATCGCGGGATACCCCTGTACTGCACGTACCATCCCTCGTATTTGCTGCGTAACCCCGCCGCCAAGAAAGACGTGTGGGAAGATATGAAAGTCGTCATGGCGCGGTTGGGCGTGGAGTTGTAGCGGGGGGAAGGAGTTTGAAGTAGTGGAGTAATGGAGGAATTATGTTAACGCGCAAAAACTGCTCCACTCCTCCAGCCTCTACTCCTTCACTTCTCCAACTCACGCCACAAACGCCAAATAATAAAACAACCAGCCCGTCACGGCCGTCCCCACCATGCCCAGGCCCGCGACTTTCCCCCAAAATAAATGAAATTTGCTTTCGGCGGCGGGGCGGGGGGGATTGGGATAATTCATTAACGCCCGCGCAGTTACCAAAATCCATAATACAAGCGTGGGGACCGCAAAGCACAGATGCAACATTAAACTTTGGCTGACCAACCCATTGGCGTAGTAAGGGGACGGCTCGGCCAAGGCCCGCCATTGGGTGTAAAATCGCATATCAATCTCAAACGCCAAAACCGCCACCAGCAGCACCGCCCCTAAAACGGTTTGGGTAATTTTGTGCAGGGTGTATTGTTTGCGCTTGGCCAGTTGAATACTGACGGCCAGGGTTGGCACGACTAAAAACATAGCCAAAAACACCACATCCAGCATCAATGATGCACGGGTGGGAAACAAATATTGCAAAAAACCGGGCATAAAACTGGATGGTCGTGTATGTGCGAACCAATCGGGACAGGGAATGATCTTGGAAAAAGTGGTCCGGGAGGATGCCTATTAAAAACATCCCGATTTGTTTAAACTGGTGCCAGAATTTTAGCCGCTGGGCGAATTTGGGGGAATGGCAGGATACGCGACCGTCGGAACGCTATTATTTTACCGCAATCCTCCGCAAATCCTTCACTAGATGGGCGTAACACATGGATGGGATAATTGTCACCTGATTCCTCCGAATCATAGGTACTTGCCCAGTTCTTACCCGGGTGTGGTGGAATGGCAGACACTAGGGACTTAAAATCCCTTGGGCGGTAACGCCCGTGCGAGTTCGAGTCTCGCCACCCGGAGTTTTTTCGGATTTTCTCATTGACTTCATCACTTTTTTTGACCGCTTCCCACATTTATGGACATGGACAAGCTGGTTTCGCTGTGCAAACGCCGGGGGTTTATCTTTCAATCCAGCGAAATCTATGGTGGCCTGAACGGATTTTGGGATTACGGCCCCTTGGGCGTGGAGCTCAAGCGAAACATTAAGGAAGCATGGTGGCGGGACATGGTTAGCGGCCATGACGAGTTGACCGCCCCCCCCGGCGCGCCCGAACCGTTTGACATGTGCGGCCTGGATTGTTCGATCATCATGCATCCGCAGGTTTGGAAGTGTTCGGGGCATTATGATCTGTTTCATGACTTTATGGTCGATTGCACAGAGTCTAAAAAGCGCTATCGCCACGACCATATCCGCGGGCGCTGGGTCCGTTATGCAGATAAGCGCATCTTTGTCACGACCATGGCCGAGCCGGAAAAAGAGGCCGAGGAATTGCAGCAAAAAGCCCTCAAATTTTTTAATCTGCGAAATAAAGACGCCGGCGAGTTGCAGTGGGAAGGGGATGTCGTGCGGTACTCTCAGTTGCAGGCCGCCAAGAGCGACGTCCTGGGCGTGGATGCCAAGACACTCGGCACCTTGACCGACCCGCGCGAATTTAACCTGATGTTCAAGACATTCATCGGCGCCCTGGGGGGTGAGGACGACGTGGCCTTTCTGCGTCCCGAAACCGCGCAAGGGATTTTCGTCAATTTTAAGAACGTGATTGATAGCTCGCGGGTGCGCGTGCCGGTGGGTATCGCGCAAATCGGCAAAAGCTTTCGCAACGAGATTACTCCGCGAAATTTTACATTTCGCTCGCGCGAGTTTGAGCAGATGGAGATCGAGTTTTTTTGCCATCCCAACTCCTCGCGCGAATGGTACCAATACTGGCGGGATCGCCGGTTTCAGTGGTATTTGGATTTGGGATTGTCGCCCGAGCGACTGCAAATGCGCGAGCATCACACGGATGAACTAAGCCATTATTCCTGCGGAACGGCGGACATTGAATACGCGTTTCCATTTTTGGCCCCGGGGGAATTTGGCGAGTTGGAGGGGATCGCCCATCGGGGAGACTTTGACCTGCGCAGCCACATGGAGGGGAAGCTCGATCCCAACTCTAAACCGGAATTAAAGGTCGAGCCAGGTCCCGACGGCAAGCCCAAACATCGCGGCAGCGGCAAGGACCTGAGCTATCGCGATGATCTGACGAATGAACGGTTCATACCGCATGTGATTGAACCATCCGCTGGGGCGGACCGCGGCACATTGGCGTTTTTATGCGAGGCCTATCACGAGGATCAGGCCCCGGACGAAAAAGGAGAAATGCAAACCCGCGTGGTGATGAAGTTTCATCCCCGCCTGGCTCCGATCAAAGCGGCGGTATTCCCCCTGGTCAAAAAAGACGGCATGCCGGAGATCGCGCAGGCCATCTATCGCGGGCTAAAAAAACAGATGGTCGCCTTTTATGACGAAAAGGGGGCGGTGGGCCGCCGCTATCGCCGCCAGGACGAAGCTGGCACGCCGTACTGCATCACGGTGGATGGCCAAACCCTCACGGATAACACCGTGACCATTCGCGACCGCGATTCCCTGGAACAATGGCGTGTCAAGGCCGACGACGTGGTTGACGAAATTCGCCGCCGGGTCAGCCAGTGAACCGCATCGAATCCGGCCACAGAATTGGTGGAGGTCGCCGGGATATTCACACAGCGAGATTCAATTAGGAGAGATGCGAAAGAGATGTAACCCGTTCCCCCAGTCTTCTCCGTGAAAAACTCTGTGCAGTTTGCGCCAGAGTGGCACACAGAATAGGCTACTTTGGATAAAGTCCCGGAATTTTTTGCTTCCCCATGCACGCAACCCAGTGGCTTCCCCCGTGCGATCAGCTTTTATCCGTCATGCAGCGGATTTACCAGTTTCGCATGACCACCACGTCGGGGGGAAATCTCTCTGTCGTGGATGATACGGGGCAGATCTGGATTACTCCCGCCCGGGTGGATAAAGGGAGCCTGCGGCGGACCGACATGGTTTGTGTGCGGCCCGGCGGCGAATCAATCGGTCTGCATCCGCCGTCGTCCGAATTGCCTTTTCATCAGGCGATCTACGCCGCGCGACCGGACTTGCGGGCAATTGTTCACGCCCATCCCACGTCCCTGGTCGCGTTTAGCATGACCCGCCAAACGCCGGACACGCGGTTGTTTCCCCAGGCGCATCAGGTCTGTGGCCAGCCTGGCTTTGCTCCGTATGGCTTGCCGGGGAGTCGGCAACTGGGCCAAAACATCGCGCACGCATTTATGACCGCGACCGCCGATCAGACGCTGCCTACTTGCGTCGTGTTAGAAAATCATGGCGTGGTCGTGGGTGGCAGTACCCTGGCGCAAGCGTTTGAACGATTTGAGGCGTTGGAGTTCGCGGCCAAGA
Organism: Pirellulales bacterium; assembly: GCA_033762255.1. Classification (NCBI taxonomy): domain Bacteria; kingdom Pseudomonadati; phylum Planctomycetota; class Planctomycetia; order Pirellulales; species Pirellulales bacterium. Next base: position 82,743 of record JANRLT010000021.1, on the reverse strand, counting down.
CGATCATTCAGGCCCGCCAACTGGGTACGATGCATCATTTAACGGCGACCCAACTGGCGGAGTCCGCGGCGCGACGAAGCGACTTTTGCCCGGCGAATTTTCCACCTCCCGGCGCGGAGGAGTTGGAATTGCGGCGGGAGTTGTGTGAATTTACGCGGCGCGGAGTGCGGCAACGACTGCTCATTAGCACGGAAGGGAGCTTTTCGGCGCGATTGGATGAAGAACGCTTTGTCATCACTCCTTCGCAGCGCGACCGATATGAGTTGCAGCCCGCGGATTTAGTGCTAGTGCGCGGAAACACCGCCGCGGCGGGACAATATCCCAGCCGCGCTAGCCGACTGCATCAAAGTATTTATCGCCAGCATGCGGAGGTGCGGGCCATCGTGCTGGCCCATCCCGTGCATGCGACGGCTTATTCGGTCACCCATGAAGCGCTAGATGCGCGGACCATCCCGGAAAGCTATATTTTTTTGCGGGATGTGCGGCGCATTGCCTATGGGCCGCACTTTGGAGCGGGGACCGCGGTGGCCGAAGTGGTTGGCCCTCAACAGCCCGCGGCGATTATCGACAATGATGGCGTTCTAGTGCTAGGCAAGAGTGTGTTGGATGCGTTTGACCGGCTGGAAGTCTTGGAAACCACCGCCGAGGCCCTGATTCATAGCCGCGCGCTGGGCCCGGTCACGGTCATGGGTGACACGGTGATCGAGGAATTGCGGCGGGTGTTTTTAGGTGGGTAAACAGATTCAACCGCCGGTTATCATCGTGAAACCCCATAGGGGTTTATGATATAGTGTGGTAATTGCTCGCTCAGGGTGCGCTGCGCGACCCTGGGCTATAGAGTGAAACCGCTTCGCGGTTAAATACGGCATTTCCCCAAACTCTGGTGGTAAGTATGAAATTCGCAAACTCGATAATAATCTTATTAACCACTCTCCCCATCTACTTTCCTGTCGCCACTGCCCAAACACCCCCGCCCGCCGTTAAACCGGAAGCTACTCCCCCCGCTCCCGCCTTACCCAAACCCAAATACCTGACCGGCTCCGCGCTGGAGCGCCAGCTTGCCCTGCCGGTTGATGGCAGTTGGGTGCGCATTCCCCTGCGGCAGGTATTGGCCCGTATCAGTGACGTTCACAAAATTTGCATTGTGCTCGACCGTCGGGTCGATCCCGAGCAGTTTGTAGAGTATACGGCAAATAGCGAACCGCTGGAGCTATTGTTAAAGAAACTGGCTTCCGCCAAAAAATTGGGCGTTTCCATTGGTGAAAGCGTCATCTACCTGGGCCCCCCCGATACAGCCGCCAAGCTTAACACGCTGGCGCTGTGGCAAACCGAGCGGCTCGCCACCATACCCGCGCCGCTACGCAAACCCTGGACAACCTCGCAAGCGTGGTCTTGGCCCGAGGCGACTGCTGTAGATAAGTTGCTCGCTCAAATCACCACCGCCGCGGGCGTCACCCCGACCAACCCCCGGGAACTGCCACACGATCTTTGGGCGGAAAAATCTTGGCCTCCTTTGACCACGATTCAACGGTCCACGCTGTTTTTAGCGCAGTTTGGCCTAACGTGGGAATGGTCCGCCGATGGCCGTTCGATCACGTTGATTCCCATTCCCGCGGAACTGGAAAAAATCCTTGTCAGCCGCCAATACACCTTTGCCGATCCCGCGCAATTACGCCAAAAGCTAGAGAAACTGGGCGTCAAGCGGGAGATGGAAATTGCTGGCAAAAAAATCACGCTGCGGGGGACCGCCGAGGAGCACCAGTTGCTACAAAACCTGCTGGCAAATAAACCCGCCAAGGTGACCAGCGTTGCGGAGGGTCAAAAGCGTTACACGTTGAAGCTAGAACTTCCCCTGGCCACGGCGATCGAGACACTTTTACCCCGTTTGGAATTAACCGCCAAGTTGGACAAGACGGCATTGCGTCAGGCGGGGATCAATTTGGACAAGCCGGTTAAGCTGGCGGTCAAGGAAGCGACTTTGGATGAGTTGCTAGCGGCTTTGGTGGCGGAAAGCGGCCTAGCATATAAAATCGATGGCCAGACCGTGGAGTTTTTACCGGCAAAACCAGCCGCCGCTGAAGCGGAATAAACGTAGTTTGGGCTTCGGCCCCAACCTCTCAGAGGTATGTTAGCTTTTATCTGGTTGTCGCAGTGGGTGAATCGGGCCGTTGGCCCTTCCATTTATTTCTTTCCATGTACCTAGGGCGACGCTGCGCTTGCCCTAGGCTGGGGGATAGGTCGGGCCTTTGGCCCGCAATGAATTAAACGCCTTTTTGCCCTCAATTGTTTTTGGCGATGAAAAAGCTGAGCACAACACGGGAAATTTGATAGTAAGTGGTACAGCTCGTCCTGCTGGCATACACAATCCCCCTAATCGTTAAACTTTCTCAAAATCCCATATTTCGACTACGGACTTTCCAGGCTCTAAGTCGATAACACTAGAGACCGCGCGTTGGCAGGCTGCCTGCGCGCACCTTTTTTGCCGCCCGGTTGCTAGCGGCAATTGCCCTAACCGGCTTTTCCCAGGATGGGAGTAGGCGATGATGTCACGGATGACTCGCGGAAATTTTCTGGGCCTCTGTGCCGCGGCATGTCTGGTGGCGGAGTGCGGCAGCGTCTGGTCCACCGTTCACGCGGATCAGGCATTACCCCAGGTCCTGCCCCGCCTGACGATCCAGCATCTGGCGGAACTTCCCGCCGACCGCGCGCCGGTGGTGACGGGTGTGGCGCTTTCCCCCGATCTGCAAACCTTGGCCACGGCTGGCGATGATCATATTGTCCGGTTGTGGAATCTGGCCGATGGGCAACTGCACCATACGTTAAAGTCGCATACCGATTGGGTGCGGGGCACGGTCTTTCACCCCGCTGGGCAAATCCTGGCCACCGCCGGGGACGACCGCCAAGTTCGCCTGTGGCAAGTAAACGATGGCCAACTGTTAAAAACATTGCCCGCGCATCCCCTGGCCATTCGTAGCGTGGGTTTTTGCCCTGCCGGAAATGAACTCGCCGCCGCCGGTTTTGCCCAGGATGTCCGCATTTATGATGTGACCACCGGCAACCTGAATCAGCAATTTGCCGCCGCTAGCGAGGATCTGCGGGCGGTGGCTTTTTCCCGCGATGGATCAACGTTGGCCGCCGGGGGTCGCGACGGACGCTTGCAATTGTGGCGGCTTTCTCCGCCATCTCCGGGGCCGGTGGTTATCGCCCACACGCGGCGTCTGCGGGCAATGGCATTTTCGCCTTCGGGGGCATATTTAGCCACCGCCGGCGACGATCAGCAACTGCAAATTTGGAACTTGGCCGCGGGAATGCAGGCCAACCCCCAACCGATAAAAATCACCATTCGCGGCAGTAAAATCATGGCCCTAGCCTGGTGCGGAGAAAAATCGCTCGCCGCTGGGGGGAGCGATAACCTGATCCATCTATTTGACACCGCCACCCAGAGTGAGCTGGCAATCCTGCGCGGACATACCGGCACGATTGCGGCCTTAGCCGCCGATGACGCGGGCCGTTTGCTGGTTTCCGGCAGTTTTGACACCACCGCGCGGGTGTGGAATATGGATCAAATCCTGGCTGGTTCCACCACCGCGCAGGTCTCACCCCGACCCGCAATCGTGGACCCGTTGGAAGCTCCCGCGGGGACAACAGGTGTCTTGCCGCCGGGCAATTCAAGTTTTCCGCCAGTGAATACCGGCGCCGGGGAAGGGGCTTTTCCCGAGGTTCCGGCGACTTCCCAGGGAAAAACACCGCCGCGCCAGTCGCGCTTGCCAAGTGCTTATAAATAAACCCCTGGCGGAAGAGATACGCTTGGTTTCCTTATCGCATTTCGATTGACCTAAAAAATCGCAATGGCATAGCTAAGAAACAATGGAACCGGTTCCCAGGATGGGCAACCCCAACAAATTCATCAAACATTGACGTGCACGGAGGTACGACGATGGGTATGCTACGCAAGGTACGTCATTGGGCCAGTCGCCTGAGCCTCTTTCGCGGTCCCGTGGCGGATCATGTCGAGCGCGCGGCGCAACTGCGAATTTGCGGCGTGGAAGAACTGGAATCCCGCCGGGCGATGGCGGTCGCTCCGCTGCATTTAGGCTCGGTTTATTACGAGGAAGCCTCCGGGGACGATTCTCGACCGGATATCCTGGAAGTCACCTTTACCGGCGGCGCGGCGGGGACCAAGCTTAATCGCGTTACCATCGACGGCGATAAGCTCCAGGATGGCGGCCTGACCCTCGGGGATATTTTTTATGACACGGCGCCTGGGGGCCATGGCGTGTTCAACTCTATCCCCTTGGCGATTGTCAGCACCACGGGTTTTTCCATTAGTAATGTCAGCGTCGCGGATGGATCCAGCTTAATCACGTTTGATCTGGTGGATTGGGACGCGGGCGAAAAACTGATCTTTAGCCTGGATGTGGATGAACAAGGGCTATTCAGCGCGACCGCCCTGGCGGAAGGGGGCGAGTTCGAAGGCTCTATCCTGACCGGCTATTTTACGAATCCCAACTACGAGGACATCACGGGCCAGGCGATTTACTATGACTATTTTGACACAAACTTTGCCAACGCCCGCGCACAGGCGGGTTCGACGCTAAATCTGCCGCCGGATGATTATATACCGCCGGACACAATCGACCGGATCGACCGTACCGCCGGGGCGGTGACAGTTCTTACCCAGGTTCCAAAACCGATTACCTTGTCGGGCGTGGTCTTTCATGACCGGGATCAATCCATCAGCCAGGGGACAGGCGAAGAGGGAATCGCGAATGTCAGCTTGACGTTAATGCAATGGAACGGCAGCCAGTATGTCAGTACGGGGCAAACGGCTGTCACCAACGCTAGCGGCGAATACAAATTTACCGGACTATTACCGGGAAAATATTGCGTGGTCGAAACCCAGCCCACCGGCTGGTTCAGCACCGGATCAAAAGTGGGCAGCGTGAATGGCTCGATCCGGGGGACGGTTATTACCGCCGATGAACTGTGCGAAATCACTCTGGATGGGGGTGAGGATGGCGTGCGCTACGACTTTGGCGAGGTCCTGCCCGTGCGGTTGGCCGGGCGGGTCTTTGCCGATCCCGAGGCCGATTGTGTCTTTGGGCCAAACGATTTGCCGCTGGCAAATGTTAAAGTCGAATTACTTAACCCCGTTGGATCGGTGCTGCAAACCGCCTTTACCAACGCGCAAGGCCAATACGAATTTACCGGCCTCCCCCCCGGCGTCTACAGCGTGCGGGAATACACGCCTGTGGGTTACTTTCAAGGGGGACAAACGGTTGGCACCGCGGGAGGCGTGGCGACCACGGATTTGATCACAGGAATCAATCTGGGCTCAGGCGCGGAGGGATTGAATTATGATTTCTGCGAATTGATTCCCGCACGGCTTAGCGGCCGCGTCTGGGCCGATCCCCAGGGGGATTGCGTTTATGGCCCCAACGATATCGCGCTGGGTGGCGTGACTGTGGAATTACTCAATTCCAGCGGAAAGGTCGTGGGGACCACCACGACCAATAGCCAGGGACAATATGAATTTGTCAACTTGGCACCCGGGGTGTATAGCGTGCGGGAAATCCAACCCGCGGGTTATTACCAAGGAGGGCAAATGGTCGGCAGTGCCGGAGGCACGGCCAGTACGGACCTCATCAGTCAGATTGTCCTGGGATCAAATGCCGACGCCATTCACTACGATTTTTGCGAGTTGCTGCCCGCCCGGCTGAGCGGTCGCGTCTGGGCCGATCCGCAGGGGGATTGTGTTTACACCACGAGTGATGTGCCACTGGCAAATGTGCGCGTCGATCTGCTCAATAGCGGCGGACAAATCGTCCAAACCACCTATACCGATAGCCAAGGGCGGTATTCCTTTACCGATTTAGCCCCCGGCATCTATGCCGTGCGCGAAACCCAACCCAGCGGCTACTATCACGGGGACCAAATGGTGGGCACCGCCGGTGGTCAGGTCACCGGTGCCGATAACATCGGCGGGATTGTCCTATTGGGCAATGGCGTCGGCGAAAATTACGATTTTTGCGAGTTGCTTCCCGCGAGTATTGCCGGTGGCGTCTGGGCGGATCCGCAGGGAGATTGCATTTTGACCACCGCCGATCAACGCCTGAGTGGCGTCACGATCGAATTGCTCAATTCCTCGGGCGAAGTTATCAACACGATCACGACCAACGCCCAAGGGGAATATAAGTTTGCAAATCTTGCTCCCGGCACTTACAGCGTGCGCGAGATCCAACCCGCTGGCTACTATCAAGGGGGCCAAAAACCAGGAAGTGCCGGCGGCAGCGTCCTAGGCCAGGACCACCTGGGCCAGATCGCGCTCGGTTCGGGGACCAATGCCATCGAGTACGATTTTTGCGAATTTTTGCCCGCTAGCATCGCTGGCAAGGTCTTTGCCGACCGTGATGGGGACTGCTTTCAAGATCCCGAGGATTTTGCCCTGTCCGGGGTGAAAATAGAGTTACTCAATGTCAGCGGCGCGGTTATTGCCACGACGTTTACCGATGCCGAAGGCAAGTACGAATTTTTGAATCTGGCCCCCAACCAACAATATGGAATTCGCGAGATCCAGCCCGCAGGCTACTTTCACGGGGGGGAAATGATCGGCACCGCCGGGGGTTTGATCCTGGGCGCGGACCATCTAGGAAAAATCAGCCTCTCGAGCGGTGAAAACGCGAAAAATTACGACTTCTGCGAAAAAATTCCCGTCGGTATTCGAGGCCGCGTGCATGGGGATCCCGAAGGGGATTGCATCATTGGGCCTAATGACATTTTGCTGGCGGGCGTGCGGATCGAGCTCTTGGACACCAGTGGCAACGTGATCCAATCGACCTTGACGAATGCCAACGGGGAATATTCGTTCGAAAATTTGCCCCCTGGCGTTTATTCCGTCCGCGAAATCCAGCCCGCGGGATATTTTCAAGGGGCCGCTACCCCCGGCAGCTTGGGTGGTGTGTCGCAAGGGACCGATTTGATCACGCAGATTGATCTAGGCTCTGGTGAATTGTCGGTCGAAAACAATTTTTGCGAATTACTCCCCGGCAGAATCGCGGGTCGCGTTTGGGCGGACCCACAAGATGATTGCTTTTTTGGGCCAAGTGATACCCCCCTTGGCGGCGTGGTGGTGCAACTACTGGATGCCAATGGCGCGGTCATTCGCACGACACTGACCAATGCCCAGGGTGAATACTCCTTCGATAATTTGGCTCCCGGCAGTTATGGTGTACGCGAACTGCAGCCGACCGGCTACTTTGATGGACAGGAAATGATCGGTTCGGCGGGGGGAAACATTACCGCTCAGGATACGATCCGGCAAATCACGATTGGTTCTGGCACCGCGGCCGTGCAATATGACTTTTGCGAACTGCTTCCCGCCAGTCTCGCCGGACGGGTCTGGGCTGATCCGGATGAGGATTGCGTGTATGACGAAGGGGATCAACCCCTCGCTGGAGTCACGATCGAATTGCTGGATAACTTTGGCGCGGTCCTACAAACCACGTTAACGAATACTAACGGCGAATATCACTTTGGCGGACTCGAACCGGGCAAACTGTATTCCATCCGTGAACGCCAGCCTAGCGGCTACTTCCAAGGGGGAACGCTTCCTGGCAGTTCCGGCGGCGTGGTCCTGCAAGACGACCTGATTGTAAGCATTGTTCTCGATTCCGCCGAACACGCGGTTAACTACGACTTTTGTGAACTTCCCTCCGCGGCGCTGTCGGGTTATGTGTTCCAGGATGGGCCTCCTATCGTGGTTTTGCCGGGTCAATCGCCCGATGTGTATGGTCGCCGCCCGGGTATCCGCGGCGCGGATAGCATCCCTATTCCCGGCGTTAAGTTGCTGCTAGGGGATAGCCGCGGAAACTCGATCCTGGATGCTTATGGCAACCCCCGGACCACTACCACCAACGCCCAGGGGTATTATGAATTTACGGGCCTGACGGGGGGGCAACTGTATACCGTGCGGCAGGTTCAACCGCAGGGTTTTTTGGACAATATTGACCGCGCGGGGACGACTTCGGGCTTGGCGATCAACCGCAGCGTGAACATTGCGCTGTTGCAATTTGAATTCGACGTGCCGCTGTCCAATTATGACTTTATCGCCCGGATCAATGTGCCGGTGGGCGTGACCTCGCGCGAGAACAATTTTAGCGAAGTGGTGGTGGAAACCATCCTGCCGCCGCCGGATATTTTACGCATACCCCCCCCGCCCACGTATCAGTTTACGGCCACTCCCGCGACTCCGCCGCAAAAGATTTTGCCCTTTATACCCGCGCCGGAAATCGCCCGTTTGTATATTGACGGGACGGGTGTCCGTGGCAAGACCTGGCATCTAAGCGTGATTGACGCGGGCCAACCCCGCACCGAGCGGGAAAAAGAGCCGGAAATCGCCTTTGCCAGTCAGCTCAATCTGCAAACATGGAACGGCGTGGAGATGAGCCGGACGCAATGGAGTCTGTACCGCCGCGACGGCCAAACCGTCGCCACGCCGATCTTTGGCAATGAAAACGCCATTCCCGTTCCCGGGGACTATAACGGCGATGGGCAAAGCGAGCTGGGCGTCTATATCCGCGGCGAATGGTTTATTGATCTGAACGCCAATGGCCGTTGGGACAAAGACGACCTCTGGGCGAAGCTGGGGACCGAAGAAGACCTGCCCGTGGTTGGAGACTGGGACGGCGACGGCAAGGACGACATTGGCATTTATGGGCCTGCCTGGCCCCGCGATCCCGAAGCGATCCTGCGCGAACCGGGTCTGCCGATTGCCCTGAATCCACCGACGGGCAAGGCCAAAAATATGCCTCCGTTACCGGATGAAGCACCGCTGGGCGAACGAACGCTCAAACGTTCGCTCACAGGCAAGCTGCGGGCGGACCTGATCGACCATGTCTTCCACTATGGCACCAATATCGATCATCCCGTCACGGGAGACTGGACCGGCCAGGGGTCGGATAGCATCGGCGTCTATAATAACGGCGAATGGCGGCTGGATGTCGATGGCGATGGCAAATTTAGCCCCATCGATCTAGCGGCCAGCTACGGAGCCAACGGCGATCAGCCGATTGTTGGCGACTGGGATGGGGATGGCGTCGACCAGTTGGGCGTATATCGCGGGGATCGCTTTATCCTCGACACCAATAATAATCGCGTGCTGGACGAGAGCGATGAAGTCGTGTCGATTAGCGTTCCGGCGGGAATGACAGCCGCGCAGTTCAGCCAGTCCGTCCAACCAGTCGCGGCTGATTGGGACGGCGACGGTCGGGACGAAGTCGGTCTGTATCACAGTCCGCGTCGAGTTGTTGGCCAGGGAACGCCAACTAGCGCGGCACCGGGACAGTAAGGGACAAAGTGAGGGCGATTCCGGTTGCTTGTATTGGTTGCACGCCGTCAATTAATTGATTTGCGGACTACGATAATCGCTCCATTTGAGTTTTAATTTTCGCATTTTAGCGCGTAAGGTGTGGGGATTGATATCCAGCAATTTTGCGGCACCATGCGGGCCTTCTATTTTGCCGCGGGTCGCTTGCAACGCGCGCTCGATATGGCTTCGCAGCGCTTGATCGAGCGTGGCAAAACCGCCGCCCGATTCGTAAGCCGTGGATAGGGAAGTTACGGGATTTGGTTCCCGTAGCTCTTTCAACGTCGACAATGATCGTGAACCGCCGGATGGGGTTGCCTCGTTTCCCAGGGCCTTGGCCACTTCCAGGGATTTGCCATCACCAAGAATCGCGGCGCGGTCGATGACCGCCCCTAATTCGCGAATGTTCCCTGGCCAAACGTACTGCCGCAGTATGTTAAGATCATGGGGGCTGGGTTCGACAAATGGCAAGCCAAACCGCTTGGCGGCCCGCTCCGCAAAGTGCCGCGCGAGCAGCGGGATATCCTCGCGGCGTTCCCGTAAAGGTGGCAGCAAAATCGGGAATACGGCAATTCGATACCACAAATCCTCTCGAAAGGTCCCCTCTTTGACCATTTCCGGCAAATCGCGATGTGTGGCCGCGATAATCCGCACATCCACCCGCAGCGGTTGTTGCCCTCCCACGCGTTCGATAAAGCCATCCTGCAACACCCGCAATAAACGCACTTGCGCAGGCAAGGGTAATTCCCCTATCTCATCTAAAAACAGTGTGCCTCCATCGGCTCGCTCAAACCAACCTTTTCGCGTATCAGCCGCTCCCGTAAAGCTGCCTCGTTCATGCCCAAATAACTGCGAGTCAATCAGTTCCGCGGGAATCGCTCCACAATTAACCCGAATAAACGGTGCGGAATGTCGTTTAGATCGGTTATGAATCGCGCGCGAAACCACTTCTTTACCGGTTCCAGTCTCGCCCAGGATCATGACCGGCACATCGGATTGCGAGACTAAATCAACACGTTCCATGACGTGCCGCAGACCCACCTCCGCCCCGACGATGGTTTCGCCAGTTTCCGTGCGGCCCAGGCGGGTCAAAAGTGAGCGGCGATCCGCCTCGGCGGCTTCCCGCAGGGTGGCAAGTTCATGCAAGCGTTGGTCGTTCTCTAACGCTGCGGAAAATGGCTCGAGCAAGCTACTGAAAATTTCCACTTGCTCCGGGGTCAATATCCCAAACGCAGCGCAGTGCAAACCCAAAATGCCGATTGGTCCTTCTGCCCCGACCAACGGCCCCACCAACAAATCTCCCTCGACTGGACCTGCCAATAGGGCGATATCTCCGGCGGCAATCCGTGATCGGTTTTGGAGTGGCTTACCATTTGCTGCCCAGGTTAACAAACGCTTGTAGCGGGTGGGTGAAATGGGTATGTCAGCAATTTCGCGCATGGAACTGCCGTCATGGCTGCCATAGGCCACTGTTTGGAGTGAATTGCCATTGGGTAAAAAGCGTCTGACAAACAGCAAATCCAAAGGGACCAGCGGTCGCAAGAGGCCGGCAATCGTGGCTGTCGAAGTGGCGATCTCGAGGTGGCGACAGACTTCGCGCCAGACGGACAATTGTAATAAAGTGACTTCATTCATGTAGTTATTGTAACGGAAAACTAGCAAATATCAAGGTGTATTTCTGTCATATTTAACGGTTATCTGGCATTTTTACTATTTTACGAGCGATAATTTACGTATATTCCCTATTTTGTTCATTTGATTGCTTGGCACGCATATTGCTTCAAAATAATTGTAAATTTGCAGTTTCCTGCCCTTATTCAGAGCAACGCATGAAAACTTGGACCAAGACCCAACCGATTGGCCGAATTCCGACTCAGGTTGATTTGTTCGCATTCTCGCTCTGTTGGGGTGTGCTGTTGTTTCTGGGGATCGCGGGTTGCACGGGTGGCGCTCCCTCGACGGAGCCTGGTCAAGCCGCGCCGGTGACTATTCTTAACGTTTCCTACGATCCCACTCGCGAATTCTACGAAGAGTTCAATTCGAATTTTGCGGATTATTGGGCCAAGAGCAAAGGCCAGACCGTCACCATCGAGCAGTCCCACGGCGGTTCCGGTAAACAAGCCCGGGCCGTGATCGATGGTTTACAGGCGGATGTGGTAACGCTGGCCTTGGCCCAGGACATCCAGGCGATTGCCGACAAAGGAATTATTAAAAGCGAATGGCAACAAGGTCTTTCAAAAAACAGCGCGCCTTACACCTCTACGATTGTATTTTTAGTGCGGAAGGGGAACCCTAAACAGATCAAGGATTGGGCGGATTTGATCAAGGGGGACGTGCAAGTCATTACCGCCAATCCGAAGACCGGCGGCGGAGCGCGCTGGAACTATCTTGCCGCCTGGGGGGCTGTTCTCAAACAAGAGTTGGGGGATTTAAAAAAACTGCACGACCCCGCCGCGGCGGAAGCCGTAAAGTCCGCTCAGGCCAAGGCACGCGATTACATGGTGCAATTGTACAAGCACGTCCCGGTGATGGATCCCGCTGCGCGGGCCGCGACCAATACGTTTGTGCAGCGGGAAATCGGCGATGTGCTGATTAGCTGGGAAAACGAGGCGTTTTTGGCGGTAAAGAATTTTGGCCCGGACAAATACGAGATTGTGGTTCCCGGCAGTAGCATTTTGGCCGAACCCCCCGTGGCGGTTGTTGATCAGGTGGTGGACAAGCGTGGCACGCGAGAAGTGGCAGAAGCATATTTGCGGCATTTGTATTCCCCCCAGGGACAGCAACTGGCGGCAAAGCACTTTTATCGCCCGGTGAATTTGGAGCAAATTTCCGCGGAGCAACGTGACGCGTTCGCAAAAGTGGAACTATTTACCATTGACGACGTGTTTGGGGGCTGGCCCAAGGCGCAAGCCGCGCACTTTAACGACGGTGGTGAATTTGACGGAATTCTTCAGGCCTCTCGCGGCGAATAACACCACATAGGAAATCGCGCCATGGGATGGCTGAGCAAAAAACACTCGATCTTGCCCGGTTTTGGCATCACGCTGGGGTACACGGTGTTGTACCTGAGTTTGATTGTGCTTTTGCCCCTGACCACGCTGGTCGTGAGGACATATTCCCTCACCTGGCCGGAGTTTTGGCAGACAGTCACCGATCCGCGTGTGCTGGCCTCGTTACGGTTAACCTTTGGCGGAGCGTTTTTTGCCGCCGCGGTTAACGCGGTCTTTGGCTTTGTGGTCAGTTGGGTCCTGGTGCGGTACGAGTTCTTTGGCCGGAAATTTTTGGACTCGCTGATTGATTTGCCGTTCGCCTTGCCCACGGCGGTCTCGGGATTGGCCCTGGCGACCATTTATAGTCCGACCGGTTGGCTGGGTCGGTACTGTTTTGCCTGGGGAATTCCCACGGCTTATTCCAGCCTGGGGGTCATGATCGCCATGACGTTTATTGGCCTCCCCTTTGTGGTGCGGACACTGCAACCAGCGATCGAAGAACTGGATGTCGAGACCGAGGAAGCCGCCGATAGTCTGGGTGCCAGTCGTTGGCAAAAGATGTGCAAAGTGACCCTCCCCGCGCTGCTTCCCGCGTGGCTGACGGGTTTTACCCTCGCTTTTGCCCGCGGATTGGGTGAATACGGGTCGGTGGTGTTTATCTCGGGCAATAAATTTATGGAGACGGAAATCGCGGCTTCGCTCATCCTGGAAAAGTTAGAGCAATACCAATATGCAAAGGCGACCGCCATCGCCCTCACCATGCTTGTCGCGTCGTTCGTATTATTGTTTTCCATCAATTTGTTGCAATGGTGGGCAGGCCGCCGTTTGCAGGGAGGGGCCTGATGTCCGCAAACCCCGTCCAGAACTTTAGTCGGCGAAATATTCCCCCACTGATCAAGTGGCCCCTGATCGTGGTGGCGGTGGGCTATTGCGTGCTCATGCTCATCCTGCCGTTGGCCGTTATTTTTTACGAGGCATTGGCCCAGGGGGTGCTGGCCTATTTCAAAAGCTTTCAGGATCCCGCCGGGCAAACGGCGATGCTGGTGACGGTGGTGACGACCCTGGTGGCGGTACCCCTGAATATGGTCTTTGGAATTGCCGCCGCCTGGGCGATTGCCAAGTTTGATTTTCCCGGTAAAAGCCTGCTTATCACGCTGATCGACCTGCCGTTTGGCATTTCGCCGATTATTTCGGGAATGCTCTTTGTCATGCTGTTTGGCAGCCAAAGTTGGCTGGGGCCGTGGTTGATGGAACGGGGCATCCAAATCATTTTTGCCTGGCCGGGGATTTTGCTAACGACAATTTTTGTAACGTTTCCTTATGTCGCGCGGGAATTGATACCCTTGATGCAAGAACAAGGGAGCGACGAAGAGCAGGCGGCGATCTCCCTAGGGGCCAATGGCTGGCAAACATTTTGGCGGATCACGCTGCCGAATATTCGCTGGGGTCTGCTGTACGGCGTGATTTTGTGCACGGCGCGGGCGCTGGGCGAATTTGGAGCGGTGGCGGTGGTCGCCGCCAACGTGCGGGGCAAAACCAACACCATCACGCTGCATATCGAAAATCTTTACAACGATTATAAGATTGTGGCCGCCTTTGCCATGGCGTCTGTTTTAGCGCTGGCGGGCATGGCGACCCTGGTCATTAAATCATGGATTGAACATAAGTTACGCCCACAACACTCTCCACTTGAGCTGAAGACAGCAGAGGCCTGAATATGCTGACACTGGTTACCACCTTGCCGCAATTCTCCTCCCGCGCCGCGCTGCTGGTCAACAGCCCCACGCGCTCGATCACGACCCCCCCCCGCGGCCACCACACCCGCGGCCAATAGTATTGAGATACGCCATGTCACCAAGACTTTTGGCAATTACACCGCGCTCGACGATGTTAATTTGCAAATTCGCAAGGGGGAGTTGCTCGCGCTGTTGGGACCTTCCGGGTCGGGCAAGACGACGTTGTTGCGCATCATCGCTGGCCTGGAAATACCCGATCAGCGTTCGGAAACGGCGATTTTATTTCATGATCAAGATGTCACCGGCAACCGCGTGGCTGATCGCAAAGTAGGCTTTGTCTTTCAGCATTACGCCCTGTTCAAGCACCTGAGCGTGTTTGAAAATATCGCTTTTGGGCTGCGGGTACGGCCCCGCGCCACACGCCCTTCCGCCGCGAAAATTACCGCAAAAGTCCAGGAATTGCTGCGATTAATTCAATTGACCGGGTTTGAAAACCGTTTGCCCAGCCAGCTCTCAGGCGGACAGCGGCAACGGGTGGCGCTGGCGCGGGCCTTGGCCATCGAACCGCAAGTTCTGCTCTTGGACGAGCCCTTCGGCGCGCTCGACGCCAAAGTCCGCCAGGGTTTGCGCAGTTGGCTGCGGGGGCTGCAAACAGAACTAAAAATGACAACGATCTTAGTCACCCACGATCAAGAAGAAGCCCTGGAAGTTTCGGATCGGGTGGTTGTCATGAATCGAGCCAAGATAGAACAAGTGGGGACTCCCGCGGAGGTCTTTCATCACCCCGCCTCGGAATTTGTGATGGACTTTTTAGGCCAGGTCAATGTCTTTCATGGACGCATTGAACAAGGACGGGCAATCTGGCGCGGCGGCTCGCACGATGTTTCACATTTGTCGGCGGAAGGCCATACCACCGCCAATGTTTATGTTCGCCCCCATGAATTAGATATTTTACGCGGGCCCGCGCCCGAATCAGGCATATTGGCACAAATCTTGCGTATTAATCCCGCCGGTTCAATCGCCAAAATTGCCTTAAAAAACGCCGACGAAAACGAAATCCTGGTCGATCTGCCGTTGGATCGCTTGGAGGAACTCGAGTTAAGGATAGGCGAATGGGTGTCTGTGTCACCTAAAAAAATCCGCGTGTTTGTGCCGGATTATAGTATTTGAGCCAAAAACCGCACGAAATCGAAGGACCGATGCCCAATCGCGGGCGGGAGCAATACCATGACAGACGCCAGCGAAAACTCGAATCCATCCGCGCGAATGGGCGAACGTGATCAAGAGATCGCGCAAATTCGTGACGCCCTGCGGGGTCTACGATTTGGATCGGTCAATGTGATCGTGCAGGATGGCGTGGTGGTGCAAATTGATCGCACGGAAAAACGCCGCACGCGCCGCAATGGCGTTACCAACGAGAATTCAAGCTGTCGATAGGGTCGTGGCGGCATCTTGGCGTTAAGATGCGTTCCACCGACCCCCCCTATCTCATACGTTGAACATGTTTGCCGACTTCCCGCGGGGAAGAGGTCTCTAGTTGAGTTCAGGTTTGCCACGGATTGATCCCGAGCATGACCTATTCGTAAAGACTTTTGGTCATGAGTCTGGAATTGTTCCCCTTGTGGGCCCGTTTGTTTTCCGGCGTGCTGTTAATTGGCACGGTTAGCTGGCAATGGCTGGATTCGCTTCGTGAAACATTGCCGTCTCAATACGACCGTCCGGTGATTACGGGAAATGTGCGTATGAACGGCTTGCCGACGGGGGGCGTCGTGTTGCGTTTTTTTGCCAATAAGCAAATGAGCGCCACCTCGTTATGCACGACGGTAACCAACTCGGAAGGTGAATTTTATATTTCCCGGCGCGATCTTTCGCCGGGGGAATACCACGTCACCGCCAGTTGGCGGCCAAAAATTCATGAATATGAATCATTGATCCCCGGCCCGGAGCGACTTCCGCGGCGTTATCAGGAATGGCGTCAAACGCCGTTGTTGGTACGGATAGATCCCGCGAAATCACCAGAGATTGATTGGAGTCTACCACTGCAAATTTGCTGTGCGGATTGATCCCGGGAGAGCGAATTTATCTGGATTTTTTACCACTACTGTTTTGAGGAATTTTCATCATGCGAATTGAAGTTTATTGCCGGGATCGCGAGCTTCCCGCGCCTATGGGACGTGGCTCTGGTTTTTGGCTGTTGCTGGCGTTCTGTGCATTGCCATTGGTTGTTGGCTGCGGCAAATCCCAGCCAGAACGATTGGCGACATTTCCGGTGGAAGGGCGGTTACTGGTGAATAACCAGCCTTTGCCCCATGCCCAGATCATCCTGCATCCCAGTGCCGCGGGTTCTCCGGCGCTGGCGGCGCGGGCGCAAACTGATAAGGAGGGAAATTTTACCGTCACCACCTACGAAACGGGAGATGGAGCCGCGACGGGAGAGTACAAGATCACCGTGCAACATTATCCATTGGTAAAAAATGGCGAAAGCTATGAACGGGGAGAGAACTCACTCCCCGCGAAATACTCCGACCCGAACACCACGGATTGGAAAGTGACGGTTGGCCAGGCACCAACCAAAATTCCGGCAAAAAACATCACTCGTTGAATTTCAACCACCTTCACCATTTTTATCTTGGGTCCGACGGACGGATTTCAAGAAAGATTACACCTTACAACTTTGTTTCCAGGAGTACGTTCATGTTACGGTTTTCCCCTTTGTCGCGACGCGGTTTCACCCTTGTGGAACTGCTGGTCGTAATCGCAATTATTGGCATTTTGGTCGCGTTATTGCTGCCCGCCATCCAGGCGGCCCGGCAAGCCGCCCTGCGCGGGCAGTGCACCAATAACATCCGCCAGTTGGGCATCGCCGCGCACAACTTTAGCGATGCCTACAAAAAACTCCCTTCCAGTATTCGACCGGCGGGTGTGACGCCCCTGCCGCGGATTGCCGGGCTGTTGCAACTGTTGCCCTTTATCGAGGAGGACAACCTCTTTAAGCGCTACGACAAAACCCTGAATTGGTCGCATGTCAAGAATCTGCCGGTGACCAGCACTATCATCACCACGTTTTTGTGCCCTTCCTCGCCCGATGCCGACCGGCTGGATGGCGACCCGCAACCCAGTTGGCGGGGGAACCTGGTGGCAATCACGGATTATTCCCCCACCATTAGCGTCGATAAGCGATTGAAAGACGCCAATTTAGTTGATTTTGCCGGTACCGGCATGCTCCCCAAGAATGGGAATCCCAAGTTCAAAGATGTGACGGATGGTACGTCCAAGACGATCCTGTATGCGGAATCAGCCGGACGTCCCTATGTTTACCAAGGGGGCATGCAACTTGCCGCGGATATCAACACGAATCGTGTCAATGCGGGGGGGTGGTGCCGTCCGGCCAGCGATTTCAGCGTGGATGGATCAAGCTATGACGGCAAATCCTTTCCCGGACCCTGCGCCGTGAATTGCACCAACGGCGAGGATTTTGGCAACACGTTTCCCCATCCATTTTATGGTTCGGAAGGAAGCAGTGAAACCTATTCCTTTCACACCAGCGGGGCGAATATCGTCTTTGGCGATTCCTCGGTACGCTTTCTCAATAGCGATATCAACATCCGTGAGTTTGCTAAATTCGTCACCCGGGCCAGCGGCGAAACGGCAAATGAAGTGAATTAAAAAGAGACTGCTCGAGTAAAAGAGCGCAATTGGCCGACCCGTCCGCCATGCCCGCGGGAAAGTTTCTTTCCCGGGGCGACCGGCCGCGTCGGCCGTTTTTTTTTAAGTGGGGTGTCGCTTATGCCGCGGCTGGTTAAAAAGAGTGTCGCTCGCGTGGACCGGTTGCTATCCGGGCTTAATTGGGCACCGTTGCTTGCCAGTGTTTGGGAGACATTTTAAATTCGGCGATCATCCGGGTCAGGGTGTTGGCGTGTACGCCCAGCATTTGTGCCGCTTGTCCTTTATGGCCGCGGGTCAACACCAGAGCCTGGCGGACAGCCTCATAGCGGAGTTTTTCCAGATTTAGGTAAGGGAGCCGCCCGGCGGGGCCGGACTCTTCGCCGGTCGTGGCGGAATCCCGGCCTGGCAGCATCGGCTCGGTCTCTAGCACATATGCTTGTTCAATGACATGGGCCAGTTGGCGAATATTACCCGGCCAGTGGTACGCGCAGAACTCTTGTAAAATGGCGGGAGTGGGAATCCAAACCGGGCGTTGATAACGTAACGCAAATTTTTCGGAGAAAAAGTCCACAAAATCTGGTATATCCTCGCTGCGCTCGCGGAGAGGTGGGACGCGCAGCTCGACCATGTTCAGCCGATAATACAGATCCTCGCGAAAGCGGCCCGCGGCGACTTCCGCCTCGAGATTGCGATTGGTCGCGGCGACGATTTGCACATTAATCGATACGGGGATCGACGACCCCACGGGTGTGACCTCTTGCTCTTGCAGAACACGCAGCAACTTGGGCTGCAGCTCTAATGGCATTTCGCCCACTTCATCTAAAAACACCACACCGGAACTTGCCGCGCGAAACACGCCTAAAGAACTACCGGCCGCACCGGTAAAGGCACCTTTTTCGTGGCCAAAGAGTTGGCTTTCGGCTAGCGTGGTGGTCAGGGCGGCGCAATTGACCGGCACAAAAGGGGCTGAATTGCGGGAGCCAACCTCGTGCAAGAGGCGCGCGAGAACTTCCTTGCCGGTGCCGGTCTCGCCGGTGATCAGCACGGTGCACTGCACATCGGCAGCGCGCTCAATATGCTGTGAAATCCTGCGCATGCGCGGATTTCGACCCAGCATCCAATGTTCCAATGCTAATTCCGGGGACCAACGTCGCGTTTGATCCCAAGCTATCGCTGATAGCCGTTTCATAACCTTGTCGGCATTATCTGCCGAGCCTCCCAAGGTTAACAGCCATGAAAATTTACCCAATCCCCAAGATTTCCCGCTTAGGAACAGGTTTTCAAATTTTCATTAGCCAAATTCCGTCCAAAGTTGTGAAAATCGTGTTGAATTGAACCTGGCTCAAAATCCAGTTTCAAAAGTTCATTATAAACAACGATGAGTTTTCTGCAATAATTTGGTTATAATGGCTAATAATTCCCGACTGTAACGACTATAACGGCGGTAAGCCGCAGTTTGTCACTGAATTCACCAATGCGGCACCTAGCTTTGCATAGCCCTCATTTAAGCCATTTGCCCTAAATTATCGTCTTTTAAGATGTCACAACGATGCAATCCAATATTTTTTGTACGATTCCGAATACTGTCTGGTCCAGCCGAATTGGATAAATTTTGGTAATATTTACGCAATTGGCTTGTTGGTTTCTTTCCTCGATCATTCAATTATTATTTTTGATTTATGGCCATATCCCCCCAGAATGCGGCTACCGAGGCCCCCTCTTCTCCCGCAGTCCCTCCCGAGCCAGAGGGGAATGTCTGGCGGGAAACGCTAGAGTCGGTGCTGATTGCCTTTGTGATGGCCTGTATGTTTCGAAACTTTTTGGCGGAGCCGTTTGTTATTCCGACGGGGTCGATGGCTCCCACGTTGCAGGGGAAGCATTATGATTTGGTTTGTCCCCAATGTGGCACCAGTTTTCGCAAAGGTTATAGCGACAGCAACCCGGCCGCGCCGGGGGCTGGTCTTAACGCCACCACGGCCGCCTGCTGCCCCAATTGCCAATATGTGCAGGCTGTCCAGCCAGAGACCGACAAATATGAGCAAGTCTTTGAAGGGGATCGCATTGTTGTAAATAAATTTATATACGATTTTCACCCGCCCGAACGGTGGGATGTGATTGTCTTTAAATATCCCGAGGATCCCAAGACCAATTATATTAAACGGCTCATTGGCCTGCCGGGGGAAACCCTGAAAATCGAGCATGGCGATATTTGGCTGAAGCCACCGTCAGGAGCGAACCTGCCCGCAGGGACCGGTCCACAATGGGAAATCGCCCGCAAGCCCAACCTGGCAAAACTACGCGCCATGTTGCAGCCGGTCCATGACCAAGACCACCAGCCAGAAGAGTTACTGGCAAAGGGGTGGCCCTCGCGCTGGCAAAATTGGGCCATGCCCAATCAACCTGGCTGGAAGACCAGCGCGGATCAAAAAGTATTTACTTTGGATAAAACCACGGAATTAACATCGCTGCGATATCTGCATCTGCTGGTGGATCAATACAACTGGGACCAAGTTGACCCCCCCGGGGGAAAGGCCTCCCTGGCACAACCCTCGTTGCAACCCGTCCCCCAACTTATCCGCGATTTTTATCCCTATAATTATGCACCCTTTCCCAATGCCCGCGATGGTATCCATTGGGTGGGAGATTTAGCCTTGATGTGCGAGGTGCAAACCGCCGAACAGACAGGCTTATTGCGGTTAGAGCTGGTCAAGGGAGGCCGGGTTTTTCATGCCGAAATCGATTTGGCTTCGGGAATCGCCCGCTTGCGCATTCCCGGAGTGGAGAATTATCAACCTAAATCCACCACCCGCGTATGGAGCAGCGCGACCAAGCAAGTCATGTTTGCCAATGTGGATGATCAGCTGTGGCTGGTGATCAATGGCCAGCCGGTGGAGTTTGACTCCCCCACTACTTACGACCACCTGGGTAATACCCGTCCGGCGGAACTGCCCTCCATTCGTCCCGGCGAACAGCGCGTCACCGACCATTCTCCCGCGGGTATCTCGGTCCAGGGAAGCGCCGCCACCGTCAGTTCCCTGCGAATCATGCGGGATGTTTTTTACACCGGTTCCTCCCAGGCTACCGATGGTATGCAGCGGAATCAAATCGAACTGAAAAAAAATCCCGCCGATCCCAGCCGCGATCAATTCTTTATGCTGGGTGACAATAGCCCCTCCAGCAGCGATAGCCGTTATTGGTTGACCCAGGGCTTTGTCGAACGTCGCCAGTTGGTGGGCAAGGCAATGGCGATTTACTGGCCCCATAGCTGGCCCACGACTTATTCCCTGCCCATCATGATTCGCGGGGTGAGGTATGACTTTCCCTTTATGCCCAACTGGTCGCGAATGAACTTTATCCGTTAGGCCAATTTTGCTAAACTAGCCGCCAAAGCATTGAAATTCTTTTGCCCCATTGCCAGTGCCAGGTCAGGGAGGACCAGGTGAATCCCTTATTAAAATCGACCGGTTTGGTAAAGACCTATGGCCGTCGCCGTGTGGTGGACGGCGTTACGTTTTATGTGAATACCGGCGAAATTGTGGGTCTATTGGGTCCCAACGGCGCAGGCAAAACGACCAGCTTTCGCATGACCTGCGGATTGGTGGAACCGGACGCCGGCACCGTGACGCTGAATGGACTGGATGTGACTCATTGGCCCATGTATCGCCGGGCGCGCGACGGGGGGATGGGATATCTGGCCCAGGAACAAAGCGTTTTTCGCAAATTGACGGTAGAGCAAAACCTGCTAGCGGTTATGGAGTTGTTAGGGATGCCGCGGGCCGAGCGTTTAAGCCGGTGCGAGGAACTGTTGCGGGAGTTCGACATTGTCAAAATCCGCAAATCACTGGCGCAAAGTTGCTCCGGCGGGGAAAAACGCCGGTTAGAAATTGCCCGCTGCCTGGTCAGCAAACCGACCATCATTCTGCTGGACGAGCCATTCACCGGCATTGACCCGGTGACGATCAACAACATCCAGGGGATTATTCGCCGTTTGCGGGACGACGGCATTTCGATACTGATTACCGACCACCGCGAACGGGAAACGCTGGCGATCACCGATCGCAGTTATGTGATCCGCGCGGGTCAGGTGCTGTGCGAAGGAACGCCCGAGGAAGTGCTGAATAACCCGGACGCCCGCAAATATTACTTTGGCGATGATCCAGGAATTCTCAGACCACATAGCGCAAAACCAACGGAGAAATTGTCCAGTGGCGTGAGCGGCTAAGGGCATTCCCGTTCTTAGCGCAAAAAAACAGCCGCAAAAGGCAAGCTTTTGCGGCTGAAAATGTTTCATTAATATCTGTGCGGGACGATTACTTGACCCGACGACGCAAGCCATAACCCACCAAGCCAACCGCGCCCAATCCGGCCAGGATAAAGGTCGAGGGTTCCGGGATGACGTCGTATTCGTAAGTCACTTTGGCGTCAAAGCTGTAAATCGTGGGTGTATTAAACGTGAACGAAGGCGAAACCGTCGAGGAAGACGAATTGTTCACCACGCTGCTGTAGTTGAACGTGACATTCCCCAAACCAATGTAGGGGCCCATGCCGCTGGTGATCATGCTCATGTCCGAGTCGGTGGACAGATTCCCAAACACCCCAATCGAGTCCGGACCCGCAAAATCGGGAAAAACCATTTCATCATCGGGGCCGATGGGGCCGCTATTGGTATCCACCGGGGTGGTTAACACGGTCAAGGTGGCGGGGCCTGTCACGGTGATATTTGTACCGATGGAGACCGACGCGTTCCCCGAGAAATCCGATTCACTATCCAGAATGTTTTGGCCGCCATCGCTAAAGCCATTTACCATCAAAATGACTTTGGTCAGTGTCCCCAAGGAAGGATCAAACTGGGGCAAAAAGAAACTTCCCGCGCTGCCAGCATTGTTGGGACCGATGGGCTGGGGTCCATAAGTTACAGATGCGGCACTTGCCTGCCCCGCCATGCATGCCAGGCCAAATAGACCAGCCAAGGCAATTTTCCAATTCCGACTCATCAGCGTACTCCTCACGGTGTGTAAATGGGTGGCCCTCTTTATTGCGGCATCTCGCAACCTGACTTTTACTGTAATTCAAATCTCCAATTTTGCAATCAATTGGTAAGTAAAAATGCATAAATTGTCCAAGAAATTAGAGGCGTAATGTCTACTTTTTTACTGGCGTTAATAGTGGTGGCTAGCTCGGTCTTTTACAAAGAGCATGCATTTTTTGCCTGTATAAATGACAAACGGCCTGGAAAGTCATCTTTCCAGGCCGTCCGATATCACCCGGCAAAATTCCTTAATTTTACTAGCTATTCCGTTTCCACTTTTGCCACAGTGTGATTATTCTCGACAAAGAGCTCTTCAAAGTCCCATTCCGCCAGGTGATCCTCGGCATGGTAGACCAGTTCGGCAAATTTGCGGGCGACGACCTCGGGGGTGGCGGTACTTGCGGGAATTTGCAGCCGCAACCAAACCAGGTTGTTTTTATCCACACTATAGACGGGCGAGCCAGCCATAATTTCGTTCGTTTGGAGCAGTTTTAGCAGTTTGGCGGAGTTGGCGTTTTCGGGAAGCGGTTCACAAGGAAAACTCATCTCCAAAAAATCTCCGTGCTTGTTGACATACCGGGAAAGCTCCAATTTCCAGGCAAAGCCTTTATTGCCCCGTTGCTTGAATTGAATCAGCGGGGGCTTTTCGCTGATAACTTTTAATTCTTCGACATTGCTGGGGGCTAACTGCTTGAGCTGGTCCACCGAAGGCTTTTCCGTTCCGGCGGAATCGGCTCCGCGGCTAAAGCCTGGGATCAGGGCCAGAGCGAACAATCCACAAAAAATCAGGGGGCGTAACATGGCTGGGTCTCCTCAAAAAATTCAGCGGGGTTGAAAAAAACTGCGACAGAAGGGTAAAACACGCTTTGATTAGCAGTGCGAAAAATACGGTAAAGTGTTACCGTCGCGGCCAAGTATGACGTGTCTTGCCATCACACCAGTGCAAACGAGTTCCCCCGCCAAATATTCCCAGATTTTTAAAAGTTTTTGTAAATTATTTGCGATCCGAGTTTAGCCACGACTGTCTACCTAAGCAGATTTGATATCGCGATTTTCTAGGGTCAGCAACCCCCGCACATGCTCTTCCACGCAGCCGGCTAGGACGCCCGTGTTGTAACCCCCCTCCAGCACGCTGACCAGTTTTTTTCCGCACCACGTCGCGGTAATTTCCCCCACAAT
Source organism: Pirellulales bacterium (assembly GCA_033762255.1). Taxonomy (NCBI): domain Bacteria; kingdom Pseudomonadati; phylum Planctomycetota; class Planctomycetia; order Pirellulales; species Pirellulales bacterium. The sequence goes on along the minus strand of JANRLT010000021.1, from coordinate 58,779 downwards.
CTGGGTCAACATGGCAAAATCCTCGGTCTCTAGGCCCAGCGAGCCGACGGGATCATCCCGGTGCGCGTCAAACCCCGCGCTTAGCAGAACTAGCTCGGGGCGAATTTTGTCCGCAAAACCCTCTACTGCCTCGGTAAACTGATTCAAATACTCTTGTCGAGAAGTTCCCCAGGCGATCGGCAGATTTTTGGTCGTCCCCAGCCCCGGCCCGCTACCGGTTTCATCGTGGTCCCCCGTTCCCGGATAAAAGGGCCAGCGATGGATCGAAAAAAAGCCCACCCGCGGGTCGGTATAAAACTGTTCCTGGGTGCCATTTCCATGGTGCACGTCCCAATCAATGATCAAAATTCGCGATAATCCGGCAGCCAGTGCCGCGTGCGCCGCCACCGAAATATTGTTGATCAAACAAAAACCCATGGCGGTATCGCGGCGGGCATGATGACCGGGGGGCCGCACCAGGCATAACGCGGTGGGTGTGTCGCCGGAAATCACGGCCCGGGTGGCGGAAATCGCCGCGCCAGCCGCCAGCCGGGCAATGTCATACGACCGAGCCGAGACCACGGTGTCTTCTTCGATTCGACCCCCGCCCCGCAAGCAAAAAGCATTCAAATCGTTTAAATAATCGGTCCCGTGAATGGTGGTCAGCTCCGCGGTAGTGGCCACTTCCCAGGTGGGGTGGTGGCAACGTGCCCCCAGGCCTGTCCGTTCTAATTGCCGAAGAATCGCGATCAAACGCTCGGGGCGTTCGGGATGGGTGCCTGTCTGGTGGGCTAAAAAGTCGGAATGGCTGTAAATCCAAGTCATAAGTGGCGTGTATCGCAAAAAACATGGGAAAACAGGTCATGCAGCGGATTTCGCGGCCGTTTACCTGAGTTCCCTGGGATTCTGATTGATTTTCAGAAATAGCTTGGAGTAAAATAAACTAGTCAGTGCTTATCATATCAAAAAAGAGAATTCTGCACGCTCCGAGTCGGGTTTCTCTGGTTTGGCACGTTTCTGTTCTTGAATGGCCCATCCCCGAAAAAGCTTTCAGAATTCATAGGGTTTTGTATGTCTACCATTTTTTCCCAGTATTGCGGTTCTATGGATTTTCTTCCGTTCGTTACCCCGCGAAAAATGGCCACCCGCTGGGAAATGATGCTTTTGGCCGCGGTCCTGCTGGGACAAGGCGTGGGGGTTTGTCTGGCCCAGGCCGCCTATGACCAGGACGCGCTCGATCCGGCCTATAACATGTGGCAGCGACATATTATTAATAAAAGCCCGACCGCCGGTCCGGCGAATAGCTTGCGCATTCAAGTGGATGAAATGCTAAACGGCGTCAATACGCAGGCGACAAAGGAGTTCATGGAAAAATATGTCAACACGATCTTGGCGCCGCATTTTACGCAGTTGGCCAATGTGGTAAAGCCCGCGGATGGCAACCGGAATTTGGTCGATAGCACTTTACTCAAAGGGATGCGGCGGGATCTGGCGAATTCCTACCTCAAAGTGGTTGCCGCCCAGGGTGATGTGGACGCCATGGCCCGCGCGCGGGAGTTGTTTAATCAGGCGTTGGTAAATCGATTTTCGCAGATAGCGATTAACCGGGATGCGGCTAATCAAATAAAAAACTATCATCCGCTGGCCCGGCTTAACGCGACGATTATTCTGGCGGAACTCAACGACGAGATGAAAAAAATTCCTTATCCGGGCGCGCTGCAACGATTGTATCTTTTAGCCTCGCCTATCAAGGTGCCCAACACTCCTCCCATTTTGCGTATCACCGCCATGAACGGCGTGATCCGCCAAGCCCAGGTCAATAAACTTCCTCCCAAGGGGGTGGAAGCAATATTAACCGATGTCATTGCTCCCTATCTATCCAACCCCCAGCCCCCCGCGGACATGGCCACAGAGGCTGTCGGTTATGATTGGCTGCGGCGACGGGCGTTGGAGTTGGCGGTGACGCTGGAATCCAAAACCCCCGGCTCTATCCCAAAACTGGCCGATTGGGCCAAAGCCCTTGTCAAGGAAGAGACCGCCTCGCTGGAACTGCGCATTGAGGCGATCGAAGCTTTGGCCGCCATGAAGGAACTTCCCGCCACAGTCGCTCCCGACGAATTTGCCAAGGATATCGGGCTAGTCGCGGTGGCCGCGATCAAGCGGGATTTGGCCTATCTAGAGGATCTGCCTTATCCCCCCGATACCGATGAGGCCTTAAAAAATGAACTTACCCGGTTGCAGGCCGCGCTCAAAACACTTGAGAAAAAAACCGGCCAGGCCGCCGCCATCCAGTCGCAACTGCAGGCCCTGGTCAAAGTATGCGAAACCAAATGGTTCAGCACCAAGACCCGCGATCCCGAATATCTGATCAAAAGCCTGCGCGAAGGGGGTGTCAAACTGGATAAGTCAATTACCGGCAAAGACCAATCCGACCTGCTGCCAAAATTTGTTTCTGTTCCCAAAGGAACATTTTCTCCGGGGAGCACCAGTGGCGGCGGGGGAGGAAGTCGCGGGCCTAGCCCTTATGGCCGGGGACCCATCGGCCCACGGGGAGGACGCTAACTGGCATTGCACCAACGAGGCCGGGAAATTATCTATGGGCGGTTGAATTAGCCAGTATTTATCCCCCCGACGGTTGTATCTTTCATTTAGGCCATGGATGGCCGTGAGGTGGCCGCGATGGATCGCCGTAAACTGCCTGTTTTGCGCAAACCGCCGGTTTTCTCGGTGGGGCGTTTTCAGGATGTGCCAAGGGGAGATTCTTTTCCCGCAGCCTGCTTGCTAGCGGTTTTTGTGGCCTGTTTTTGTGGCGGCTGTGAAGCCCTCCAGCGACAACGCTCGCCCGATCCACGAATTTCCGCCGATCAACTTCCCCCACGCGAGGGCGTAAAAGCTAGTGCCGTCGCCAGTGATGATAAGCTTTACCCAACGTCATCCAACGCCAAATCTTCTGACGCATCGGGGCAACAATCGTCTCGGCTTCCCCAGCCAGATAGCACGCAGCCCACGGAACACGCAGAACATTCGCACGACACGGAACACACGGGGCCGGCCCATTGTGCTCAGTGCGCGGCCAACATGAGCCCCGCGCAGCAATTGGCGGCCCTGGCCAGCCCTAGCTGGTTTTTAGCTCCGCTAACCACGGAAACATCCCCTGGCAAGCAGCAGGTGGATCATCTTTTCCTGGAAAGGTATCGTTGGCGGCATCTGGGCATCGAAACAGAATTGGCGATTCCTCCCCAGCGACGGCTCAACCTGACGGCGGAATTGGCCAAGACCACCCAGCAGCCGTTGCGGGCAAATTTGGCGATAGCCCTAGCTTGGCAAGGACGCCCCCAGGCCGTGCCGGTGTTGGCCCAGGTTATTGCCGATCCCCAGGCGCCGTTACCATTGCGTCGGGCGGCGGCGGATGCCCTAGGACATTTGCCGTGGGATGACGCGGTGGCAACTGTTTATGAGCAGGTCTTGCCGCAGTTGGGGGATTCCGCCGGTCCCGCCGCCACGCGGTATATTTGGGAACTGCACACCGAACTTTTGGAAAGTTGGATAAAAACCGCCCCTCTGCCGCATGAGCAGATTTTACGTCAGGCGCTCCATTCCCCCGCCGCGGCCCTACGGGCGCAGTTTGTGGCGGCGTATGTGCGCTGGCCAGACCTGGAGCTTGCCACTGATCTGGAAGAGTTGTCGCTAGATCCCGCGCCGGTGGTGCGGGTGGCTTATTTAAATATGTTGGCGGTGCGTCAGCCACCGAACGCGCTGGCAAGTCTGCGCGGAGCTCTGCAAGACGCGGAATTTGATGTCAAACTGGCCGCGATCCAGGGATTGGGTCGGTTGGGGGGGAGGTCCGCCCAAGAGGCCCTGCGTCCCTTAACGCGGGAGAGCGGCGAATTGATCCGCGCGGCGGCGTATTCGGCCCTCTATGAAAGCGGGGATCCAACCGTGGTAAATGCGGCCCTGGCGGACAAATCCAGCCAGGTACGGTTGGGTTTGACGAGCACATTGATTCGCAGGCCCGATCCCGCGCTGGCCCTGCGATTACTGGCGGATCCCAGCGTGGAAGTGCGTAAGCAAACATTAGCCAAAATGGAAAATTGGCCGTTGCCCTTGGCCGTGCCGGTCCTCTTGGGGGCTTGCGAAAATGATGTGCTGCTGGTGCGCCAGGCGGCGATACGCCAGCTGCGCGAATCCTGGCCCGCGGCAAACGAACTGAGTTTAACCGCCTCGCGCGTGCAATTGGCCGAACAAGCCCGGCTGCTAAAAGAAACCTATCATCGCGAATTTGGCGAACATGCCGCGGCAACCGACGTCACGTCGCGAGCCAATCCATTGACGGACCCGGCGCTTTCCACCGTGGGTTATCAGACGGTGGCGGCGGATATCCTCCACGAATTAGAGTCGCACTGGCGACGCTGCGCGTCGCGCTGCCGTTCCACCGCGGCTTGGGAACGCCGCGCCGCGATCCAGGACTTTACGCAACAACTGGCCGGACAGGTAATTCCCGATAGCACCCTCGTCGAATTGACGGAAATTTTACAGACAGAAACCGACGCCACAGTTTGGCTGGCGGCGTTGCGGCTGCTGGCTGAACAGTCAGATCCCCGCGTGGCGGCGATTGTCGCCCTGGCCGCCAGCCATCCCAGCGATGGCGTGCGGCGGCAATCCCTCGAGTGGTTTATCGCCCATCCCCATCAGGACTATGCGCTCCTCTTGCAAAACAGTCTGGCGGACGATCATGTGGCGGTGGTGCTAGCCGCGCTGCGGGCCTTGGCGGCGCTCCCCAAGCTTCCTAGCGCTCAGCCGCTGGAGGAACTGTTGGCCGCCCGCGATCCGGCGATCCGCTTGGCGGCGGCGTATGCCCTGGCGGCGCATGGCGTGCCGCCGGGATTACCGGCGTTACTACGCCTGACCTATCACGACGATACCGCTATCCGCCGCGAGGCCGCGACGCTCTTGGGCAAATTAGGGGACCTGCAAGCGCTGGGGGAATTGATTCGCCTGCTGGATGACCGGCCCGAGGTGCAGCTAGCGGCGCTGGCCAGTCTGCAGCTGTTGACGGGATTTAATGCGGCGGCGGACGCGACGATTCAATCCTACGCCGGTTTGGCCCAACCCACGGGCGAGCGAAAAGTGGTGGATGGCCAGGTGGTCTATGAGGAGTTTGCCATATTGCAGCGGCTGACTTGCCACCAGCAATGTCTGTGCTGGAAACAGTGGTACGCCCGGATTGGCAAGAAAAAGTTTGGGGGGCAGGAGTAAGCCAGGGGTTGGGTTTTTGTAAGAGCAAATTCGTTTTTAGCTACGAATTCACAGGGATTTTCGTAGTTCGGGCCTAAGCTCGTAATCCAAGGGACACTTAGCTTGATTTGTTTGTCAAAGCGGATGAATCGGGGCTTTGGCCCTATTAATTTGATTGGTCAAATTACCTAGGGCGACGCTGCGCTTGCCACAAGTCTAACAAGCACGGCTGGGGTAGGTCGGGCCGTTGGCCCGCAAAGAATCAAACGCCTTTGGCACCCTCATGCTTGGGCAAAGTATAATCTTCGCACACTGCTAAAAATTTAACGGTTAGTAGTTCAGATCAGCTAATACGTCTGGATTCAAGCTGCTCCTCAATAAAATTTCCTCTGATCAGCGAAAATCAGTCCGATCAGTGTCACCTGCGTACTATTGCCTGCTGAATTTATCCCTTAGGTTACGGGTAAAGCCCGTGCTAGGTTTCATCAGTGCCTATCCGAGGCTAAAGCTGACTGCTAAATCCACACTACTTCCCCGCCGCGCGCACGCAATCCATCAGCCCCTGCATTAGTAGCGGCGCGGTTTCCGGTCCGCAACTGTTGACCTCGCCATATTGGGATTTATCCCGGCCGTAGGCAAACGGGGCTTTATCGTCCCATTGCCGCCGGGGAATGATGTATCCCACTTCATCGTTGGCCAGGCCGATGCAGAGCCATTTGTCCCCCGGTAACGTTGCCGCGACGGATGGCTCCAACTTACTCGTGGGAAAGTCGGCGTTGGCTTCCGCCGGTTCCTGGTATTTGCCATAGACCAGTTCGGGATACAACTCTCCGGGGATGCAGGCCACATGCAGATCTCCCAGCCGAACGTACGCCACCTCGGTCAGCATGGCGATCCGTTCCTTACCCGTGTCTTTGAGCACTTCCGGCCCCGGCTCATACGGTTTGTCGTTCCAAATTGTCGCCGGACGCTTTAGCACCTGCGCCGTGCGGGCCATGCGATACAGCACGTTATCCACGGGTATCGACAGGGGTTTGGCCGAAACCGCCAGCGGTGTTAGCTGAATCGGCTGGGCGGCGGCGACCGCTTCGTCCGCCAGTTTGGCCACTTCCTGGCCATAAATTCGCGAATATTCCCAATCCCCTTCATGCAATTCGCGCTGGTTGGCGTCCTTGATCCGGCCCCCCCGCGGCGGTGCCAGTAGTCCCCCCACCGCTCCGCTAAAATACGCCACGGGGCATTGGTGCTTGGCCCGCAGTTCCGCCACCGTTGTCGCGCAAAAATCGCCGGTCAGTTCGGTATTATCGGCCCCCATCGCTTCGGGATGGCAATTCCACTGCACCCACAGACCGAGCGTTTTTTGGCTGTTGGGTTCGACAAACTTGACCAGCCGCAGCACGCCATCCTTGACTTGCGGCTGGCGGCTGTCATTGAGCAGGGTCTCGTCGGTGGCCGTGCCATACAAGGCCACGGCGGGGGTAAATGATTTTTCGGCGGCGCGGATCATGCCCGTGACTTTATCCACGACTAACCGCAAATATTCGTCATCGACGCCGCGGGATAAGGGATTCGCCCCCCAAATACCAATTACATCCGGACCTTCGTGGCTATGGCTACTGCTAACCATCACATACTGATAATCCCCCAGGCCCGCGCGGATCCGTTGGACTTCGGGATATTGCAGGCCGATCAAATCAACGCAGGCAAACGCCAGTTTGGACTGGCCATCCTTGATTAACACGCAACGGGCCAAAATTGGATCGTGCACGGCGGTTGCCTTGCGTCCCATGCCGTAACCGGCCAGCCAAACAGGCCGGCCGCTGTTCAGGTTGGGAGTGATATCCACCTCGCCAAAGGCGACTTCTAGGGCACGGGCGGAGGTGGGATGATAGAACAGCGTGCCCGCCAATGCCGCCAGCAGTAATAATTTGTAAAGCATGGAACCGTGCGTGTGAAAAGTGAATCGCGTGGAAAATCCGCATAAGAATTGCATATCCCTCGCGGATTCACATAATTTTAACAATTCCCGTACCAGGTTGGTAGCTTTCTGCGTCAGAGCGTGTCATAAATCTTAGTGTTGCTAGTGGGATGGTTTTAACCCGTGACAAAAATTCACTACGCGACACAAAAGGAACCCTAAACTACCTATCGGTGGGCCAAAGGCCCAACCATCCCAGCCTAGGGAAACGCAGCGCCGCCCCAGGTCAATGGGAAGTAACAAATGAAAGCGCCAACGGCCCGATTCATCCGCTACAACCAACTCATAGGGACACCCATCTTTTGCCGACGGACTAAAGTCCGTGCCCCGTGCGTCCGTGCCACGCTGGCTGACGCTTAATCGTCCGCCTTATCCGTATCCTTCATGACAAAGCGGGCGTGCAGGCGGGCGACCTCGCTGGCCAGACCGGCGGACTTGACTGAATCCAGCACCTGCTCAAAATCCTTATACGCGGCGGGGGCTTCGTCGCGCGGGTACTGCCGACAATTAGTCAAAATGTCCAGCTTGTCAAACGACTCATCAATGGCTCGCTGATCCAGGTTGCGAATCGCCGCCTTGCGCCCCATCGCCCGTCCCGCGCCGTGGTTGACGCTGTAGCAACTGACTTCTGCCCCAGGCTCCGCCACCATCACGCTCGATCCCGCTTGCGGATTTCCCGGAAGTAAAATCGGGTGCCCCGTCTGCGCGTAGGGCGTATTGGCCAAGGCAAAATGCCCCGCCGGAAAGGCGCGCGTGGCCCCCTTGCGATGCACCCAAGCGGGTTGGTTATTGACGATTTCCTTGCGAGCGATGTTATGGCTGATAAAGTACACCAGTTCGGCTTTAATGCCGGGAAAAATCTCGGCAAAGGCCTCGTGCACCAGCGAATTGATCAGCAAATGGTTCAGCGTGGCAAAGTTGGCCCCCAGGGCCATGTCGTCCAGGTAGGCGTTTGCCTCGGGCGTCCCTAACGGTGCATAAACCAGTTCGCGGTCGTTTCCCGGCAGGGGAATGTCCCAGTTGGCAAACTTGGTTTGCAGCGCGCGAAATTGATGCATGGCCAAGTTATGGCCAATCCCCCGCGAACCGCAGTGCGACAAGAACGCGACTTTGCCATCGAGCAAGCCAAAAACCTCGGCCGCCTGCCGTGCGCGGGGGCTGTCCACGAAGCGGACAACTTCACACTCTCCAAAGTGGTTGCCGCCTCCGTAGGACCCCATCTGAGAGACCTTGTTGCCAAAGTCATTCAGCGTCCCTTGGCGCAAATGCCACTCCAACCGCTCCGCCAGCGGGGCCGCCGTGTCGTCATGGCCGACATGGCTGGCGTCCTCGCAGCGCGCGGCCCAATGCGCGGGAATGCCCAATTGCTCGCAAACGGCGGCGGTCGCGCCGAACATGAGGGCCTCTTTGCCAGCGGCCAGGGGAAATCGCCGGGCTTTTTTAACATGGCGCTGGCCGCGTCCCGCCCCGGTGGGAAGCCGCTCCCCCAGGGCGTCAATCAGAGCGCGGCGGGTCACGCGGTCGGCGATGGCCTCCGCCGGCAGGTCCAGTTGCAACAAACTCATGGAGCATTTGATATCCACGCCCACGGGGCCGGGATAAACATGCGAAGGGGAGACCAGCACGCAGCCGATGGGCGCCCCATAGCCGCAATGGCCGTCGGGATTAAGGACCAGATCGGTCACGCCGGGGGCCAGCCGCGAATTGACCGCCTGCTGCAGGCATTTTTCGTCAAAGGTCTGGCGGATCGCCTCGTTGCCGATGACCGTGATCGGACGCGTGTCGCCCGTGGGCAAAATAGCCGTGGCCGCACCGGTGGGAATGAGCTGATGCATTATGAAGAAAATAAGTGAAAGTTTTCCGCCATTGGCGATTGCGGCTCGTTGGCGCGACGATGGCGGAATGGATAAAGTTGGAGAATGGTGGAAGAATGTTGGAGCCAGGTTCGCTGAATTTGGCAATTGCCAATCGTGGCAAAAAATTGCCGCGAACCCCGCCAGTCATCGGCTTGTCGATAGGAGCGCGGCAAAAATAGCCAGCTTGCGAATGGCTGCGCGGAATGTTACATTATAAAGAGGTTTTATATGTGGCAGGTGGAATTTATTTGGTAATTTCTGCTGAGCGGGAATGGCGGAATTGGCAGACGCACCAGCTTGAGGGGCTGGCGGTGGCAACACCGTGCAGGTTCAAATCCTGTTTCCCGCAATTACATTTCTTTTGTAAAAGTATGGATTGAGTTTTTTTGAAAATCAGTTTATCCCGCACCTCGCGAATTTATCGAGGTTGCTCCACGGCCTCCACATCTTGCTCGTCGACATGCAAAATATGCAGCATGCGGTGAACCAGTGGACCAAAGGCGATCCCCGCGATAATCAACACCGCAAAACCGCTATAGAGCGCGTAAATGCCGGCAAATACTTTCCCCTGTTCGGTTTGGGGATTCCATAACGGTCCCATGCCGGAAAGGATCATCGACGCGTTCAAAAAAGAATCGATCCAATTCTGACCCTCAAATACGTGATAACCCCACATTCCCACCAATAAAGAGATAAAAATCAAAGTAAGACCCAGACTAAAGCTCAGAAACAGCCGCCATAAAAACCGTTCCCACGGCAATACAGGATCGGTCTTGTGCTCGATTTTGAACATGTTCGTGAGCGCGAAATTACTTGGTTATTATTATTCTTTTAGTAACAACGGCGAAGAGGTAACTGCTGAGTTTTCCAGCGGATGAGCCTGCAGCCACGTGGCTAGTTCTTCGGCATTCGTGGCGACCAGGGGGGATATTTCCACGACTGTTTCTTCCGGCACGGTCACGCCGCATTCCGCCAGCCACCGGCAAAAGTTCGACCGCATCTGCGCTTGGACCGTTCGCGGCGTGTCGAATTCCTCGTTATTGCTATTTTTTACCGGGGCAAAATGCTCCGCCCGGTCCACTTCCATCACGATCGCTTCCCGCGCCTGCGGCAACAGGTCAAAGATAAACCGCTCAAACTTGCAGGCGTTGGGTGCGTCCGGAGCCACCTCTCCCCGGCTGGGATCCCAATAAGACACCTTCTTTTGGGCCACATGCAGCGGCAGGGCGTCGGGGATCTCAGTCATTCTCCGCAAGAATGCCACGTCCAGCACATGCACGGCGATGCTTCCCGCCCAAAAGACCGGCTCTCCGGTGGCCGTGGTCCGTTCCGCCAGGTCAGGGGGGAGATCGCTATATTCGATGATGCGGGTTCGTCCCTCGCAGGTGACCACGTTCCCCACTTTTTCCAGTGGTCCCCGCTTGGCAATGACCTGCGTGGACATTTCCGACCCGCTGAGGATGTGATAGCCCAAAAAGGTGGGATCAGCCACGCTTACCAGCGGATTATCGACTTGCATATAAAACAGGTACTTTAGCCCGCGGTCCTCGGCCTCGGCCAAGCCCCCGGAATTTGCAAAAGCGTTTAATAACCCCCCATGCCCATCCGGGCTCAGCGCCAGTCGATCCGGTCCCGCCAACAGCAATTCTCCCGTGGCCAAGTCCAAAGCCGGCAAGGTCCCCTGGCTAAAGAGTTGTACATCCCCCCGCGGCAGGCCAAAATTTTGTTCCTTGGCCAAAAAATCCGCCGTTGGGGCATGGGTGGCGGGACTGGTCATGATCCATAAGGGAATCGATCGACCCGCGCGGCGGCGCGCGGCCAGAACTCCCATCAGCAGCCATTGGTAGAGCGATGCTCCCGTCACCGGGCCGATGGGAAACATTCCCTTAGGCAGATCGCTACCCAGGCGTGTACCTTGGCCTCCGGCGACCAGCAGGACGCCCACTTGTCCGGCGCTCAAGGCGGAACGGCCCGCCTGCCGGGCCTGGGTGGTATTCCAGGGGTTTTGCGCAGGGGGAAGCCGAAAGGCGGCGGGGGGCTGGCTGGCGGCTGCGAGGGCCCGCCAGTCCTGGCTAGCGGCGCGGTTTTTCCATGCCGCGACCAATTGCCGCAAATCCACGGCGGCCAACTGCCGGGCAAGGCTTTCCTGTTGTGGTCCGGCAAGCATTTGCCAATGCGTTAGCAAGCGGTTCTGGCTGGTTTCTTGTAAAATTTGGGTTATGTCCACCAGATCGATGTTCATAGTTGCCGCTCCGTTGGATTTTTCTCTTTAGTCAAAATGCACCTCTTGGCGGAAACTTGTAAGAAAAAATCATGCCAAATTGTAAATAATATAGTAGGTGGCATCTTCCAGGTGCCGAATGAATTGCATTGAAAAGGGTTATTCCTGTAATAATGGCGTTTGGCAAAATGCTCACGGCAGCGGGACGCTGCCTGCTACGAACGCTCTGACAGCGGGACGCTGCCTGCTACGTTATTACTTAAAAAATCCAACCTCGCACCCAGGCGTAAGCCAGCCAACACAAAAGCGGAAACAGCACAAACATTGTGCCGTATGTGTAAATAGTGGTCCAGGTAGTGCGGGGCCAGCGTGCCATGAAATGATTACGTTGACTGGCTAAAAACAGTTGATTTATCGTAAGGGATAAACCCAGGGGATGACCAAGATCGTGACAATTCCCACCAAGATATCCAAGGGAATCCCGATTTTTAAGTAATCGCTAAATTTGTAGCCACCGGGGCCATAGACCATCAGATTTGTCTGATAGCCGATTGGCGTGGCAAAGCCGCAACTGGCGGCGATCATAATGGCAATAATAAATGGCATCGTCTGCATTCCCGCGGCGTCGGCAGTCTGCAGAGCCAGGGGAAACATGAGCGCCGCGGCGGCGTTATTGGTCACCAGCTCTGTCACAAACAGCGTGACAAAATAGACAATTGCCAAAGTTACCCAATCGCTCCCTCCCCCCATTTGATTGATCGATTCGCCCAAAAACTGCGCGGCGCCGCTTTTTTCCAGGGCTTTGGCCAGGGCAAACGACGCGGCAATGGACAAAATGACTTCCCAGTCCATGCTGCGGCGAGCCTGCGCGATGGTGGTGCAGCCGGTGAGCAGCATCGCCGTCCCCGCGACTAAAATCAGCGTGATTAAGGATGGAAATTGCCACTGCGGCGGCAGTCCCAACCACGGTTGCAGTGTATCCCACGAGGATTCCAATATCAGGCCCACCACCAGCAAAAACAGAATCAGGATTGCCACTCCGGCTCGTTCGTGCTGGACGGGGGTGGAGTCTTCGACCCGCGACACCAAAAAGAAATCGCGGCTGCGGCGCTGCGCATCGGCAAAAGAGGGATGCGCCTCGATGAGAAGCGTATCCCCTGGCTCGAGTACAATATCGCCGATCTTTTTCTTGATTCGTTCGCCATTGCGGGCCACGGCCAGCACCACGGCGTTATACCGGGTGCGAAATTTGGCATCGCGAATGGTCTGGCCCAATAGCGGACTGCTGTTAGAGACCACGGCCTCGATCAAACAGCGGTCTAGGGAGGGCGTGGAGATTTTTTTGACTTGATTGGTGGCGGGAACCAGACCGCGGATTTTGCGCAAATCGATAACCGAATCCACAATCCCCACAAACACCAACCGGTCGCCGGCCTGCAGTCGTTCCTGCGGGGCCACGGCGGGTATCACAAATTCGTTCCGCTGGATTTCGGCCAAAAAGACCCCCGGCAAATGCCGCAGCCCCGCTTCCTCAATCGATTTCCCCACCAGCGCGCTCTCGGGGGGGACTAGCATGTCCACTGTATACTCCCGGGCGTCGGCCGTCGTATCGATCGGCGGGACGCGATTTGGCAATAGCCAGCGACTGGTCAGGGCCAAAAACAAAATTCCCGCCGCGCAGACTGGCACCCCCACCCAGGTAATATCCAAAAACCCCAATCCCGCGGGAAGTGTGATCGCGGAAAGTTTACCCTGCGCAAACGCTTCTGACTGAACCTTGTGCGCTTCGGTTACTAGCCCACTGACAACCAGATTGGTGCTAGTCCCCACGAGCGTGCAAACTCCCCCCAGGATCGCGGCAAAGCTGAGGGGCATCATCAGTTTAGAGACGGGGATGCGGTTTTGCTTGGCCCAGTCGGCCGTGACGGGGATCATCATCGCCACGAGCGGTGTGTTATTCATAAACGCGCTGAGGAACGCGACTGGCGTCATCAGCCGAACCACGGCGGCTTCGGACGATTTGGGGCGTCCGAGCAGCTTTTCGGCGATGAGGGTCATCCCACCGGTATCCTGCATCCCGGCACCGACCACGTACAAGAGCGCGACCGAGACCAGCCCCTCATTGGCTAGGCCCGCCAAAGCGTCCTTGGTCGAAATGGTCCCCGCGACCAAAAAAACCAAAACACCGGCAATTAAGATGACATCCGCGCTCAACCGGCTAAACGCCAGCAATCCAAAAACCAAGATCAAAACGGCAAAGGTCAGAACCATAAGAATTCCAGGCCACAGAACGATTCTGAGAGAGGGCCTCCGCTATTGCCATCACACGGGATTTCGCCTAGCGATAAATAGCCCCGCCAATGGAGTCGGCGGGGGATGCACTATCGTGGCAATAATTGCGAAAAATCACCGCACCAATGCCTTGGGTGTGCGGCGAAATGCTTTTTTCGGTGTTAGCTTGCCCGGTACCACAAAGCCGACTTCACCGCCGCATTTTTTGCAACGCTTGACCTGGGTGTTAATGACGCTGCCACATTTGGGGCAAGAGCGTTTGCGGATCAATTTGGCCCGGCGGGTTTTGGGGCGAGCGCGAACCATGGGTAAACTCCAGATAAAATCTGCGGCTAAGTTGGCGTCAATTAACAGAATCCCTGATTTTGCAGCAATTTTAGCGGATGTCAAGAGGGGTGGAGGGAGGCATTTAGCCCGCCGCGTTAGCCAGGGAGCATTTCAGCATTACCAAATCCTTTTACCCAAACCAATTCCGTTATGAGTTGCACAATACCTATCCCAGTTATTTTTATCGAAATTAAATCTTGCATGCAATTCTGTTTAAAGTTAGTATCAATTATCATTTAGTCTTACTTTTCACATGATGGAGGTTTGTTATGCCAGTCGAACAAGCTTTTGAACAAGCAGCCAAACGCCTAGAAAGTTGCTCACAAGCTTTGGCTTTGGAGGTTAAACGGGTATTAATTGAAGTAAGAGGCTATCTCAGTGGAAGTCAATCGGTTTCTGATGCTCCATCGAAAGAGGCCGTTGTTGAGCTCGCTCTCCGAAACGCCGGTGAGAAAATTGATGAAATGGTAGTTGCATACAATGAAACTCGTAAAAGCCTGGGCTTTTAATCAAAATAACAAGTGTAATATGTTACAAATTTCTAGGCAGCAGTGTGCTTGGGGATACGGCATTTTGCGAAGGGTTTTGCAATGTTGTCAAGAGTTGAGGCGTGTCGTTGTATAAGTGCTGCGGAACATCTTTTTTACGTCTATTTATTAATAGATCAGTGTGGTCAGCCGTTTTACGTTGGTAAGGGAACACAGTGGAGATGTTTCGCACATGAAAAAGAATCGTTAAATCCAGAGAATAACACTGAAAAACATCGATTGATCCGTAAAATGTTGGATTCTGAAATTGAAGTTCGCTACCAATTCGCTGGCTTTTTTCCAACAGATGATGAGGCACACGATGAAGAGCGACGATTAATTAGATTGTTTGGCCGAAGAAATCAGGGATCTGGCATTTTGTGTAACCTTACAGACGGTGGAGAAGGTCACAGTCGCGACTATCCACCAGAACCATTTCAAAGAAATTCAGATGGAATACCGATTGGAAAAGTTATTGAGTATCCGAGCACAGAGCAATTGAAACCTCCACTTTTTTGGACTGGTGATCTTTCTGATTTTTCATGGATACAAGAAGATAGAAACCTTATACAATCACAGGATGTTGAATTGAATAAATCGCGCCTCGTAATGCCATTGATTGCATTCTGGCAGTATGCTGGATGGACAATACAAGTTTTTTGGGAGCAAACGAGCGTATTTGATCCCGCAGAAATAGATCTGAAAGGTCTAGCGGAATGTGTGCATTTCAGGTTCTTCGATAACACGAATTTATTAATTGAGGATAGTATTCGAGCCACAGCTCATTCAATAATTACCCCAGGTAGATTAGTCGCTCTTGTTTTACGTGCGCTTGCAGGCGGTGAAAACACAAAAATCGTAAGTGCCAACTCATTAAATCGCGTTTGTAAGCAGTGTGCAAGAGTCGATCTAACAAAGCGATTGCAGGCGTGGTGTTTCCACCAACAGCATTGGCTTCTAAAATTTGCTAATGATCTAGAAGATTGCTCACCGCCCCCTCCACCTATAAAGGTTTTTAACGATAAATTACCCGATAAATTTTTATTAATCAAGCCTGATGGCGAGATTACGAATAATCTAGAAGAATTTCATAAGCTTTTGAGGCTTGCTTGGGTTGCATTTATCCAACACGGACTTGGGGAGAAACAATTTGCTCAACTCAACCAATTGGATTTGCGCGGGCTTGTAATGTATATGTGGTCGGGACTTGCACCAATCGATGGAACATTTATTGCTTACTCATACAGTTGTCCTACTATTAAAGTTAACTTAAATGAAGCTAAGCTGACAAGAATGCAATTAATCAATGAATGGAATAAGGAATTTCCAAGTATGCCGCTTCCTATTGGTAGTAGTCGCGAAGGACCAGCGTTCATGGAACGAGAAATTCGTGCGATTGTACGGACAATTGTTGATTTGCACAATAATCAATTAGAAGTATTACCTCGCCGTGGTGCTGATAAATGAGCTCGTTTGTGCCCACAGATACCATGTTGAGTACATTATAGTGCACAAATGTAAACCTAACTCCACGCCACGTATCGCGGCTGGGTGCGGGCGGTCGAAAGCGCGATCACCGCCCGTTTGCCGTCGGTGAAGTACGGATCGCCGGTCAAGTTATGTCGCGGGGACTGTGGATCGCACGCCCCCACGCCGGTCACATAACCCACCGCGTCGATTCGTTCGGCCCGCAGCAGGTCCTCCACCAGATAATCGCGTGATTCGTCAACATTGGGGTCGACGCGGTGCGTGGTCAGGTTCCAAGTCTGGGTTGTAAATCGCACCCCAATATCCCGGCTGATCTGACCCACCCAGATCGGCGTGCCGCGATAGCGCAAGGGCGCGAGCCACAATCGCAAATGTAGGCGTTCGTTGATGGTGCCGCGAATCCGTTGCAGGGCCAAGTCTTGGCTGCGGCCCAGCAGATACAACGCGCTGACCGGCGAATAACGATATTCAGCCCCTAGTAAAAACGCCTTGGCCGTTTTCCAGCAAGTCTCCAGCGTGATCGTTTCGCATTCATCCCAGCGCGCGGTAAACGCCCCTAACACGGTTTCCAACTCGCCCAAGACGACCAAGTTGACCGGATCGCCCCCTTTATTCCCTGCTTTGTTGGTGGTTGCGGGGGGAAGTTCCCGTAATCGCCGGGTAAGCTCGGTCAGATCGCACTCGATCAGTTCGCTTTCACCATATAGCTGTGCAAAATCGCGGCGATGGTAATCGGCTTTCATCCCCGGCACTGGCAGCGCAAAGCAAACATCGGCCATCGGCTCGGCCGGTGCCTGGCCTAGATTTGCCAAATTAGCGGGGCCATCCTCGGTCCCCGCGCCGCCGGTTTCATACAGGCAGACACGGATGTTTTTGGTTCCGGCGTCCAATGTGCAAAAGATAAATCCCGCTTGTGTCGTCCCTGGCGGAATGGGGCGCAGGGGAAACGCCTGCCCGCGAAAACATTCATCCATCCGCCGATTAGCCCAACTGGCGGTGAGCAGTTTGAGCGGCAACAGAAAAATCAACGGTAAAAAATACCACGCCGCCACGCCAAACGCCGATAATCGTTTGATGATGGAAAAGTGGTTAATGCCCGCCGCTTCCAGCGGGGTAAAGTAATGCGGGTCGATTTCTAAAAAATACAACCGGAGCGGGTTGGCGTGCAGATTGGCAATTTGTAAATAGACCGGTTGAATTCCGCGCCGGGCCAAAGGGACGCCAAAGAGTTTCTGGCTTTCACCGGCGGATAAGACCGCCGCCGTGATCTTGGCCACCGGGGTTGTGTGCGACTGCGCGCGGGTTAAAAATTCCCGCGATTCCGGTTGCGGGTCGTACACGGTGGTAAAGATCCGCCGCAGCGCCTGCCAGACTCCCCCGCCAATCATGGTTGGCTCGCATTTCCCGCGCGAGCGCACTTTTGCAAGTATTCCAGGCTTTGCCGGGCTAGCCGTTCCACTCCGGGCGTATAGTCAAAGACCTCCACTGACACCCAACCGTCGTAGCGGATCTCGCGCAACGCATCGATGATCGGCACAAAATCGACTTTGCCAAAACCGGGGCCTTGTTTGTTCGGATCATTGGCGTGAAAGTGTTTTAGATAACGGGCATTGCCTCGAATGATCTCGGCAATGGGCGTTTCTTCGCTGGCCATTGCCTTCACATCCAAATGCAATCCCACCCAGGAAGAATTCAGCCGTTCAATTAATTCCACACCCGCGCTGGCGGTATTTAGAAAGTTTCCTTCACTGGGGCCGAGTGGCTCGATCGCCAGAGTGACTTGGCATTCCGCCAACGTGGGCAAGACCTTTTCTAGGCATTGCGCGGCCAGGTCCATTCCCTGCTCGTGGTTCATACCCGCCGCCAGATTTCGTTGCTGCGGCGATCCTAGGACCATGATTCCCCCTCCCAGGTCCCGGCACAGCCGCGTCAACTCTATCAGATACTCCGCAGTGCGGTTCTGCACGGTTTGATCCGGCGTGGTCAGGTGAAATCCCTCGGTCTTGGCTAATAGCCAGTGCAGGCCCACGACTTCCAAGCCCTGATCGTTGATAAGTTGGCGAACTTCGGCTCTGCGGGAGGGGGTAATCTCGGTGGCGTAGGTGGCCAAGGTAAATGGGGCAATTTCTATCCCGGTGTATCCGCAGGCCTTTGCGTATTCCAGGCCGGCGGCCAATGTGCGGTCATGAAAGGTCTCGTTGCAGATCGCGTACTTCATAGGGCGTGGGGCGAGTGAAGTTGGCGAAAAGGGTGACTCCCTGCAAAAAATGCTGCAGGGGGCGGTGCCAATCAGTAAATCCCATCCCCCTGGATTCCACAAGTCCCCCCGCCATTTATGGTCACGCCCCGCGCTGGGCCGCGCGGCGCGGCGAACCGGCGGATCCCGGATTATCCGTGAAAAATCGCTCTCCCGCCAAAGGTCTTCCCCTGCTACACTTTGGCCCCCGCATTTTGGATTTTTGAGCGTTTTTTTCCTCTCTAATTTTGCATCAGTCGACCGCCCGCGCTCCCCATGGGTCCTATTCGCAATAAACTACTGACGGGTCTAGGCCTGCTCCTGGTCATGCTGGGTGCTTTGGCGGCGAGCGGCTTATCGGGGGTCTATTCTTATCGAGAATTGGTCAAAAATCTGCGCAATCGGGCGGACGAGCTTCCCCTGGCTAGCCAGTTGGCTCGCAAAATCAGCGACTTGCGCGTCATCGTGGCGGGAATTTCCCAGCAGTACCTGATTGAGCAGCCTCCCGTGGGAGAAGGGCACAGCGGCTGGGTGTCCGAGGAATTTCAGGAAAAGTGGGCGAACAAGCAATTTCAAGAAAGCTTGCAATCCGCCAGGCAGACCCTGGCTGAATATTCCACGGTTGTCGAACATCGCGAGGCAACGGCCGTGCTATTGCAAAATGACTTTGAGCGAACAACCGCCGCGCAGTTGCAAACACAACTGCAGGCCCTGGCCCAATTGACCGCGCAACCCGACTGGCTGCGGGATGCCACGATCAAGAGCAACATTCGGGAACGGCTGGAGTACTTGCAATCGCAGGCGGAAGCCCTTCCTGGTCATTTGCACTACCAACTTGGTTCCTTGGCGGATACCGTGCGCAGCGACTATCACATGTGGCTGGGGGTGAATTGGCTTTCCACCGCGGCCGCCTGCGGATTATTGGCGGCGTTTTTGTATTTGTTTTATCGCTGGGTGTTTCGTCCGTTGTCAATCTTGGTGGCTGGATCACGAAGGGTCGCGGCCGGAGATTTTCAACATCGAATTCAACTGCACACACGGGATGAAATGGCCGAACTGGCCGAGGCGCTCAACCACATGACCGCGCGGTTTCAGGAAATTCGCGACGATCTGGATCGCCAGGTGCAAGAGCGCACCAAACAAGTCGTCCGGGGAGAGCAACTGGCCAGCGTCGGCTTTTTGGCGGCCGGAGTCGCGCACGAGATTAATAATCCGTTGGCTAGCATAGCCATGTGCGCCGAATCACTGGAGGGGCGAATTCGCGATATTTTGCCGGAAAACCCCACGGAGGCAGCCAGCGACAGCCCCGCGTCGCCGATGGCGTCCTCCGCGGTTAAGGCGAATGAACATGAATCGGCGCGCGCCGCGGCGGAGTCGCCGGTGATCCTGCAATATTTGCGGATGATTCAGACCGAGGCTTTTCGTTGTAAGGAAATTACCGAAAAGCTGTTGGATTTTTCCCGCTTGGGCAATGCCCGCCCCCAGATGACCGATCTGCGGCAATTGGTCCAGGGGGTGGTGCAAATGGTCAAGCACCTGGGGAAGTACCAGGATCGCCAGATCGAGATCTTGCCCCACTCTCCCGCCGAGCCGGTCCATTGCTGCGTGGTCGTCCCGGAAATCAAGCAAGTCGTCTTGAATTTAATCACCAACGCGCTCGATTGCACCAGTAGCGGAGGCAAGCTAACGATCGAAGTTCGGGCGTTGGGGGGGCCGCGCCTGCCCACGCAGGTGAAGTTGATTTTTACCGATGACGGCTGCGGCATGACCGAGGAAGTGCAGCGGCACCTGTTTGAGCCGTTTTTTACCCGCAAGCGGCAAGGACAGGGAACGGGATTGGGATTGTCGATAAGCTACCGAATTGTTACAGATCACGGCGGCACGTTGGATGCCGCAAGTCCGGGTCCGGGTCTAGGTTCCCGATTCACGGTAACCCTGCCCGTAGCGAACAAAAACACGCCGCAGGGGAGCGCGTCGTTACAGGAGAGCAGCCATCGCCACCAAGCCGCGTAAATCACTAAAACTATTGTTTGCCGACGACGAACGCTCGTTGCAAGAGCTGATGCGGATCGAACTGGCGCGCATGGGGCACGAGGTGACCATCTGCGCCGATGGTTTGGCCGCGGCCGCCGCGCTCGAGCGGCAGGCGTACGACTGCATCATTGTGGACCTCGACATGCCGGGATTGTCGGGTATCGAGGTGGTCGCCCGCGCGCGGGAGCTTTCCCCCGAGACCGAGGCGGTTATCTTGACCGGCAAATCCACGCTGGAAAGCGCGGTCGCCGCGCTGCGCCACGGGGCTTTTGACTATTTGACCAAGCCGTGCAAGCTGTCCGATCTGGAGTCGCTGCTCCAGCGCGTGGTCCTGCAGCGTGAATTGACGAACAAATATCGCGCTGTCAAGCGGCAACTGGACCGCGTCAACGGCGGCTCGCAACTCATTGGTGATTCACCGGCGATGGAACGCGTGCGGCAGCTCATTGCCAAGGTCGCCCCCTCGCAAAGCAGCGTGCTGATCCTGGGGGAGACCGGGACTGGCAAGGAACTGGTCGCCCGCGCGTTGCATGATCAAAGCCCGCGCCGCGAGCAGCCGTTTGTCGCGATCAATTGTGGCGCATTGCCGGAAAACTTGATCGAAAGCGAACTGTTTGGCCATAAAAAAGGGAGTTTTACCGGCGCGGATGAACACCGCGCGGGACTTTTTGAAGTGGCCGACAATGGCACGCTGTTTTTGGACGAGATTGGCGAATTGCCCCGTTCGATGCAGGCCAAGCTGCTGCGGGTGCTGGAATCGCGGGAAATCCGCCGCGTGGGGGACAATACCAGCATCAAAGTGGACGTGCGGGTGGTTAGCGCGACGCATCGGCGGTTGGATCAAATGGTGGCCGCCAGCGAATTTCGCGAAGACTTGCTGTTTCGAATCAATACGTTCGAGATCCAGCTTCCCAGCCTGCGGCAACGGTCTGGGGATGTGCCGCAACTGGCGATTCACTTGGCCCGCAGATTTCAACCGGCGGTCAAACCAAATGAGGCAATCTTTACCGCCGAGGCCCTGGACCGATTGCAATCCCATGCCTGGCCGGGCAATGTGCGCGAACTGGCGAATGTGATTGAGCACGCGTCAATCCTATGCGAGCGGCTGCCGATCGATGTGGAACATTTGCCCGAACGCTTTCAGGCAATGCAGGTGGCACCGTGGTTTGCCAAAGGGACCGGCCCCCTCTCGTTGCGCGAGATTGAGTTGCAGGCGATTCATCACTCACTAGAGCGAAATGACGGCAACAAGCCCAAAGCCGCCGAGGAGCTGGGGATCAGCCTCAAGACGCTGTACAATAAGCTGAATTCAGATACGCACCTGGAAAAAAGCGCGTAAAGATAGTGGAGAGTGAGAAGTGGATGGTGAGAATTGGCAGCTCCGCGGAGTAGTGTCATATCCCTTCTCGTTTAACAAGCTAACCACGGGGGGCGGTCCTGTCATCCGCCCCCCTGGCACCCGCGCCGTTATCGCTGCGGATGCAGCCGATCGCCGGGAGCGATGGAGATTTTATTAATCGCGTTCAAAAACGCTTTTGCGCTCGCTTCCACGCTATCGGTCGAGACTCCGCGACCCCGATAAGTGTGCCCTTGGTATTCGACTTCGACATTCACTTCGCCTTGGGCGTCTTTTCCCACGGTGACGCTATGCACGCGAAAATCGCGGCACACCACGGAAACTCCGGTCAGCTTTTCGATGGCTAAGAAAATCGCATCGACCGGTCCGTCGCCGCAGGCCATCGATTCGCCAAAGTCCTGAACCCCATGCCGCAAACGGAGCGTGACCTGGGGCTTTTCGTCGCTGCCACAAATGATTTTATAGCTTTCCAGCGTCCATTGGTCGGTCGCAGTCTGGAATTGCTGCTCGCACAGGGCGGCGATGTCGCCATCGTAGATCTCTTTTTTCTTATCGGCCAGTAATTTGAACTGTTCAAACACCGTTTGCAGTTGCTCCGCGGTCAAATGATAACCCAGCGCCTTGGCCCGGTCCGCCAACGCCGCCCGCCCGCTATGCTTGCCCAAAACCAGGTCCGTCTTGGCAAAGCCGACATCCTCTGGCCGCATAATCTCATACGTCCGCGGTTCCTTCAGCATGCCATCCTGGTGAATCCCCGCCTCGTGGGCAAAGGCATTGCGTCCCACAATCGCTTTGTTACGCTGAACCTGCAAGCCGGTAATGCTCGATACCAGCCGACTGGTCGGCACCAACCGCTGGGTGTTGATGCGCGTTTCGGCCTGGTAATAATCGTGACGCGTGCGCAGGGCCATCACAATTTCCTCCAGCGAGCAATTTCCCGCCCGCTCGCCAATACCGTTGATCGTGCATTCGATCTGTCCCGCTCCATTTTCTACCCCCGCCAGGCTATTCGCCACGGCCAAGCCCAAGTCGTTATGACAGTGGACGCTGATCACGGCTTTGTCGATATTGGGAACGCGTTGGCGGAGATTTTTGATCACATTTCCAAAATGCGCGGGCGTGGCGTATCCAACCGTGTCGGGAATATTGACCGTGGTTGCTCCGGCGGCAATCGCGGCTTCGACCACTTGGCATAAAAAGTCCAACTCGGTCCGTGCGGCATCCTCTGGCGAGAATTCCACATCGTCGCAATAACCAACGGCCCGCTGAACCCCCGCCACCGCGCGGCGGATGATTTCGTCCTTATCCATTTTGAGTTTAAACTCGCGATGGATGGCGCTGGTGGCCAAAAAGACGTGGATGCGCGGGCTGGAGGCATGCTTGAGCGCTTCCCACGCGCGGTCGATATCGCTGTCGTTGCAGCGGGCCAACCCACAAATCGTCGCCCCGCGAATGGTGCCGGCAATCTCCCGCACCGATTCAAAGTCCCCCGGCGAGGCAATTGGAAATCCCGCCTCGATAATATCCACACCCAAGTCGACCAAGGCCTGCGCGATTTCCAGCTTCTCCGCCAGATTCATGCTGGCTCCGGGCGATTGCTCGCCATCTCGCAGAGTGGTGTCAAAAATCCGGATGCGGCGGGAGCTAGCGGCGGTGGACATAGGTGGCTCGATGGAAACTAAAAAGGGGAGGTGGGGAAAGGGGTGGATTGGGTTATTTGTGAATGCTCTCAGTTAGCGTCGTGAATCAACAAAAAAACCCCGTCGCTCATGCAGAGCCACGGGGCAGGTTGGTCAGGTGATTATCCACAGTCCAACTAGGCGCGGGCTCCCGGGGTGCTAAGTAGTAGCACTAGCGGTAGCAACGGCAACTTGGACAAAAAAGACATGATCTAAATGTTATCGTGTAGCTCTGGAAATTTTGGGAATTGCCTATGTATGAGACGATTGGCAATCGCACCTTCTGACAGTCTACGTCACAAATGGTTCACTGGTCAAGATGAGCATCAAAAGGAATGGTTTGAGTTGCGGCACATCTGCGGTCTAACGGTTGAAAATGGCGCGCCTACAAAAACCACTTTGTAAATCGGCTCTCACATGAGACGGTAAATTACCCAAATTTGCATTACTTTTGCAAAATCAGCTTGCCGGACTTTGTCAACAAAAGTCGGTAAAGACTCTCGCCATGTTTAATGACCACCTGACGCTGGCCTTGCAATAGTTCCTCGGAATTTACCACCGGAATTTGTGCATCAGAAGTCATTGGCGGCTCAGGATGCTGATGGGGAGGCAGGGGGGTATTTTCTGGTTCGATAGGGGAATTCATGGGAAAAGCTTTCAAAACAGGTGCGATATCTGCAAGAAAGAGCATTTTCAGACCCAAGAATTAGCTAGCGGCGGCAAACAGCCAGGAATGGCGAGTTCCAAAAATCTGAAAGTTTTTGTTCGTACCGTTGACAACGGACACCGATCAGTCTATTTTATTTGTAATTGAGAATCAATATCAACTACGGATTTGCATTTTGATTTTGTTGAGGCTATCAGGCCTCGGCACGAACAACGGTCGCCAGCTAATGAAACTCTGTGCCAGCTACCTAGTCGGACATCGCGGCAACGTTTGCCGCGATGCGGTTCCATTCTTTCTAGGAGTCTTGTATGCAGGTTTCATTCATGAATTGTTTATCCCTGGTTAAGCCTTTGATCGGCGGTTGTGCGCATTTAGTGATTGTTGCAACCATTTTTGTTTCCGGCACGATGTCACTTCACGCGGCGTTTATTAATCCGTCGGACGTTACAGGTTCATTTGGGACAGATCCCAACACCTGGGCGGGTAATTTTCCCGCCGCGATCAATACCAACACGATAGCAACCGTTCGCAGCACCACACCGTGGAATCGGCCCGGTTCCCTGGGAGACGCTAGCTCGGCCAATACCACCTATCAGGGGTGGGACCGATTTACATCGGCCACGGCGACTAATAGCCCAAACGCGGGCGCGTCCCCGAATGAGGTCGACGGTGATCCGCTAAATCCCAACGGCACGGCCGCACTTACACAGTCGGTGACGATGGGCGTGTTTTTGACGGGTGGATTTAATATTTATTCACCCAGCGTGCAAAGCGATTACACGCTGACCGTGCCTAACTACAATCTTGGGACCGGCTATTTGACGAGCTTTTTGGTCCAGATGCGGGCGGCCACGGGTGAAATTAATTTGAATTCCATTTTGATCAATGGCACGCCCATAAGCTCGTTGCCAAATTACAGCACGCAGTTGATCAACAGCACCACGTATAGTTCGGGTTTTGGCGACACCGCGGCTTTGGATTACAAGCTGGAATTTACGCTGCCGGGCAACAACGCCACGGACACGATCCGGTTTTCCTCGGTTGTGGCTGGCGGACTCAGCTTTGACAAGCTGTCAGTGGACACCATTGCCAATCCTATTCCCGAGCCGGGCGTGTATGGTTTGGTGGTTTTGGCCATGGGTGCGGGCGTGTATGGTTTACGCCGCAACCGTGTGTCCCCGGGACGAAAAGTATGCCGCTAGAGTCAGTTACTAATAGTTGATCAGGGCCAGCCAATGCAGTAAGTAGCCAGCCACGATTTTCACCCCATTGCATAAAGCGAGACAGAGGATGAATCGCGGGAATTTGCGGGTAATCGTTCGTTCAGGGGTATTTTCTTACCGTATGCAGTCAGGATTTACCCTGGTGGAGTTGTTGGTGGTTATTGCGATTATTGGCGTGCTGGTGGCGCTGTTGCTGCCAGCCATTCAGGCCGCGCGCGAATCCGCCCGGCATACCAGTTGTCGTAATAATTTACGGCAAATTGGCCTGGCCATGCAAAGTCATGACTCGGCCAAAAAGCGGCTCCCCTGGGCCAAGCAAAAAGAAAAATTGGGCAGCGCGTTTATTGAGTGTTTGCCTTATTTAGAAGAGACGAATCTGGCCAAACGCTATAATCCCTCCATGAATCCCGACGAAGGGTCCAATGGCGAGATTGCCCGCAGCAACTTGTCGATCTTTTTGTGTCCCTCAATGTCGCACCCCGAAGGAAACCTTCCCCAGAGCGGCATTGCCAGCTATGCGGTTTCCACCGGCAGTGGCAGTTGCCGCTATCCCATGCGGGCCAGCGACAACATGCCTGATCCCAACAACCATAACGGCGCGATTATTTCACCGTTGCGCGGCCGGGTGCGGATCAGCGATGTGTCGGAACTGGATGGAACTTCCAAAACGCTATTGGTGGGTGAATTGGATTATGGATTAAAGAATTCCCAGGAAATGTCGGGCGGGTTAATCAATGGCGGCAGCACCCGTTGGGCCATGGCCTATGTGGGGGTCTCTTGGGCTTCCGCCGCGGGTCAATACAACAGCGACAAGCTCGTCAATGGCTTTTTAGAGTGGGAAACATTTCGCAGCGACCATGCCAATGGTTGCTTTTTTGTGTTTGTGGACGGCTCCACACAATTTGTCAGTGACTCGATCACCGCGGATACGCTCAAGCGACTGGCCCAACGCAATGACGGCCAGCGTGTGCAGTGGGAATAGCTCAGGTTGCGAATGTAGTAGGCACGGTCCCCGTGCCGTAACGTTTACCGCGAGGAATCGCGCCCGGTATGAAATGCAGGATATGCACGGCAGCGGGACGCTGCCTACTACAATGCGGTCCCCGTGCCGTAACGTTTACCGCGAGGAATCGCGCCTTGTAGGAAATGCAGGAAATGCACGGGAGCGGGACGCTGCCTACTACAGTGCGGTCCCCGAGACGTAAAGCGAATGTAGTAGGCACGGTCCCCGTGCCGTAACGTTTACCGCGAGGAATCGCGCCCGGTAGGAAATGCAGGATATGCACGGCAGCGGGACGCTGCCTACTACAGTGTGTAGAACAATTGTGTAATTTGGCATTGGCGATCAAGTTTATTACAAACTTTCAGGAAGTACTCATGTTATCAAGAATTTTTGCTGGTCTGGTGCCTGTTTTATTAGCCAGTGCGCTCGTTTTTTCGATTGAGCGATCCGCCCAGGCGCACTTTGTGTGGTTGGTGCAAAATACCCCTGCCGGCGGGGAATCTTCCTCCGACGCGAATCAGGCCACGACCGCCGCGCCACCCAGCGTGCAACTGTGCTTTGGAGAGTCCGCCGCTCCTGGAGAGGCGCACCTGGCGGATAAAATCGCCAAAACCACGAAGTGGCTCTATTTGGCGGGGAAAAACGAGCCTACGGAACTGACCTGGGCGAAGGAGACAACCGGTTCGACTGCCTGCTTTGCGGCCGCCGCGCCAGCGAAAGGTGACTGGCGCTTAGAGGCCGCCTGCGATTATGGCGTGGTGGCCCGGCCAAATGTTGCTCCTTTCCGGCTGCATTACTATGCCAAGACGCTGCACGCCCCCGCGAGTGAATGGGCCACCTTGGCTCCCGCCAAGCAGTTGGCGCTTGATATCTTGCCGGAATTGACCGGTAATGAACTGCAATTGCAAGTTCTGTGGAATGGGAAACCACTGGAAAATTCCACCGTGACGATCACCGTCGGCACGGATCAACTGGAACCAAAGACCACCGATGCCACGGGCCATGTCCGCGTCAAGCTGGGCCAGCATACCGGCGCGGTCTCGGCCTTGGCCAAACATGAAGAGCCAACGGCCAAAGCCGAATTGGACGGCAAAAGCTACGAAAAAATCTCCCACTACAGCACTCTCACCTTGCCAGTGATCGCCAAAAATTCAACGGCCATCCAGCCAGTTTCGATCAAGCGCGACCTCACCGCGCCCCAACTGCTGCAGGATGCCCGCGAGAATCGCTCGCTGTGGCCCGAATACAAATCCATCTCCGGCAAGGCTAAATTAAATTTCAACGGCCAACCCTTGGAAACCACATTTACTATTTCCGCCCAGGGTGTCCCTCAGTTTAAGCTGGATAACGAAGCGGCCAGCGATTGGCTAGAGGAATACCTGACCAGCATGGTCCAGCACCGGGTGTCAGGTAGCGTGAGCGAGGAAGAGGTTGTGTATGTCGACGAAAAATCCCCCCATCCCCTGGGAACCAAAATCTCCCTGGGGGATAGCGACTGGAATAGCTATTACCGGATTAAGGATCGCCAAATTCTCGAGGTTAACCGCAAGATGGGCCCCGGCCGGTTTACCATTAGTGTGTTGGATGTCTACCATAATCCCGAAGGAAAGTACCTTCCCGCCGTCTTTACCTTTACGATTTTTGATAAGGAAGGCAAAGTCAAGCAGTCGATGACGGAACACACCACCTGGGCGCGGATCGACGATTGCGATCTGCCGTTACGCACGATGCGGGTCGAGACCAAAGACAACCCGCCGCAGGTCAATATCGTGGAATTTAGCGACTGGAAAGTGGAAAAGGCCGCAAAATAGGGCCGCAAGTTGCCGCAAATTTGGATTTGCCACAAGAAAGGCAAGGAATTTTTTTAGCCGCAAGAAGATCAAAGAAGGCAAGAAAAAAGAAGGCAAGAAAATTGCCAATTTGCTTTGCCGCAAGAAGTGCAAGCATAGCAAGAAAGGCAAACAGGCCGTTGAGTCAATCAACGGCCTTTTATTTTCATGCTGCAACTCTCCAGCCTTTTTGGTCATGCGCTTAGCGTGTTTTGTGTTGGTGACGTCGGCGCGTCGGTCGTTGTGACGGGTGGTTCTGGCGGTGGTGCTGCCGCCCGAGACTGAATTTGTGAGGTTTCTGGAGTGGGGGCGATTTCCGGCACGTTGCCATCCAGCAGGCAACTGACAGTCACATCCCCTAGCACATTCACCGTGGTGCGGCAGCGGTCCAAAAACCAATCGACCGTTAAGAGGAGCGCGATATATTTGGTCGGCAGGCCCACGGCGTTAAAAACCAGCGTCATGGTGACTAGCCCCGCTTCGGGAATACCGGCCGCTCCCACGGAAGCAACCACCGAGGTTACCACGACCAGCACTTGCTGCCACAGGGTCAGCGGCTCGGCCAGTCCCTGCGTCACGAGCAATTGGCTAATAAAGAGCGCGGACATCGCCTCGTACAGGGCGGTGCCGTCATTATTAAAATTTGCCCCCACCAGCGCCCCCAAACTGGCCGAGCGTTCGCGCAGGCCGACCTTCTCTCGCAGGCAAGCATACGTCACCGGCATGGTTGCCGTGCTGCTCCCGGTCGAAAACGCCATCACCAGCGCGTCGCGCATACCGGCCAGCATCCGCCACGGATTCACCCAACTGCCAAACCGAATCCGCATCAGGTAATACACCGTCTGCAGGGCCAGGGCAATCAGCACCGCCGCGACAAAGCCACCCAGCGCCACAAACGCGGACAACCCCTGCACCGCGATCAGCGCCGCCACGATCCCAAAGACCGCCAGCGGAATTACCTCAATAATCCAGTGCAACACAACCAACAACGCCTCAAACCCGACTGTGACCAGTTCCGCGATATTGCCAATCGGCCGCGTTTTAAATCTCCGCAGGGCAATGCCAAACGCCACCGCCAAGAGAATCACCGACAGTACCTTCCCTTCATCGCCAAATGGCCCCAACAGACTCTTGGGCACGTTATCCAAAAAGAGTGCGACCGGGTTAGGACCGGATTTAGCGGACTCGGACGCGGTGGTTTCGGCGGGTTGGGACCAGCTTCCCGGTTGCAGCACATTTGCCACCGCCAGGCCAATAAAAATCGCCACCAGCGTATTAACCAGCAACAACCGGACCAACCGCCAGCCTGTTCCCGGCGGTAGTTGCGCGTGCATCAGCGCCTGAATCACCGCTAAAAAGACCAAAGGGGCGGCTAAAGCCCCCAGCAGCCGTAGTACCAGCTTGCTGGGCATTTCCAGCGGCAAGACCAACAGTGCGGCGGTGATTCGGCCCTCCCCCATGAAAAACGTATGCCAGCTATCCGGCAGCCAGCCTGGCACGGCCCCCAGCGCCAGCCCGATGATCAGGCCCAGCGCGCAGGCGGCGACAATGCGCAGATAAAGGGGAATTTTTTGCCAACTGGTGAGCCACGACCGGGAATGAACGTGATGAGAATGCGTCATGGGGATGCTGCTGATGCGGGTTTTTTAGTTTACATAGCTTTAGCCCGATTATTGCAGAGCCTGGAGTTTTTGCACTCCCTTTTTAAGGGATTTCACCGCCAGTTCAATATCCTCCGCGCTATTAAACCTTCCCAAACCAAAGCGCAGGCTGGCATGGACCGCTTCGGGGGATAAGCCCAGAGCCGCCAGGACATGACTGGGGCGCGGCTCGGCGCTGGTGCAGGCACTGCCGGAACTGATCGCGATTTCCGGCATCTGCAAAATGAGGGCCTCTCCCGCCAGACCAGGAAATTGGACGTTTAAATTGCCGGGAAGGCGGGTGAGAGGAGACGGGAGGAGGGAGACGGGAGACGGGAGGGAGGCAACGGAGCAGGGAAGCGGGGGAGCAGGGGGGCTGGGGAGCGGGTGAGGTGCAAGGCCAGGAGCTACGTTCATTTGGTTGGCAGCACCAGGAATAGTAGCACTGCTGGTCAAGCCAGTAGTGGCACCCGACGGGGAGGCGGGAGACGAGAGGTGGGAGACGGGAGACGAGAGGGATGCAAG
The DNA here is from genome assembly GCA_033762255.1 of Pirellulales bacterium. Classification (NCBI taxonomy): domain Bacteria; kingdom Pseudomonadati; phylum Planctomycetota; class Planctomycetia; order Pirellulales; species Pirellulales bacterium. The sequence continues at coordinate 28,683 of JANRLT010000021.1, read as the reverse complement.
ACCAGGAACCCCATCTAATTCAATATCTGGCCCGTTAAGAATCGCTGCGGGAAAAATTTGCTGGATTCCCCGCCAGAGTTGCCCGCGCAACGCCGCTAAACGTGGTATTTCGTTTGCCATTTCCGCCTCGCACAGTTTGAGCGCGGTCGCCAGGCCCACGATCCCCGGCACATTCAGCGTCCCGCTCCGCAGGCCCTGTTCCTGGCCTCCGCCGTAAATTTGCGGCAGCAGACGTAGTCGTTTGCCGCCGCTGGCGGTTTGCCTGACAAAGAGTGCGCCGATCCCCAGCGGACCGTAGATTTTATGCCCCGAAAAGCTCAGCAGATCCACGCCCAGCTCCCGCACATCGACGGGAATTTTGCCGACGGCCTGCGTGGCGTCGCAGTGCAGGGGAATGCCATGTTCCTGGCAAATAGCGGCGATTTCGCGGATAGGTTGAATAACGCCGATCTCGTTATTGGCCAGCATTACACTGATCAAGCAGGTCGTGGGTCGGATGGCGGCGGCCAATGTGGCCAGGTCCAGCATTCCCGCCCGCGCGTGGCCAGCGGGAGCGACATCCAGAAGCGTCGGTTCGTAACCATCCCGCGTGAGGGCCGCCAGCGGATCCAGGACGGCGCGGTGTTCGGTGGCGACGCTAATCAGGTGGTTCCCAGGGCGGCGCGTGCGGCGGGCCGCGCCAAAAATCGCCAGATTGTTGCTTTCGGTCGCGCCGCTGGTAAAAACGATTTCGGCCGGATCGCAGTTCAAGATTTGTGCGATCGACTCCCGCGACGCATCCACCGCCGCGCGGGCGTTCCGGCCATAATCATGGGTGGTGCTCCCCGCGTTTCCGACCTGTCCGGCCAGGTAGGGCAACATCGCCGCCAGCACGCGCGGATCGAGCCGCGTGGTGGCGTGATTGTCGAGATAGATAGGGAGGTCCATGGGAGACGGGAGACGGGAGACGGAAGACGGGAGACGGAAGACGGGAGACGGAAGACGGGAGACGGAAGACGGGAGACGGAAGATGGGAGATGGGAGATGGGAGACGGGAGACGGGAGACGGGAGATGGGAGACGGGAGACGGGAGACGGGAGGGTGGTGCAGGGGAGCGGAGGGGCAGGGATGAGGGTCGAGGGGTCAGGAAAGGCACTTACAAAGCCGCCGATGGTATCGGCGGAGGAGCCGGGAAGCTGGTCGAGGGTAGTTGTTGAAGTGCAAAACCTCCAAACCCCTGCCCCCTTGCCCCCCTGCACCCCGGCACCTCCGCTCTCTCCAACACCCCTATTCTACCATTTTAGAAAAAATGTTGGCAGCACCCACCCGCAGGGGTATGATAAGGTCAGATTTTTCAAATCAATTTCAACGGGGAGCACGGTATGAGCACGTTATCTGTTTCTAACCGGCGGGGTTTTACGGTCCTGGAATTACTCATCGTGGTGGCGATCATTGGACTCTTGATCGCGCTGTTACTACCGGCCATTCAGGCCGCCCGCGCGGCGGCGCGGCGAACTCAATCCACCAATAATATGCGGCAACTTGCAATTGCAACGCATATTTACAACGACACCTATAAGTCCTTGCCGCCACTTTTTTTTAGCGGCAACAAGGATGGCCAATACAAAGGTTTTCATCCTGACCCCACGGTGGCCACAGGGCAATACTCTTGGTTGGTGAAGTTGCTGCCCTTCATTGAAAGCCATGATGTTTATCAAGAAATCAACACAACTTCAGAAAATTTTACGCTTGCATCTGATCAAGTAAAAATAAAATACAATGGCATGCAAGGCATTTTACCAGCGACAATCTCCAATGACATTTTCATCAATCCCGCCGAACCTCCTCCCGTTGCCGGCCAACCAGGCCGCACCAACTATATCGCCCTACCCGCCACCAAACAACAACTGTTGACCGTGGGAAAACAAGCCAAGGCGACTTTGGCGGATGGCGCAATTGGTTTTTATGTATCCGAAACAACCGGAACGTTTAGTCCTAAGGGAATTAGTATGGCTAGGCTGAGCGATGGTACATCAAAAACCTTCATGTATTGCGAATCCCGCGAGACGGAACGTGCTAGTTGGTACGATTTTCAACAGACGTTCGCCTGCGGATTTTTGCCCGGCGATACCAGCGTGCCGAACAACGACCCTAAGCTAGGCATTCCCCGCTTTGAGCCAGATCAAGACCCCGAGTGGACTTTTAATGACAAAGCAGGAGATCGGTCGGCTCTCAACTTTGGCCCGACTCCCGCGGAACCAAATCGACTCTACAACACCGATGCCAAAGACCCCCTGCGTCGTAGCTGGGGGCCAAGCAGTTCGCATCCCAATGGCGTGGTCAATCATGCCCTGGTCGATGCCTCCATTCATGCACTCGTTTCCGACGAAATTGATCCCCGCGTGTATTACGCCTTCATCACCCGCGCTGGGGGAGAAGCAGTTTCCCTCGATGATTAAGGTGCTTTGATGCTCCAAAATTATAGATGCAAAGCCGCCGATGGCATCGGCGGAACAGGGGCGCGGGTCGCAATTGAAGTGTAACATCCCTTGCACTCAGCCTTCCCCTGTTATGCAAATTTAGAAAAAAAGATGGCGGCAGTTATCCCGTGGCGGTATCATAAATGATCAGTTTTTTCTTGCTATTATTATCCAAGGAGAAAGAGATGAGTAAAAAATTACTTCCGGCCCGTCGCGGGTTTACCGTGCTTGAGCTGCTCATCGTGGTGGCGATCATCGGGCTGCTGATCGCGCTATTGCTACCGGCGATTCAGGCCGCCCGCGCGGCGGCGCGGCGAAATGTCTCACGAAACAATCTCAGGAATTGGGCTATTGCGATGCATAATTACAGCGATGCCCATAAATCCCTTCCCCCGCTCTTTTATAGTGGCAACAAGGACGGACAATATATAAATTTCCATGTCGATCCCGTAGTGGCAACCAGGCAGTACTCTTGGCTCATGGGATTGTTTCCATATATCGAGCAGGATAAATTTTATCGTGTAGTCTCACAACAATCCGAGAAATTCACGCTCCCCGCCGATCAGGTAAAAATCGATTGGGAGGGACAAAAGGGGATTTCACCGGGCATGCACTCTATCCCTGAAATGCTAAACCCCGCCGAACCGCCCCCTATTCCCGGCCAACTCGCACGGACAAATTACATTGCTTTACCCGCTACGAAGCAGCAATTGTTGACCGTGGGGAAGGAAGCCAGGGCAACATTGGGGGAAGGCACAATCATTTTTGAAACTCCTAAGCCTAATGGCAGTGCCATACCAAGAGGAGTTACTATGGCAACTGTCAGTGACGGCACTTCTCGAACTGTCATGCTTTCCGAATCAAGCGAGCGGGAACGGTCCAGTTGGTACGACTTTCAGCAAACATTCGCCTGTGGTTTTTTGCCTGAAGACACCAGTGTGGAAGGCAATAATCCTAAAACCGGTATTCCCCGTTTTGAACTAGATAGCGATCCAGAATGGGTTTTCAACACCGAAGCTGGCGACCGCAGCGCACTCAATTATGGTCCCACGCCACAGGAACCCAATCGCTTCTACAATTCCGTCGAAAAGGATCCTCTGCGTCGTAGTTGGGGGCCGAGTAGTTCTCATCCCAATAGCGTGGTCAGTCATGCTTGTGTCGATAGCTCGATAAAAGATATAGTGGTCGAGCTTATCGAACCAAAGGTCTATTACTCTATGGTGACTCGCCGTGGAGCGGAACCTTTCACTTACGAATACTAATAAGATTAACTCTTTTTTACCGTTTTTGATCAGCTTTTTCGGTCATTCGTTTTTAATCCGCCACTTGCTCAACGTTTAGGAACTTACCCACCCATGTCCTACAATCGTCGTCAGTTTTTGTCCCAAGCCGCCCGTTTGACCGCCACCGCCGGAGCCGCCGCCGGTTTGTCCACGCTGGGCGTGTCGGTACCGTATTTTAGCAGCGCCGTCGCGTTTGCCGCCGAGAGTAAGAACGACCGGCACGTGATTGGCTGCATTGGCACGGGGGACCGCTGGAAGCAAATCATCAAGGGGGCGATGAATTTTGGCGATGTGGCGGCGGTCTGCGACGTGGATCGGCGGCATGTGGAAGAAGGCCGCGCCGTCACCGGCGGCAAGGCCGAAATGTTTGAGGATTACCGCCGGGTCCTGGACAACCCCAAAATTGACGTGGTGACCATTGTCACGCCCGACCACTGGCATAGCAAAATTGCGGTCGAGGCGATGCGCGCGGGAAAAGATGTCTACTGTGAAAAGCCCCTCACCCTGACCATTGACGAGGGAAAAATCATCAGCCGCGTGCAAAAAGAGACCGGCCGCGTCTTTCAGGTGGGGACGCAACAGCGCAGCGAAATGAGCGGCGTGGACGAAACCGGCGCCCGCCACGCCCAACAGTTTTTAAAGGCGGTGGGGATCGCGCACGCTGGCCGCTTGGGCAAGATCAAGCGCGTGCATTGCTTTATCGGCGGCGCGCCCACGTGTGACCCGATCGACAAGGCCCCGGTACCGGATGGATTGAACTGGGAGATGTGGCTGGGGCAGGCTCCGCTGGTGGACTTTATTTATCGACCGGGGGCGGGTTTTGGCAATTCCCGCTGCCACTACGAATTTCGCTGGTGGTACGAATACAGTGGCGGCAAACTGACCGACTGGGGCGCGCACCATGTGGACATTGCCACTTGGCTGATTGGCATGGACCAGTCCGGCCCAACCAGCGTGACCCCCGTCATGGCCGTGCATCCCTGCAAGTTTAAGGACGGTTATCCCACCGTGGATAATGTTTACAACACCGCCACCGAATTTAAAATCAAATGCGCGTTTCCCAATGATATCGAAATGATCATCCGGCACCATCCCTCCGCGGATATGAAGCTGCCCGAGGGGAATGGCGTCTATGTGGAAGGGGAAAAGGGAAACCTGTTTGTCAGCCGCAGCAAGCTGATGGGACCCGCGGCGGTCGCGCTCAAGACCGACCCCCTCCCCGATGAACTGCTGGCCAAGTTGTACAAGGGAAAAAAGCCCGGCAACCACATGGCGAATTTCTTTGAATGTGTCCGCGACCGGGGCGAGCCAGTCAGCGATGTCCACACCCATCATCGCGCCATGACGACCTGCCATTTGGCCAATATCGCCATTCGGCTGGACCGGCCGCTTGCCTGGGATGCCGCGCGGGAGCAAATCACCGGCGACGCGGCGGCGAACGAATGGCTCAAGCGGGAACAGCGAAAAGGCTACGAGATCGAGGGATAGTTCTAAGCTTGGCTAGCTATTTCCACATCCCGGCACAAAAATTGCCTTTATATGCTGCTCTTGGCCACATTGCCCTTTTACATCATTGGCAATTCGGGGATTATCCGCGAATTCCTGGCCTTTGGGACGGATTTTAGGTCGAGGGCGATTGGGGTTTCGTGGCAGTTTGCCTATTTTCACAGCAAGATTGTGCCGCTTTGTCTAGCACTTGTCAAAAATGTGCGATTTTTCATTCCCCGACAAAGTTTGCCAATTCTCAACTTTGGGTGGACCGCCTAGGGTCTGTATTGTGAATAGGACGATCGGGAATTGCTGCGTGACATCGCCAAGGCTAGCGGGACCAGGAAAACTGTGTCCTGCTCGCACACTCCCGCGGATCGCTTAGATGTTCATTTAACTTTTTCACGCCCAGGTGCAAATTATGACGGTGTCAAACGTGCGTGAAGCCCCCGTGAATCGAATTTCGGTGGAAACCAGCGAGCCAATTGGCGAGGGGTTTTTTGCCAGCTATCACACGGACGGATTTTTTGACGAGATGTTTGAGGCGGACGGCCGCCCGCGTATTTCCAGTGCGGCCTTGACGCAGCGGATCATGAATTTTACCCCCGCGGAGCTGCAAAAGCGGCAAAGGGCGGCGGATTTGGCCCTGCTTAACATGGGAATCACCTTTAACGTCTACGGGCACGAGGCTGGCACCGAAAAGATCTGGCCGTTTGACATTGTTCCGCGGATCATCGAGTTTGAAGAATGGCAGCGCGTCGAGGCGGGGTTAAAGCAGCGGATCAAGGCGCTGAATCTGTTTATTGACGATGTTTACAACGAGCGGCGGATCATTCGCGACGGCGTAGTCCCGGAATGGCTCATCAGCAGCGGCAAGACCCTGCGCGGACCGTGCGCGGGAATGCATCCCACGCGGGGAATATGGTGCCATATCACGGGGACCGACTTGGTTCGCGGCGGCGACGGGCAGATTTATGTGCTGGAGGACAACTTACGCTGCCCCTCCGGCGTGTCATACGTGCTGGAAAACCGCGAGGTGATGAAGCGGACCTTTCCCCAGGTGTTTAACGGCGTTTCGATCCTGCCGGTCGAGGATTATCCAGAACGGCTCTTGGCGATGCTGCAATACATCGCGCCGGAGGGGGCCAACGATCCAAACGTGGTGGTGCTCTCGCCGGGCATTTATAATTCGGCCTATTTTGAGCATTGTTTTCTCGCCCAGCAGATGGGAGTGGAGTTGGTCCAGGGCTCGGACTTGATCGTGCAAGATGGCTATTGTTACATGCGGACGACGCGCGGGCTGGAGCGGGTGGATGTGATTTATAGGCGGATCGACGATGACTTTTTAGATCCGACGGTTTTTCGCAGTGATTCGGCCCTGGGGGTGGCGGGTCTGATGGATGTGTATCGGGCGGGTCGGGTCGCTCTGGCCAATGCCCCCGGCACGGGCATTGCCGATGATAAGGCCGTGTACGCCTATGTGCCACAGATCATCCAGTATTACTTGAACGAAAAGCCGCTTATTCCCAATGTCCCCACGTATATCTGCGGCGAGCCGGAACAATGTGAATACGTGCTTGCCCATATCGCCGATCTGGTGATTAAACCAGCCAACGAAAGCGGCGGCTACGGGATATTGCTGGGGCCAAAGGCGACACCCGCCGAACACGCCAGGTACCGTGATTTGATCCGGTCAAATCCGCGTAATTATATCGCCCAGCCCATGCTGGCGTTGTCGCGCGTTCCCACGATTATTAATGACCGGTTGGAGGGGCGGCATGTGGATTTGCGTCCGTATATTTTGTACGGCGAGGAAATTTACGTGCTTCCCGGCGGTTTGACGCGGGTCGCGCTCAAGCAAGGATCGCTCGTGGTCAATTCTTCCCAAGGGGGGGGCAGCAAGGATACCTGGGTGGTCAAAAGTTATGGTTCTTAGGCGTTTTTTTGTTTGAAAATTAAGGGTAAGTTGGGTCTAGCCGGACAAAGGCTGCGGAGATGCCACACGGGTCGGCGGCGGGATTCCAGCGATAACATTAGGTAATAACACGCACCACGGCCGCGGGGTAATCACCCCCTCGGCGATAAACCCCCCAACATTTCGAGAGAGCGGTTACACCTCCATGCTTAGTCGAGTGGCGGATTCGATTTTCTGGATGAGTCGGTATATTGAGCGCGCGGAAAACGTCGCCCGCTTTGTGGAGGTCAATTTTAATCTTGCCCTGGATTTGGGAATTGAACACGGCGACCAGTGGTTGCCGTTGATTTCGACCACTGGCGATCATGATATTTTTGCCGACCGCTATGGCACGCCAAACATGCAAAAAGTGGTCGAGTTTTTGACCTTTGACGACGAGAATCCCAATTCCATCATTTCCTGCCTGCGCAAAGCGCGGGAAAACGCCCGCGCCGTGCGGGAAATGATCAGCAGCGCCATGTGGGAGGAACTCAACAAGTTTTACCTGATGGTGCGCGGCGCGGCTACCGGGCGGGGACTGCTGGACACCCCGCTGGATTTTTTTCACGAAGTAAAAATGGCCAGCCACCTCTTGCAGGGGGTGACCGACGCCACCATGTCCCATAACGAGGCTTGGCACTTTGCCCGGATGGCCCGCCTGTTGGAACGAGCCGATAAAACCTCGCGGATTTTGGATGTCAAGTACTACCTGCTGCTCCCTTCGGTTAATGACGTGGGTACGCCCATTGACACGATTCAGTGGGCGGCCCTGTTAAAAAGCGCGAGTGCCCTGGAGATGTATCGCAAGGCATTTGGGCGGATCACCCCCGAACAAGTGGCGGAATTTTTGTTGTTGGACAAGTCCTTTCCGCGGGCGGTCCACTTTTGCATGCTGCGGGCCGAGGAGTCATTATTGACCGTGACCGGCAGTCGACTGGGAACGTTTCACAATCAGGCCGAGCAGCGTCTGGGTCGACTGCGGGCGGATTTAGACTATACCAGCATTAAGGAAATCATTTCGATCGGGATGCATGAATTTATCGATCGATTTCAAACCCGCTTAAACGACGTGGGAGAGTCGATTTACTACTGTTTTCTGTCCCCCGAGGCCTACGTGCGTAACAATGGCCAGGTTCAATCGCAAAGCCAGATTATGGGAATGCGGTATTGAATCAATTACGAATTACGAATTACCTGAATAAGGCTAATTCCCAACGCCGCGTTGCAAATTGTGTGCTAGACTTTATGGCCCTTCCACCAGGATCGACGGCCCGGATTTAGCGGACCCGCGGCCGCAATTCTCTTTTTACCCTCCGGATGTTTGATTCATGGCGCTCCGTGTCGCACTTCACCACAGCACGACTTATAGCTATGCCCGACCGATTGCAATCTTTCCGCAGATTGTCCGATTGCGCCCGGCCCCGCACTGCCGCACGCCGATTGTTAGCTACTCGCTAAAAATCGAGCCGGCGGGGCATTTTATCAATTGGCAGCAGGATCCCCAGGGGAATTACCAGGCGCGGCTGGTGTTTCCGGAAAAATCCGCAAAATTCCAAATAACGGTCGATTTAGTCGCGGAAATGACCGTGATCAACCCGTTTGACTTTTTTCTGGAAAAGTCAATCGAGCACTTCCCCTGGACCTATGAGCCTTGGTTGGCCACGGAACTTCGCCCTTTTCTGGAACAGATCGAAAATGGGCCCCTCCTGCGGGAGTATGTCTCGACCGTGGACATCACGCCCGCCCGCACGATTGATTTTTTGGTCGCTCTGAATCAGCGGGTCAAGCATGACATTCAATACACCATACGGCTGGAACCGGGGGTGCAGACCTGCGAGGAAACCCTGCAACTGCGCAGCGGCTCTTGCCGCGATACCGCCTGGCTGTTGGTCCAAATACTTAGAAAGCTAGGAATCGCGGCGCGGTTTGTGTCGGGTTATTTGATTCAACTGGTCGCGGATGTCCAACCCCTGGACGGTCCCGCCGGACCCACGCAGGATTTTACCGATTTGCACGCCTGGGTTGAGGTCTACCTGCCCGGAGCGGGTTGGGTGGGGCTGGACCCCACCTCGGGACTGTTGGCCGGTGAGGGGCATATACCCCTGGCTTGCACGCCCGATCCGCAAAGCGCCGCCCCCGTCACAGGCGCGGTTGAGCCTTGTGAATCTACTTTTGATTTTGCCATGCATCTCACCCGGGTGCTGGAAACACCCCGCGTGACCAAACCCTATTCCCCGGAACAATGGTCCGCCATCGAGGCCCTGGGACATCAGATCGATGTGGATCTTGAGCGGCAGGCCGTGCGCCTGACGATGGGGGGCGAACCGACTTTTGTCAGCATTGACGACATGGAGGGGGCGGAATGGAATACCGCCGCGCTGGGTCCCACAAAACGCATTCTGGCGGGCGAATTAATTAAAAAGCTCCGTGCGCGCTTTGCCTCGGGCGGTTTATTGCACTATGGCCAGGGAAAATGGTACCCCGGCGAACAACTTCCCCGCTGGGCGCTCAGTTGCTATTGGCGGCGCGATGGCCAGCCCATTTGGAAGAATCCCGATTTGCTCGTCGACGAGGATCGCGACTACAATCACACCGCCGCGGATGCCCAAAGGTTTGGCGCGGCGCTGGCCCGCCGCCTGGGGGTGGGGGATGAATACTTGCAGGCGGGGTATGAGGATTCGTGGTATTACCTGTGGCGGGAACGCCGCTTGCCGGTGAATGTCGACCCCCTGGACTCCAAGGTAGAAGACAAAGTTGAGCGGGAGCGCATCGCAAAGATTTTTGACCAGGGTTTGAAAGCGATCGTCGGCTATGCCCTGCCCATTGAACGCCGATTAGGTGCCCAAGGGTGGCAATGGGCCAGCGGACCTTGGTTCTTGCGGCGGGAACACATGTTTTTGATCCCGGGCGACTCCCCCATGGGTTTTCGCCTGCCCCTGGATTCCATCCCCTGGGCGTTGGAAAACGAACGTCAATACCAGGGAGAATTTGACCCGTCGGCTCCGCGCGGGACCTTGCCCAGTCATGCGCAACTGGCGGAACGCCGTGGTCCATCCTGGCCCCAAACAGGCGGCTTTAAGGCCGGTCGTGGGTTAAGCCTTAACGAGGTGGCGGCACTGCAGGGGTTAAATTCCCCCTATGCCAATGGCCGGGAAGATGCCCGCCGTTCAAAAACAACGGTGAAACTGGTCGCGGGGGACGCGGGACAACCGATGGACATGGCGGAGTTGTCCGCCGAACTGGACATTGAGGCGGAGGAACAAGGGGGTACGGCGGTATTAACCACCGAAGCGTATTTAGGTAATGGCGGCCATGGACTCTCTCCCACGCGGGAACATTGGCGTTCATGGCTGGATCCCCGAATCGCCCGCTCACCCAGCGCAACACGCCAACCGCAAATGGGGGAATCCGCCGCTTGGATTACCCGCACGGCGATGTGCTTTGAAACGCGCGAGGGGCGATTGCATGTTTTTATGCCGCCGCTGCAATTGGTGGAGGATTACCTGGCGCTGATTACCGCCATCGAGGAAACCGCGGCCGAACTGGATTTGCCCGTAGTGATCGAGGGGTACCATCCTCCGCATGATTATCGCCTGACACACCTGCGAGTCACGCCCGATCCGGGGGTGATCGAAGTCAACCTGCAACCAGCGTACAACTGGGACGAGTTGGTCAAAAACACCGTCGGCCTGTATGAGGATGCCCGCGCTTGCCGACTGGGAACCGATAAATTTATGGTGGATGGTCGCCATACCGGCACAGGTGGTGGAAATCACGTGGTCATGGGGGGACCGACCCCGGCGGAAAGCCCGTTTTTGCGCCGTCCAGATTTGCTGCGCAGTATCTTGACCTACTGGAACAATCACCCCTCGCTGTCGTATTTGTTCTCGGGAACGTTTATCGGGCCGACCAGCCAGGCTCCCCGCATTGACGAGGCGCGGCATGAGCAGCTATACGAACTGGAAATCGCCTTTCAACAAATACCCGCCAACGGATCCTGCCCCCCATGGCTCACGGATCGGCTCTTTCGCAATTTGCTGACGGACCTTACCGGCAACACCCACCGGGCGGAGTTTTGCATCGATAAGCTCTATTCTCCGGATACGTCGTCTGGACGGCTGGGTCTGGTGGAATTTCGCGCGTTTGAAATGCCCCCCCACGCGCAGATGAGCCTGGCGCAGCAGTTACTTTTGCGGGCGTTAGTGGCGGTCTTTTGGCGGCAGCCCTACCAGCAAAAGTTGGTGCATTGGGGGACCACGCTGCATGACAAATTCATGCTGCCGTATTTTGTCTGGCAAGATTTCCGCGATGTCATCCGCGACCTACAGAGTGCCGGTTATCCGCTTTCATGGGATTGGTTTGCGCCGCATTTTGAATTCCGCTTTCCGCGGCTGGGCCAAGTGGTTTACGACAGCATTGAATTAGACTTTCGCGGCGCGATCGAACCGTGGTTGGTACTGGGCGAAGAACCTGGCGGCGGCGGCACGGTGCGCTATGTGGATTCCAGCCTGGAACGGCTGCAAGTGCACGTCCGCGGTTTGACCGACACCCGGCATGTGCTGTTATGCAATCGCCGCCGCGTGCCGCTGCATCCCACCGGCGTCGCGGGAGAATACATCGCCGGCGTGCGGTATCGGGCGTGGTGCCCCCCTTCTTGCCTGCATCCCACCATTGGCGTGCATACTCCGTTGGTGTTTGACCTGTACGACCAGTGGACGCAACGCTCGCTGGGGGGGGCCACCTGGCATGTCATGCATCCCGGCGGACTCAGTTATGATAACTTTCCGATCAATGCCAACGCCGCCGAAACACGCCGTAACTCGCGGTTTCAGCCGTTTGGGCATTCCACCGGACCGTGGGCGTTACCGTTGCCCCAAACCAACGGCAAATTCCCGTTCACACTCGACCTGCGTTATCAGGGAGAGTAAAATGCCGGACTTTCCGGGGAAAGTTCCGCATGTGTCGCTTGCCCCGGGGCGCGCCGGTTGTGCCCCACGCGTCGTTTGCCCCCACATGGCCGATTGCCCCACACGCTAGTCGGAGCTGGAGGAGCTTCCAGCCGATTCCATGAATGTCGCCACCGAGAATCCGCATCCTAGTCGGATGGGATCCTTCCTTGAGATGTATCCCGCGCCCCCCACGGGCTATGATGAATACACCACCGCGGCGGGCGAGATACGGCCCGCATGGCGCAAGTTCGTGGATTGTCTGCGGCATGTGGGGGGGGAGGAATTTTCCCGCCGTTGGGAACAAGCCCGACGGATGCTGCGGGATAATGGCGTCACCTATAATGTCTATGACGAAAACCAAGGGCGGGATCGTCCCTGGGAACTTGATCCCCTGCCGCTGCTGTTGGGTGCCGCGGAATGGGACCGGTTGGCCGCGGGTATCGCCCAGCGGGCCCGCCTGCTCAACTTAATCCTGGCCGATTTGTACGGCCCCCAGCGGCTCATCATTGAAGGACTGATCCCCCCCGAATTTGTCCTGGCAAATCCGTTATATTTGCGGGCGGCGCATGGCTTGCCCGTGGTGCATGGGCAATATCTGCAGTTTTATGCGGCGCATCTGGCCCGTGATTCCGGGGGCGAATGGTCGATCCTGGCCGATCGCACGCAGGCTCCGGCGGGGGCGGGCTATGCCGTGGAAAACCGGATCGTTCTGTCCCGGATGATGCCCGAGACCTACCAAGCTTGCGAGGTGCAGCGCTTGGCGGGCTTTTTTTTGATTATGCGCGAAGCCCTGCACGAGTTGGCCCCCCGCCATCGTGAAAATCCCCGAATTGTTCTGCTTAGTCCCGGCCCCCGCAGTCCCGCTTACTTTGAAGACGCCTATTTAGCGCGTTATCTGGGTTATACCCTGGTCGAGGGGGGAGACCTTACCGTACGCGATAATCTGGTCTTTTTAAAGACACTTGGCGGATTGCTGCCCGTGGATGTCATCATGCGCCGCGTCGCCGATCCCGACTGCGATCCCCTGGAATTGTCGGGCGGCACGGTCAACGGCATTCCGGGGTTGACCCACGCTGTCCGCTGCGGAAATGTGGTCATCGCCAATCCCCTGGGGAGCAACCTGCTCGAGGCTCCGGCGTTTCAGGCGGTGGTGCCGCATTTGGCCCGGCGGCTGCTGGGCCAGGAATTATTGCTCCCCTGCATACCGAGTTGGTGGTGTGGCGACGCCGCCGGTCAAACTCAGGTGCTGGCCAATCTCGATCAATTGATCATCAAGCCAGCCTTTGAACCACGGGCCAAACCTATCCTGGTGCGCGGTTTATCCTCCAGCGAAAAAGCCGCTTTGCGCGAGAAAATCACCCGCCACGGCGAACAATTTGTCGGACAGGCCATCATTGAACGAAGCACCGTCCCGGTCTGGAACAACGGCGCGATCGAGGCGGGTCGCATGGGCCTGCGCGCATTTGTCATGGGAAAAGGGGAGCAATACCACGTCTTGCCTGGCGGATTGGTCCGCATCTCGCACGCCGACCAACTGTTAGCCGAGTCCACTCACGCCGGACAGGGAAGCAAGGACGTTTGGGTGTTGGCCGCGGGACCGGTAAAGCCAGTAAGTTTGTTGCATCCCGCCGGCGAGCCGTTGACCATTCGCCGCAGCGGAAATGACTTGCCCAGTCGCGTGGCGGATAATATGTATTGGCTGGGGCGCAATGTGGAGCGGGCGGAAGGAGCGATCCGCCTGTTGCGGGGGACGATATCGCGGCTGTTGGACGAAACCACGCCGGGTGGATCCCCGGAATTGCCCGCCTTGCTCAAGGCGTTGCATGGCGGCAATAGCGGTGGACCGCAGCAAGATTTTGATCTGCCGCTGGTGGAGCGCAATTCCGCCATGCAACAAGAGATTTTGGCGTATGTCCTGGACGAGCGGCAACCCGACGGCCTGCGCAAGACGCTGCAAAATATCCAGGATTTGACCAGCATCGTTCGCGACCGGATTTCTATCGATAGTTGGCGGATTCTCAATCGCCTGCACCTGGAATGGATGCCCGGCTACCCGTTGGGGGTGGCGTCGTTGGCGGATGTCCTGGGGATGCTCAACCAAATGGTCATCACCCTGTCGGCATTTAGCGGTCTGGGGGTGGAAAGCATGACCCGTGGTCCGGCGTGGCGATTTTTGGATATTGGCCGTCGGATGGAGCGCGCGCTGTATACGTTAAATTTATTGGCACAGACGCTGGTGGCGTCCCGTCCAGCGGAAACCGCCATCCTGGAAGCGCTGTTGGAGATCGCCGATAGCTCCATGACGTATCGCAATCGCTATTTAAATATTCTGCAAGCGCGGGCGGTGTTGGATTTGCTGCTGACCGATGAAACCAACCCCCGTTCGGTCGGTTTCCAACTGGCGGCATTGTCTGGTCATGTGGATCACTTGCCTAATGAACTGGGCACGGATTTGCTAACGGGAGAACAACGGACAATCCTATCCGCCTTGACGCATGTCCGCTTGGCCGAAATTGAAAAGCTGCTGGATACCGACCGCACGCAACGTCGGCAGCATTTGGACCGGTTGCTGACGCGCGTGGCGACGGGGTTGCGGGGCCTTTCGGACAGCCTGACGCATAAATACTTGGTCCACGCCATGCCATCGCGCCAGATGTCGGAACTGCGTTTGGGGTAGGGGCCTTGCGGTATCCAAATTGTCCTACCACAACCGAATCATCGGCTAAATAAAACTTGAACAAAATAATAGAAAAATTTTGATTTTAATTTACATTTAGGGTGTAATGTTTTATAAGCTAGCCCTACAAAAGCCAGCCAAAGTCGATAAAAAATACGCAAATCTATTGCAAGTGACCATTCATTGCGATAATATGGATGAGTCTCTAGGCTATTAATATTGCCTCTCAAAGTTGCGCGTATGTCTGGCCAAGTGAAACCCATTTTAGTTTTAGTGAGCATTGGTGGCATCGCACTCGCCTGTGGACTTATGCTTGCGCCGCAAGCCTTTAGTTTGGCGGCGTGCTGCTTAGCCGTGTTGGGGATCGCCCTGATTTGGCCATATTTGTCGCTCTGGGGCTTGGAAGTTGAACTTGCATTTTCTTCACGGCGAGGAAACGCTGGGGAGCCTGTCGAATATGAACTTTGGATACGCAACAGAGGACCATTCTCGGCCTGGGGATTGCTGCTGGAAGAAAACCGGCTATTGCCAAACCAGGGACAGTTGATTTATGGAACGGTGGATTATGTGTCGGGGTGGTCAACCCTTAAGCAAACCCGGATATGGACACCCAACGTACGTGGTGAGTATCCCCAGACGCTACTCCATATAAGCACGGCTTTTCCATTTGGTTTATGGAAATGTCGTAAACCAATTCGAGTAAAGCAGACCCTGCTGGCATGGCCCCAACCGTTGCCCCTGGTTTGTCCAGACTTTTCGCAAGGCTGCAAATTATCGGGATTGACAGCCAACAATCACCGCCCGGGTGCTAGCGGCGAACGCGTGGGAACCCGCGAGTATCGCAATGGAGATAGCTTGCGGGCCGTGCACTGGGCTCAAACCGCCAAACAGGATCGATTGATTGTTAGCGAACGTCAGATGGTAGCCCAATATGTCGTGGAATTGCGGGTGTTGCGGCCCGAATCTCTGATAGGCTTAAACGATCCCCGGGGGGATATTGGAGGGGGCTATACGTCTTTTAGCGGCGATAGCGCTTACCTTTTGCGGAAAAAACGCCCTGTTACGCATTGAATTGGGGTCTTGGCGTACATCATTTATCGCCTCCCCGGATGGTCTGAAGAGATTCTGCGATGAATTAGCATGCTGGGATCCCGCGCATCGCACGGTGAATTATCAGGAGGATGGTGCTTTCCTGAAGCTGCGGCAGTCGGTCGCGGAGCGGACAGGCATGTTAATTTGTATCGGTGCCGAAAATGGTATCCTCGATTTGCCGGAAAAAACCCGCCATACGGCCATGGCGGTGATTGTATTCGACAATCTACCCAAGTCCGTGGAAAAAACTTCCCGCTGGCACTGTCAGCATTTTGGCAATTCCCTGCATTTATCCGCGGCGGATGATTGGGCCACTGAACTACCGGAACTCTGGAAAGCGTTGCTTCGTTCGTCATGGCGGGGAAAGCGGGGTGCGGCATGCTGACGCCGGTAATTTGGATTGTTGCAACGGCGACTGTCCTGTTACAGTTTGTGCTGTCCCAACGCCAAGGAAGTTGGCTGTTTACCTTGCCTGAAGCCGTGTTATCCGCGGTGGCTCTTGCCAGTTATCGAATTTGGTGTTTTAGGCCAACGCGCGAGCAATCGGATGAAATGCCGGAGCCTCGTTGGGGCTTTTTTTGGAGCTTGGTCGGGATAACGCTGCTGCCCTGGGTAATCGAGCCGTTCTTGCGGGGGTGGGTTGATTTGGGTGCCGCCGTGGAGGAACGCCATGCGGCGAGCCTGCGCAATCTTATGCTGGGTTTGTACTGTCTGGGAACTCAGTCGCGATATCACGTCCTGGCCGTTATCTGCAGTTGGTTTGTGGTAATCTTTGCGTTTGTCTTATTTTACACCCCGCTGACCTGCATCTTGGTTGCACTATATGTTATCGCGGTCATGCAGTGGCTGTTGGGAACATATTGGCAAAAATTGTCTTTTGGAACCACCGATCAAAGATCACGGGTTAGTCCCATTTTCCCTGGATTAATGGTGTGCGCGGTAATCCTGGCGATTGGCGCGGGCACCGGCTGGGCGGTGGGAAATTTTGCCCCCCGGGGACCTCTTTTAGAGTGGATTGCCAGTTCCGGGGGAACCGGCGATTCCGACCCATTTGCCCGATCTGGCATCAATGACGGGGACTTGCTGGTTGGAGGCGAGACGCAGGCGAATAGCTTTGGCCCCGTGGAGACAAAATTGTTTTTGGAGTCGGACTCGCCCAGCCTGTACGACGTTTTCAATGATCGTTATGACGAACCGTCGAAAAAAATCGTAAAAAACGATCGTTCAATGCCACTGCCCCCCCAGTCGTCAGACATGTCCGAACGGCATTTGACTACCCATGAAAAAAGCCAGCGGGAATTTAATACTGTTCGTCCCCGCATGCCGCGGCAGCAATCCTCTGCCACCCAAAATACCTCGGCGACGGCGATATTTCATGTGTATGGCCGCGTGCCGTTGCATTTGCGGGTGGAGGCATACAACGCCTGGGATGGCCGCGTCTGGTCGTGGTTAGGTCCTCCGGCTTCCCAGGAACTTAGCTTGTTTGTAAAGAAAGTGGGTGATAAGCCGTGGATTTATCAGACGACTGACTGGATGTCCAAGTATCATGCCCAGGAAAACACGGTAATTACCTTAAATTACACCAGTCCGCGGATTCCCACAGCCGCGCAATTTCGCGGAGTGCATGTTCCGCAAGTCGATCGTTTGGATTTGTTCCGCTGGCTCCCGGATGGACAATTGAGCCTACAGCGCGAGACGGTGCCGCGGTTGACGGCATTTCGCCTGCGGTCGGCATTACCGAGCGATAGTGATTTAAAAATTCTTAAATTTAAATGGGCCGCTTTCGGAAATATTGATCGCGCACTCACTAAAACCGATTCGCCTCCTACGGATGCAAAAGTCGTAAATAAAAGCAGGGCGATCCATGAATTACAACAGCAAAATTGGCGTCCCGATCCCTTGTTAGATGCCTTGGCCACGGAGATTGCGGGCGGGCTTCCCCGGGGGTATGCGCAAATCAATGCCGTGCGGGATTATTTGCGTAATAACTACCAGCTTGATTTCCAGGCCCGGGTGCCAGAAGAAACCCCCGACGCCGCCAAATACTTTTTATTGGAAGCCCGACGGGGGCCGGATTATCTGTTTGCCACCGCCGCCACTGATTTGCTCCGTAGATTGCATTACGATGCACGCGTGGTTGGCGGTTATTACGTCCACCCGGAAAAGTACCAAGTTAAAGACCAATTTACAGAGGTAACCGCCAACGATGCGCATGTGTGGTGTGAAGTGAGTCCCGATGGGTATGAATGGATCGCGCTGGAACCCACGCCCGGCTATGAATTGGCAGTTCCCCCCCGCAGCTGGACCGGTTATCTGGCGGAATTGCGGTCCAACATCCAGGCCTTGATATGGCGACATGGGGGCATATTTAGCGTGGCGGGAGTCATCTTATGTTGGGTGCTATGGTGTCGAAAACGTATGGTTACATTGGCAATTTATCTGTTATGGAGGATTCGCCTGTCCGGCCGTTCCACCTCCGCGCAAACACTGCTCACGATTCAATACTTGGAAACGCACGCCCGTTTATGGAACTATCCCCGTTTACCGGGGGAAACCTTGCAGCAATGGTTGGCAAGATTGCCCCGTTGGAAGCGCGGCGCCACCCAGGCCTTAACGAGGTTTCGTCATCAGGCGGAAGCCAAGTTATATGGAAATCGAGGCGATATTGCCGCCGACCCGCCTAGGTTCACCGTCATTTGCCTGGCGGTCGCAAAATTACTTTGGTGCGCTCCTCCGGTCAAGTTTGGGCATCTATTATGGCCCTCCTGCATTTACGGGCAGCGCCCCGCGCCTGACTTGAATAGCTGCAAACAATTATCCTATCCGGGACAACCGCGCGTATGACCATGGCTTCTGTTGTTAATCGCCCATACTTGATTAGTCCGGAAAATACGCCGGGTGAATCCACCCCCCGGTGTGAATATCAAACGTTGACTGACGGCTTGAGACAGGCTTTGAATGCCGCCCTCAAGGGTAAAAGCCATGTCACGGAATTGGTATTGGCTTGTTTACTGGCGCGCGGCCATTTACTGATCGAGGATTTACCCGGTCTGGGCAAGACCACGCTGGCCAAGGCCCTCTCCCAGGCGATTGGGGGGAATTTGGCCCGCGTGCAATGCACGCCCGATTTATTACCCAGCGATATCACGGGATTTCACATTTATAATCAGCAAACCCGCGAATTTGAGTTTCTGGCCGGTCCTGTGTTTTCCGATGTGCTCTTGGCCGACGAAATTAATCGCGCTACTCCCCGCACCCAAAGCGCCTTGTTTGAAGCGATGGCCGAGCGACAGGTGACCATCGATAAAACACAACATCGATTGCCGGATTCCTTTTTTGTGATAGCCACCCAAAATCCGGTGGAAAGCCATGGAGCATATCCATTGCCCGAAGCCCAGCTAGATCGCTTCGCGCTCAAATTGGCGATTGGCTATCCCGATTTTGAAAGCGAGTGCGCGATGTTGGCGGCGGATGTGGGGAGCCTTACGGAAAGCGCAAAACCGGCGGCTCCCGTGATTACGATTGAACAACTTCAATCCCTGCAAAGGCATGTGGCCCGGATTTTTGTGTGCCCCCCCTTGCAACGCTACTTGGTGGAACTGGGGGCGGCCTCCCGCAGCCATCCACAGGTTACCTTGGGGCTTAGCCCGCGCGGGTTGCTACTTTGGCAGCGATTGTCCCAAGCCTGGGCATTCTTGCAGAAACGTGATTTTGTCATCCCTGACGACATCCAGAACACCGCCGCGGCGGTTTTGTCGGTGAGATTGTTTGGCGACTTTTCACGCTCGAGCGCAATTATCACGGACCTTTTGGCGGCCGTTGCCGTGCCTGTCCATCATCCAGCGAGGTAACTAATTCCATGCTTCGTACGTTTCCTAATACCATGACGCTATTCGCTGGTCGCTCGTTGCGTCTGGCTAGTTGTTGCTGGTGCTTGTTGTTGGCGGCGGGCTGCGGAACCACGGCTATCGAGGGAGCCGCGGAGGATGATTATGAACATCAGCATGGACACGAAATCCCCGGGCATCGCCCGGCTGATTTTAGCCAGTTGTTACCCGCGATTCGCGCGCGTCATGACCAGTTATCCGGAACCGTTATTCCACTAAACGAAGCGAATCAAAACTTGGCGGCGGAACTAGGCGACCTCTTGGCTTGGCTGCCGGAATTAGCCGCTGAGAGTGATCTCCCCGAAGAATCCTGGAGCAAGCTTGTTAGTCAATCCCGGGAACTTCTGCCCCGCTTTACCCTTTGGCGGCGGACTTTTACCGTTAACACCTCAACTGCGGCCACCGCTCCACCAACATACCCGCAAGCTGAAATCCAGGCGCTGTTGTCAACCCTCATGGAAATTGATCGGGATGGTTCTTGGCTGAATTCCATTTACCGCCCTATGGTCATAACGGATGAAACCAGCCCCGTGGAAGCGACTGAAATTCCCTAACGCGGGCGGAAATGTTATCTTTTTTGTCTTACTTCGGAGGTAGGCCCGATGCTGGAACTGTTATTGGGCGGAATATTACGAATATTGCAAGCTTTATTAGCCGCCAGTCCCACACTGCTTATCGGGCTGTTTGTGGCGGGAATATTGCACCGCTTGTTGGGGCACCGCCGGACCCGGTTGTTGTTTGGGGCGGGGACCTGGCGGGAATTGCCCCAGGCCTGGCTCATCGGGATGCTGCTTCCCGTGTGTTCCCTGGGCGTTTTGCCAGTCGCGCGGCGTTTACGCTTAGCGGGATTGGCGGGAGGAACAACGCTCGCTTTTGCCATGACCGCGCCTTTATTTAATCCCCTTTCTTTGCTGTATGGTTTGACGCTTTCGGAGCCATTTGTCATTTTTGCCTTCGCCCTGGGGTCTTTGGCCGTGGTTACCGTCGTGGGGGGGCTGTGGGACAAAATCTTTTCCCAAACGGAACTGGCCGAGAATGAGCCACCTCTCATGCCGCATGGCTGGCAACGCTTGGCGGCGATTTTACTTGCCATTCTCCGGGAGGCCGCCGGACCCAGCCTGAAATTTATATTCGTCGGTTTGTTGGGAGTGGCCTTGCTAAGTTTTGCCCTAAAGCCCGGAGCCTTGCAAACCCAGGTTGAGCATGATAATCCCCGGGCACCCCTAAATATGACGATGGTTGCGATTCCGGCATATGTCACGCCGCTAACGGCGATGTGGCAGTTGGGGTCAATGTTTCAGCACGGCAATAGCATCGGGGCGGGGTTTGTCCTGTTAACGCTGGGGGCCGGACTAAATCTCGGACTGATTTTATGGATGTGTGTGAATTACGGCTGGCGGCGCGGCTTGGTCTTTATGGTTATTCTCATCTCTGTAGTTTGGTGTATCGCCTATTCCCTGGAAAAGCCCCTCTATCCCGAAGAAGTCGATCCCGCGGGACACTCCCATGCGTTTGATATGTACTGCAGTCCGTTCCACCAGGGCAATCCCCAAGTGCTGCAAAAATTCAGCTCCAGCATGGCCGAGGCACTCCGTTCCCCGGATGCGCCGGTAGCGGGATTGTATGGACTTTTGGTCATTCTGGGGGGGATTCTACGCTGGGTCGACCCCCGCGAAATCTGGGAGTCAAAACTTAGCGAGCTTCAACCTGTTAAACAACAAAAGAACCGCTTCGATGTCGTGCTGCCACCCGCCGCACTTGGCGGTGTGGCCCTGTTAGGCTTGGTACTGTTCAGTGTTTTTGGTTGCTATTCGTATTATCCCCCCGTACAAGCCTGTTTTCAGGAAATGAAAAACTACGAGCTGGAGTTATTTAGCGCAGCGGTTGCCATGGATTTGGAACAATTGGAGTATCACAAGGAACACTTAGATGATTGGACCCGACGGTTGCAAGTAGGAGCCTATTTACGTACTGGCAACGTGACTGATTTTCAGCGTTATAAGGCGATGGTCTTGCGTAACAAACTGGAACTGCTTGAACACGCCGTCGCGGAAGGGGATTACCAGGAAGCCAAACAATACGCGCAGGATGTGACTCGGGCTTATGCGCGTCTGCGTAAAGCATTTGGCCTACAATAGTTGCGTAAAATTTTAATATCTAGAGAAAAAATCCAATTTTAGTTATTGCAAATTAGTTGCAAGTGTATATCATCATTATTGCAATCGAGTTGCAGGTATGCCTTCTTATTTTGGAGTACGCTCATGCGATATAAACAATTCACATTCTGGGCACTCTGTGCCTTTTTGGCTGTCTTGCAGGTGCCTTCCGTTCATGGCCAGCTAGCTCCGGGTTACCTAGTCACGCCCCTCGGTACCTTGCCGGGTGATAGCAGTAGCATCGCCTATGGAATCAATGATTTTGGCCACATCGTGGGGGTTTCTCGTGATGCCGGGGGCAATAACACGCTCGCCGGATTTTTATGGACTAACGGGGGTTTAACCGATCTCGGTCTTTACACAGGCCATACCGCGATTCGGCCTTGGGCAATCAATAATCTTGGTAACATCACCGGTCGCGCGACAAATGGACCCGGTGGCAGTAATTTTGGCGTCTACCATAACGGAACAGGCTGGACATTGGCGGGCAATGTCGGCGGATCGCGCGGGAATGGATTTGGCATCAATGACGCCAACCACATGGTCGGCAATATGCGCCTGCCATCCAACGATTTCAGTCGCGCATTCGTTTGGTCTCCCGGTGGAGGGACAGTTGAACTTCCGACGCTCCATCCCGACGATCCATTCAATGCCGTGCCCGCCTACAACGGGTACGAAGGGGGAAGCTACGCCACGGGAATCAATGACCTGGGGGTCGTCGTCGGTTCTGCGGGGCTATCCGACTCCCACGGCACGGACCGCGGATTTCGCTGGACGATGAGCGGCGGCATGGTCAACCTGGGTACGCCCGCTTCCCAAGGGTTACCTGGGCTGGGGCTTTTTACCCAAAGTTATGCCCAGAATATCAATAACGCGGGAATGATCGTAGGGGCGGCGGATCGAGGGTCGGGGTTAACCCGCGCTGTGTACTGGGATACACTCGATCAGATTCATGATATTGGCACTTTGGGCGGAACCTCCGGCTGGGCTTATGGAGTGAATGAAAGCGGCACCGTCGTGGGAATTTCCACGGATTCGGCAAACAATTCCCGCGCTTTTGGCTGGCATGGCGGGTCGCTGGTCGATTTGAATACCCTCTTGCCGCCGGGGAGTGGTTGGACGCTCATGCGGGCGTACGATATCAACGAAGCCGGACAGATCGTGGGGGAGGGAACGTTTAATGGCGTAAATCAGGGCTTTGTGCTGACGCCGATTCCCGAACCATCCATCTGCATTGCTGTCTGCGTGGTTCTCGCGGGATTGGCTTTTTTCCACGGATTATGCCGCAAAAGCGCCAGCTGACGTGATTCTTACAAAAAAGTGTGTTGGTCTTCTCGCTTGCTATCTTTCATCTAGGAGAACGCTATTGTGAAAAACTTGTGCCATGTGGGAATGACAGTTGTTGTCATGTCCCTCTGTTTATTCACCATGCCAGTCGCATCCGGGGCGACAATTTATGCCTCTGGTCAATTACTCATCGAAAATACCCCGGGAACGCATGATGATGTGCGTGAAAACCGGATGTACTCGATCGATACCAACACCGGGATCGCGACGCCGTTACCTATCTGGACCAACTCCACGCCTGCGGGCTTGGGAGGAACGGCGAATGATGGTTTGCTCGGTTTCAATTCCGGACAGTTGGTTAAGGTAAATCCCTTTGTAAGTAACGGCGCCACCGCGGTGGGGGGGCCGGCTGGCGTGAATGCTACCGCCTTTGACGTGCTGGCCGACGGCCGGGCGTTCGTGGTGACGACCTCTGGGAATAGGCAATTGTACCAAGTTGACCGCGTTACGGGATTAGCTACGGCTATTGGTCCCGCAGGGCAGATTGGGATGAATTTGGACAGCCACTTTGGCTTGCCCGCGGGTACCGCCCAGCCATTTGTGATAAGCCTGGGTTCGATTGGGGACCATCTTTATGGAATCAATCTGGAAACGGGACGACAAAATTTAATTCGACTCAACGTCATCAACGGCATGGCGGCTGTCATTGGAGCGCCCGATGCCGTGGATGGCAATGATGCGGGACGTTATTCCGGATACTCCGCCCTGGCTGGCGTGGACGAAAATAACGACGGGCAATTTGACTCACTCTTTGGCAGCGTCAATTTTTGGAATCATGACGGCGACACCGTCACTCCCGATTTGCGCTTGGGCGGGATTGCCCGCTATGACTTGGATGCGGGCACTTGGTCACTCGTGGGCACAAATCCGGGAGTAATATTCTTTGGCATGGGGAGCGTGCCAGTGCCTGAACCGGGCGTTTATTGGCTTTTAGGAATCTGCGCGATGGCAACGGTAGTTGCCGGAAAGAGCTATTTGGCAAAGAAAATTAGGCGGGTTTGCGGACTTTTACTTGTAACAGGTGCGGTGACAGTCACTGCCACGGCCGCCCCCTTATACAATATTTTCCCCGTTCCCTTAACGGTTTCCGGACTTTCCAACCAAGCCCGCGGCTTGAACGCCAATGGGGAAGTCGCAGGTTATGACAATCTTACCGGTGGGTTTCAGCGCGGTCTGTTTTATGATGGTGTGAATTCACCTTCCACCAATATCGGACTGCCGGCGTACACCACCGCCGTCACTTCCAGCGAAGGACACGCTATCAACGACGGCAAAATCATCGTCGGAGTGGGCCGCTACAGCGCGCCCGCCCCCGGTAGTAGCACAGGCTCCGTCCCATATGATCGAGGTATTGTGTTCAATGCCAATACTAATCAATTTTTAGCGGTAATCGAGCCTTTTAATAGCGTCGGGGGACGCCGGGCATTTGCCCAGTCGATTAACAATCTGAATCGCGTCGTCGGTAACGGCAGCAGCGATGCCTTCTTGACCAATCAAAACCCCCGCCGGGCGTTTTGGTACGACGTGAATCCAAATCAATCGTTGGTAGCTTACAAACTCGATCCTGCGATCAACGGCTTGCCTTTTTTACCGGGAGCGAGTTGGAGCGTCGCCTATGACGTTAACGAATTCCAGCAAATCACCGGGTTTTCGCAGACTCCGGACGACGCTGGTACACCAACCGCGCGTAATCGTGCGGTAATCTGGAATGCGGGAACCCCCGACAGCCAGGGGAATCCCTACACCACGGTCACTCGCATTGATAGCCGTAATACCGCCGGGACCAGTAGTTTGGCGCGATCGATCAATGATGCGGGCGTGGCCGTCGGCAGGATGACGTTTTCCGCCAATTTTGGCGACGAAGCGGCGTTTATCTACCAGCCCGGGGACACCGGATTAACTTCACTTGGATTTTTTGGGCCCACAAATACCCGGACCGAGGCCCTGGATATCGGCCCGAATAACTGGATTGTGGGTTACGCCGGCGCGACGGAAGGGGATTCTTCCAATAATAACAAAGCGCTCTTGTGGACCCCTTTTTCCGGTGGACTGGGGGGGTATCAGGCCACGGAACTACTGACCCTGCTGCCCCCAAGTGAAATTTCACTGGCCGGGTCAGTCGGTTGGACCAAGTTGCTCGAAGCCCGCGCGATTAACACCCATGGCGAAATCACCGGTTATGGGCGATATATTGCTTCGCCGGGCGGTAGCGAAGTAACGCGGGGCTTTGTCTTGCGGCCCATTCCGGAGCCGGGATTGATCTCGCTGGCGGGGGTTGGCGTATTTGTCACGGTTGCGGCCAGTATTGTAATTACCCGTAACAATTACGCGCGAACCACATCCATGTAGTTGAGCTGCGCTGGCTGGCGGCTGGGACTGCCTCATCAGGTACTCTCTCCCTGCATAACCTCCTGTCAGGCGGAGCCACTCAGGTCGCCAGTCAGCGTATTTAAATTGTTGTTGGTGTTTGCCAAAAGGAACTTTTATGAAGCGGTTGCCTGTGACGGTGCTATCGGGATTCTTGGGCGCGGGAAAAACTACGCTGCTCAATCATGTCTTTTCAAACCGCGATGGCATGCGCGTGGCGGTCATTGTCAATGATATGAGCGAAGTCAATATCGATGCCAAATTGGTTCGGGGCGGGGAAGCGGCGCTTTCCCGCACGGAGGAACGTCTGGTCGAAATGTCAAACGGATGCATCTGCTGCACATTACGCGAAGATTTGCTTCAAGAGGTCGCGGCATTGGCCAGGGATGGCCGTTTCGATTATCTGCTGATTGAATCGACTGGAATCTCCGAACCGCTCCCCGTGGCCGAGACGTTTACTTTTGCCGGGGAAGATGGCCAATCCCTAGGTGATCTGGCCCAACTGGACACAATGGTCACGGTGGTGGACGCTTGTAATTTCTTGGATGAATATTGTACCGCCGACGAATTGGCCGAGCGGGGAATTGGCCTGGACGAAAATGACAACCGCAGCATCGTGGAATTGCTGGTTGAACAGGTGGAATTCGCCGATGTGATCGTGGTTAACAAAACGGATCTGGCGGCGCCTGATGATGTGGGTTATCTGGAGACTATCTTGCGCAGGCTTAATCCACGGGCCAAGATTCTTCTCGCCAGCCATGGGCGTGTCCCCTTGGATCTCATTCTCAACACGGGCCATTTTGATTTCGAAATCGCCAACCAAAACCCCGGTTGGTTAAAAGTGCTGCGGGGGGAGCATGTTTCCGAGAGCGATGAATATGGAATTAACAGCTTTGTTTATCGCGCGCGGCGGCCGTTTGACCCCAAGAAGTTTTACAAGTTCGTCCGCGGCCCGTTGATGAAGGGGATTTTACGGTCAAAAGGTTTTGCCTGGCTGGCCACTCGCCCGGAATATGCGGCCATTTGGGCTAGCGCTGGCAAAGTATGCAGTTTGCAGCCAGGAGGGAAATGGCTGGCCGCCGCGCCCTGGACGGAGTGGCCGGACGAGGATACCATCGCTGAAATTTTAACCAACGACTGGCAAGAACCGTACGGCGATTGCCGGCAAGAACTGGTGTTTATCGGCTCCAAAATGCCGATTGAGAAAATGATCACCGCCTTGGACCGTTGTCTGCTCACTACGGAAGAATTATCACGCGGCCCGGACGAATGGCTAAGCCTGGAAGATCCCTTTCCGGGTTGGGTTATTGCGACTAATTCTAACAAGGACGATCTCATGATCGACAATTAAAACAATAATCATTCACTACCCAATAGCCTTTTCCAATTCACACTTACTGAAGATGTTCCCAAATAAAAAGCATATTCATGATGTGATAATTGTCGGCGCGGGAGCTGCGGGGATAGGTCTGGGAGTGATATTGCGTGAGCTGAGGATTGCAAATTTCCTGATTTTAGAACGATACCAAGTAGGTGGCTCATTTCTTCGTTGGCCTCGGGAAATGAGATTGATAACTCCTTCATTCCCTTCTAATTCAATTGGCATGTTGGACCTCAATTCAATTGCTATAGGAACTTCGCCGGGTTACTCACTAGGGACGGAACATTCCACGGGAAAGGAATACGCCGCCTATCTGCAAGCAGTTGCTAGTCATTTTCAGCAGCCGGTCAAGTTGGGTGTTGAGGTTCGCGGCATCGAAAAATCTGATAAGCCGGGAGTATGGATAATTAAGACAAATTCCGGCGCATTTGCCACACGTCACTTGGTTTGGGCGGCGGGTGAATTTCAATATCCCCGCGAAACTCCCTTTCCGGGGTCGGAGCATTGTTTGCACACCAGCCGGGTTACCGCATGGTCCAGCTATCCGGTGGAAGACGCCGTAATTATTGGCGGATATGAAAGTGGCATGGACGCCGTGATCAATTTATTAACCACAGGGAAAAAGGTTCGTTTGTTTGAACGGCAGGCGCGACCGGATGTAAGCTCCAGTGACCCCAGTCAAAGCTTATCTCCCTATACGTTGGATCGATTATCAGCCCTCAATAGACAAAAATCATGGGAATGGATCTCTGGAGTGGATATTTGTAACGTTGTCCGACATGACAAAAGTTTCATGCTGACCGATAGCCAAGGATACAAATATCGCGCGAAGCACGCCCCGCTATTGGCTACGGGTTTTGAGTGCAGTGCAAAACTTGTATCGGAACATTTTGCGTGGCGTCAAGATCGCTATCCCGAATTGACCAAAGATGACGAATCCACACTGTCTTCAAATCTGTTTTTAGTGGGGCCCGGTGTGCGGCATGATAACCACATCTTTTGTTTTATTTATAAGTATCGCCAACGTTTTGCAGTTGTTGCAAGCGCCATCGCGCATCGATTGGGACACGATACGCAACCTCTGGAAAACTATCGCAAATGGGGAATGTATTTAGATGATTTGTCCTGTTGCGGGCAAGACTGCCTTTGTTAAGAATTTCCAAGTAAATCCATCGCTCATACATTTATGGAATCTTTGTTAAATGTCCACCGTTCCATCGTGCTCATTGGACAAGAAAGCGTGGGTAAAACCCGCTTAGCGACTGCTCTAGCGCAAAAATCTTCCCGTAGCGAGAATTACCGCGGGTCTACGATTGCATGCGAAGTTTACCGTGTGCATGATTTCACATTAGTCGATACTCCGGGTATCTTGCGCGATTCCGATTCCCGAACCACGGAATTAGCGTTAGCTGAAATCGACGCGCACGATATAGTCATCTTGGTTGCGCAAGCCACGCATCTCGATGAAGACTTGGCACAGTTATTACCCCTCGTCGCGGGTCGTCTGTACTGGTTCAGCGTAAACAGAACAAAGTCGGGTTGTGGTTTATGGGGAGTGGGGCTAGGTCAACGTCTGTTAACGTGGCCACGGTTTGGATTTTTCGCATCGAGTTAAAGTGAGCGGGGAGGGCGCCAGCGCGCCG